>JBBDXJ010000329.1:6712-11776 GCA_040902445.1 Cyclobacteriaceae bacterium | reverse complement strand
AACAATTTTGGCAAAGAATACACCTTCTTTCAGATCCGAGATCACAATTTCTTCAACAGTAAAATGAAAATTATTGGCAAAAGATTTAAAAAGATCATGGGTCATTGGCCGGTTGGGGATGATTTTTTCAATCTCGATGGCAATCGCCTGAGCTTCAAACATCCCGATGATAATTGGCAGCCTACGGTGCCCATCCGTTTCACCCAAAACAAGTGCAAACGAGCCGGTCTGGGATTGACTGGAGGAGAGGCCTAATATTTCTAATTTAATTTTCTTCACTTACTTCGCTGCTTTGATAGCTTCGGTCAATTTAGGAATAATTTCAAATGCGTCGCCAACGATGCCATAGTCGGCTGCCTTAAAAAATGGTGCCTCCGCATCTTTATTGATCACAACAATACATTTGGAAGAATTCACACCAGCCAAATGCTGAATTGCGCCGGAAATCCCTACGGCTATATATAATTGAGGAGCAACCTTAACCCCTGTCTGGCCTACGTGTTCATGATGCGGCCTCCAACCCATGTCAGATACAGGTTTACTGCAGGCTGTAGCAGCATTTAGCGTTTTGGCGAGTGTTTCCAAAATGGACCAATGCTCGGGTCCTTTCATACCCCTTCCTCCTGAGACTACAATATTAGCCTCTGGTAAAAGAATCTCTCCTGTTGCCTTTTCTGAGGATGTGATGTTTACGGCAAAATCTTCGGCGGCGGATTGTCCTTTATAAGGAGTGATTTTTCCCGGGCTTCCCGTTTCTTTAATTTCAGCAGCATTCTTGCGAATCACAATAACCTTTTTTTGATTGGTTAGGGAGATATAGGAAAAAGCTTTGCCGGTGTAAATACTTTTTTTAACAACAAATCCCGAAGTGGTATCCGGCAAACTGACAACGTTAGAAGCAAGGCTGGCATTAATCCTCGAGGCTAACCGCGCAGCAACAGGCGTGCCCAATGCAGAATTGGCAAGCACAAGGATGTCCGCCTGCTCATCGGTCATGGCCTGCTTCAATACACTGGTGTATGCCTGAACAACACCCTGATTCAAGCGTTCATCTTCAACGTGAAGAATTTTCTGCGCCCCAAACTTTCCCAGGTTTTCCAGTTCAGATTTGTCAATTGTACCCATGCCAATGGCTGTAACATGGCCACCCATCGCATGGGCATATGAAACCGCTTCTATAGAGGTCTTTTTTATTTTGCCTTCTGCACTTTCAACAAAAACTAAAATGGCCATACCTGCACAATTGTTTATTGATGAACATTCTATGTTCTATTATAATATTCTTAAATCATAAAACCTTTGCCTGGGTTTTTAACAATGTAACCAGTTCCCCGACATTGTCAGCTGAAATCATTTTAACCGCTCCCTTTGGCGGCGGCAGCTCAAACTTCTGTAATTTTACACCGCTATCAACGGCTTTTGCTTCCACGACTTTCAAAGGTTTGGTCCTGGCAGACATGATCCCACGCATGTTTGGAATTTTCCATTCTGCAATTGGCTCCTGACACCCGGCGACGAAGGGAAGGTTCACCTCCAAAAACTCTTTTCCACCTTCGATCTCACGGGTAAGTTTTGCTTTTGTGCCTTCGAAGTCCATTTTCATAACAGGTGAGACGGAAGGTATTCCAAGCATTTCACCTACTATACCGTGCACCACTCCACTATTATAGTCAATAGATTCACGCCCCATAAGTATGAGATCGTAAGCGCCAGCCGTGGCGATCTTTGCAATCTGAGCGGCAACAAAAAATGAGTCAATGGGTTCGGCATTCACACGTAACGCATCATCAGCTCCTATCGCCAGGGCCTTTCGGATGGTAGGCTCCGTGTCCGCAAGGCCGACATTTAAAACCGTCACCGTGGAGCCGGTAGATTCTTTCAACTCTACCGCCCGGGCAAGCGCGTAATCATCATACGGACCGATAATAAATTGTACGCCGCTGCTGTCAAATTTGGTATTGTTATCTTTAAAATTAATCTTGGATGTCGTATCCGGAACGTGGGTGATGCAAACTAATATCTTCATCTCGTTCTAAATCAATGCTTTCGGAGGTCGTTATTTTTAAACAGGGCTCAAGATACAAAAATCTAAAAGTCTACCTCGTAATCGGAGAAAATTTTCCAATCCCACTAATTTTACCTGAGTTTATGATCTTATAACCTTTTTTATGGCCAATGATAGGATAATACAACTCGAGCAATTTTATGAGGAAGACCCCCTCGATCCGTTCAATTTGTATGCACTGGCACTGGAATATTTGAAATCCCAGCCTACGAAATCTCAAAGACTTTTTGAAACACTTCTCGAGAATCATCCGGAATACCTGCCTGCTTATTATCATGCCGCAAAACTTTACCAGGAAATTGGTGAAATAGAAAAGGCTGCCAAAGTTTTTAAGAATGGGATTTCCCTGGCCGACAAATTGAAAGACTCTAAAACACTGCGTGAACTGAAGTCGGCCTATGACGAGCTGATGTTTGAATAGTTAAGCGGTAGTAGTAAGTAGTAAGTCCTTGTTCCCTTATTTCCTTCAGAAGGGAGTTTCATCATCGCCCCTTGGTGGCAGTGGTGGTTCATCCTGATTAAAAGTATTCAGCCGGCTTTCGCGTGTGATCATTCCGGAAAAAGGATTTTCATGAGAGACTGGCGCATCGAAATCTGCGAACTTGGTGAACTTGCCAATGAATTTTAGTTTGGCTGTGCCTGTTGATCCGTTTCTGTGCTTAGCCACAATCACTTCAGCCATGCCTTGTGTGGGCATACCTTCCTCGTCGACGGTAATTTTATAGTACTCAGGGCGGTATAAAAACATAACGATATCTGCATCCTGTTCAATTGAACCGGATTCACGAAGGTCAGATAGCTGGGGCCGTTTATCTCCACCGCGTGTCTCCACGCCGCGACTTAATTGAGACAGTGCCAAAACAGGTACATTGAGTTCCTTGGCTATTCCCTTTAGCGCACGTGAGATGGAGGCGATCTCCTGTTCGCGGTTTCCGCCTTGTTCGCCCCGCATCAATTGGAGGTAATCGATTACAATCAGCTGCACATTGTGTTCAGCTTTCAACCGGCGACATTTTGCCCGCAACTCCAGGATGGAAAGTGCGGGTGTGTCGTCTATAAATATTGGAGCAGAAGAGAGCCTGCTTGTCTTGTGTACAAGCTGTGCCCATTCATGGTCGGCCAGATTTCCCTTTTTGATCTTTTCTCCTTCGAGTTCCGCTTCTGCCGAGATCATCCTGTTCACCAATTGAACACTTGCCATTTCCAGGGAGAAGATAGCAACGGGCATTTTGAAATCTACTGCAGCATTCCTGAGGGCAGATACCACAAAAGCGGTTTTACCCATACCGGGCCTTGCCGCAATGATGACGAGATCCGATTTTTGCCATCCCGACGTAATTCTGTCAAGGGACGTGAACCCGCTGGGCACACCAGTCAAACCATCTTTGTGATCTTTCAATACCTGCAATTCCTGGATTGCCCGCGCCATGAGGTTGCGCATGTTATCATAGTTTTTGCGCAGATTTGAATCAGAGATCTGGAAGACCGATTGTTCAGTCTTGTCGAGTAATTCGAAGACATCCGTCGTGTCTTCGTAAGCGTCATGGTGAATCTGCGATGCGATATGGATGAGTTCGCGTTTTATCGCCATTTCGATAATGACGCGCGCGTGGTACTCGATATTGGCCGCAGAACTTACTTTGGCGGTGAGTTCGGCGATCACATATGCACCCCCAACTAACTCCAGTTTTGCATTTTTGCGCAGTTGGTTCACCACCGTGCGCATGTCCACGGGTTCGGAAGCTTTAAACAGATCAATTATTGCCTGATAGATCTCCTTGTGGGCATCGGCGTAAAAATGCTCCGGCTTAAGAAATTCCACCACTGCGTTAAGCGCATTTTTTTCAAGCATCAGGGCGCCGAGAACAGCTTCCTCAAGATCACGCGCCTGAGGCGGCAGCTTACCCAAACTTTCCGAAATGTCTCTCGGAATCAGTTTATTCGACTTACTGCTTAACCTCAGGGACGTAAATCTTCCTTGCTCCATACAGTGGTTGTTGTACGTGTTTCAATTGTCAGGTGACAAACGTACATCAATAGTTCTTTCACTTTTCCACAATAGTTTGTGTTAACTACTTGTGTATAAGTTGTGAATAAACGTCAGAGTGGTGACAACTGATGTCAAAAAAAAATTGTATTACCAGGGCCCGCTATTTCTGAATTTTTAAAGCTGAACATTTTCTTTTACTTTAAGCTGAATTTCAGGTTTCCATGCAGCAAAAAAAACAGCGCATTCATTTTATTGCCATCGCGGGAAGCGTCATGCATAATCTGGCCATTGCTTTGAAACTGGCTGGCCATGAGGTTACTGGCTCGGATGATGAGATCTTTGAACCGGCGAGAACAGCGCTTGCGAAACACGGTATCCTGCCGGAAAAAGAAGGGTGGCGTCCTGAGAAGATAACCCGGGCAACAGACATCGTCATGCTGGGCATGCACGCACAAAAAAACAACCCTGAACTTCTTAAAGCCACGGAACTCGGCCTGAAGATTTATTCTTTCCCTGATTATATCTATGAGCAATCCAAAGACAAGCAACGCATAGTGATCGCGGGCAGCCATGGAAAAACCACCATAACCGCGATCATTATACATGTACTCTATGCCTGTAACAGAAAATTTGATTATGTCATCGGGGCAAAGGTCAGGGGTATCGAACAAACAGTAAAACTTTCGGATGCTCCCGTGATCATTATCGAAGGAGATGAATACCTGTCCTCCCCTGTTGACCCAACTCCGAAATTCCTGAGGTATCAGCATCATATAGGTCTTATCAGCGGCATCGCCTGGGACCACGCCAATGTTTTTCCCTCTGAAGAAGAATATGTGAAACAGTTTGATCTCTTTGCTGACCAAACACCGAAAGGCGGTATCCTTATCTATTGTGACCAGGATTCAATGGCATTGATCATTGGCAAAAAGGAACGAAACGACGTAGCGGCGATCTCCTATAAAAGCCATCCGCATTCCTCTGATCACCGGGGTCATTTTTCACTCAC
>JBBDXJ010000329.1:0-6702 GCA_040902445.1 Cyclobacteriaceae bacterium | reverse complement strand
TTTTGGCAGCCATAACTTCCAGAATATCAATGGAGCAAAAGAAATACTCAAAAAGATCGGCGTGACCAATGAAGAGTTTTACAAAGCCATCAGCACTTTTCAGGGAGCCGCGGGCAGGCTTGAAATGATTGGTGAAAATGAATCGGTAACGGTTTATAAAGATTTCGCACACGCTCCCTCCAAAGTAACAGCCACCGTAAAGGCAGTAAAAGAAATATACCCTTCGCGCGACCTGGTTGCATGCGTTGAATTGCATACCTACAGCAGTCTGAATAAAAAATTTCTTCCGCAGTACAAGGACACAATGAAGAATGCTCAGACGGCAGTTGTGTATTTTAATCCTGAAAAAGTACAGGCAAAAAAACTGGACGCCCTTTCCCCATCCGATATCCAGTCTGCTTTTGCAAATCCCCAAATCCAGGTATTTGATGATGCGGCAAAAATGGAAACCTTTCTGCTCTCACAAAAGTGGAAAAACAAAAATCTGCTGATGATGAGTTCTGGTAATTTTGGCGGAATTAACCTCACTCGCCTGTCAGATAAGGTATTGGCCGGATAATCCGTCTGTAACTTCGTTCTATAAAGAAAAAAATCTCTTCCTCCGTATAAAAAATGAAACTTAATCTGCGCAACCCGATTTGCTTTTTTGATATTGAATCTACAGGTACCAATATTACCCATGACCGGATTATTGAGATCGCTGTTATTAAGGTGATGCCTAACGGAGAAGTACACCGGAAAATCAATTTATTAAATCCCACCATACCCATTCCCGCCGAAAGTTCAGTCTTCCACGGGATCGTTGATGACGATGTGAAAGATAAACCCACTTTCAAAGAGGTGGCGAAAGAATACGCCAGGTTTCTGGAAGGCGCCGACCTGTCAGGTTTCAGTATCCTCAAAATGGATGTGCCGATGCTCGTAGAAGAATTTATCCGCGCAAACGTGGAATTCGAATATCACAAAAAAAAGATCATAGACTCCCAGAAAATTTTTCATCTGATGGAAAAACGCACGCTCGCCGCGGCGTACCGGTTTTATATGCAAAAAGAATTACAGGATTCCCATACCGCCGAAGCTGACACAGAAGCTTCAATGCACGTTCTCGTTGCACAGCTTGAAAAGTATGACGGGCAACCGGTGACAGATGTATCCGGGAAAAAAATCGGAGAGATCAAAAATGACATGGAAGTCCTGGGCAAACTGATATCAGCCGATATGGTGGATTTGGCCGGCCGCATGATCCGGAATGAAAAGGGTGAAGAGATCTTTAATTTTGGAAAACACAAGAACAAAAAAGTCATCACGGTTTTCAAGGAGGAACCTGCTTATTACGACTGGATGATGAACGGTGATTTTCCACAGGATACCAAACGCAAACTGACGGAAATCAAACTGCGGGGATTCAAAAAGTAGTAAGTTGTAAGTGATAAGTTTTAAGTTCTAAATCCCAAACTTATTACTTACAACTTCTCACTAGTGTCCCGTTAAAAACGACTTTTTATGTTCGACTTCATAGGTAAAACTACGATATTTTGACGGTGACGATTTGACCCACGATGTCGATTTTTTGAACACTGTAACCATCGAATTTGATCAGTTTATGCAGATTATTTTAATATTTTGGGTCAATAAGAATTTTAACGGGACGGTAGTGACAACTTCTAACTTATTACTTTTTATAATACTTCATCGCCTCGGGAATGGCCTTGTTCAGATCTTTTATCCTGGACCCGTGAGATGGGTGGGTAGACAACCATTCCGGTGGCTCAGCTCCTCCACCCTGTGAAGACATTCGCTCCCAAAAACGCGGCGCTTCATGTGGGTCGTATCCGGCCATGGCCATAAAAATCAATCCTATCCTGTCGGCTTCTGACTCGTGCTGACGCGAAAACTTCAACATTCCAACCTGGGCACCCACACCAATAGCCTGGTAAAATAACTGTTTGGTCAATGTAGGATTTTGCCCCAAAGCTGAACCTAAAGTGCCCAATAACCCATTGGCCACCATACCCTGACTCATCCGTTCACGCGCGTGGTTTGCTACGGCGTGCGCTACTTCATGGCCCATCACAACAGCCACCCCTGCTTCATTCTGGCAGATCGGCATTATACCAGAATAAAATACCACCTTTCCTCCTGGCATGCACCAGGCATTTACCATCTTCGGATCCTCGATCAGGTTGAACTCCCACTGGAATCCCTGCAGTTCTGAAGATGCATTGTTGTTGGCCATATATTGCTCTACTGCGCGCTGAATTCGCGCTCCCACGTTTTTCACCATGGCTGTTTGCTGTTGATTTCTTGACAAGTTCGCCGTTCTAACCACAGAGTCATACTGTTGATTGGCCATGGGTATGATCTCGGCATTTGAGACCAGGCTTAGTTGCTGACGGCCCGTAACCGCCACTCTGGCGCAGGCGTAAAGCAACAGTCCCAACAAAGAAAATATTATTACCCGTTTAATCATGGATGTATTATTTAGTGAATTTTTCAAATGTACTACAGTAAGGGTTTTACTAGATTTATGCCAGAAAGGGATAAAATTTATCTTTTGGATGAGAATCTTTGCTGTCGGGCGAAATTATGCAGAACATATCAAGGAATTGAATAATGAAAAGCCGGATGAACCGGTAATTTTTACAAAGCCCGATACTGCTATTTTGCGCAAACAGGCGCCTTTTTATTATCCCGAGTTTTCCCGGGATATTCATCACGAAGTGGAACTGGTTTTGCGCATCTGTAAGAAAGGTAAAAACATCCAGGAAAAGTTCGCAGGAACATATTATGATGCGATTGGCATTGGAATAGACTTTACGGCACGGGACTTGCAACAGAAAGCGAAGGAAAAGGGATTGCCTTGGGACATTGCGAAAGGGTTTAACGGTTCGGCCCCCATTTCAGATAAGTTTATCCCGGCTGCGGAGTTCAAAAATTTGAAAGAGATAAACTTCAGCTTAACAATTAATGGCGGTATTCGCCAGCAAGGGAATACCGGGCTTATGATTTTCAGCTTTGATTACATAATTTCGTATCTCTCGAGATTTTTTACACTGCGCACCGGAGATTTGATTTTTACGGGAACTCCAAAAGGAGTTGGTCCCGTCCAGGTGGGTGATATATTGTCTGCATTTATAGAAAATGAAAAATTACTGGAATTTGAAGTTAAGTAGAGCAATTGTTGCTATCGTAGTAACAGTTTGTCCATTTTTTTCCTCAGCTCAATTCAGCCCCCCGGAAGAGAAATTTCCCGCGGGAGAAACTTTTTTATACCCCATCAATCCGGGTTTACCTGGCTCCCTTGCGGGTACAATGGGCGAGTTGCGCAATACGCACTTTCACTCAGGCCTGGACATCCGCACCAATAATGTTGTCGGATTGCCAGTCCTCGCTTCTAAAAGCGGTTACATCTCACGGGTTTCAGTAGGGCCGACGGGTTATGGCAACGTGATATACATCACTCACCCTGATGGATACACTACCATTTATGCACACCTGGATAAATTCAAGGGCGACCTTGCCGAATATGTTTTAAAAGAGCATTACCGGAAACGGTCAGCCACTATAAATCTTTATTTCAAGCCCGGACAGTTTCCCGTCAAACGGGGCGATCCCATTGCCTTATCCGGAAACTCCGGATCATCCGGTGGCCCGCATCTCCATTTCGATATCCGCGATAAAAATAATTTTGCCCTCAACCCGCTTCTGGTGGAAAGCTTTCCCGAAATAACGGATGACCTTCCCCCGGAAGTAGAAAAGATAGCATTGCGTACCATGGATATCAATTCCCGCATTAACGACCGCTTTGGCAGATTTGAATTCTACGCAAGAAGAGCGGGAAATGATTTTGTGTTCGACGTGCCCATTCTCGCTACCGGAAGTATCGGCGTTGAAGTGCTCGCCAAAGACAAACTCGCCCCCAACAGCAGATTTTTCGGCGGCGTAAACTACATCCAAATGCGTGTAGACAGCCAGTTGATCTTCAACCAGTCTATCGACAAGATCAATATCGCCCAGGGCCGGAACGTACTGACCGTAATGGATTTTAAAACCCTTCGGAACAACGGGGGCCGTTTCTACAAACTTTTCCTCGATGATGGCAATTCCCTCCACTTCTACGATAGATCCCCCGGCGATGGCAAGATCAAAATAAAACAAGGGGATGACACTGACGTGGAAGTTACCTTAAAGGACAGTTACGGCAATGCCAGCAAACTCTCTTTTCAACTCAGACCCTCCGCTCTGACCAAAGAAGTGACTTTGCTCGAGCCCCTGCAAAATGAGATCGAATACGATATTCGTGAAAATATCCTGATGATCACTTCCCAGCCTTGCAGTGCCGACAGCAACCGGGCTGTGATCTATTCACGCAATGAGCAACGTATCCTCGAACCGGATTACTACAATGTAAACCGTGCAGTTTATCTTCTTGATCTGCGGAAAGAAATTCCGGATTCAGTGGTAGTCTGCAACCGTTCTGTAGTTCCCAGGATCGTAGCTTCCGTTCCATCTCAAGGGCAATATCATTATTACAGCGATATGATGGATGTTCAGTTCCCTGTAAACGCAGTGTATGATACGGTCTACCTCAATACCGACCACCAGATCTTCCCCGACAGCTCCGAAGTATTTACCTTGGGCTCTCCAGATGTCCCCTTGAATAAAACTGTCAAGGTCACCATCCGTCCGCTGAAGAATATCAGGTGGAATGATTCCATGGGGATCTATCGCATTGAAGAGAAAGGGTATTCACACCTGGGGGGAAATTGGGAGAATGGCGCTGTGCATTTTTCAACCCGCGAATTCGGCGACTTTACAATCCTGCAGGACCTGAATGTACCGACCATCAAACCTGTTGTAGTAAACAACTATACGGCAAGATTCAAGATCGATGACGACCTTTCCGGAATCTCCAGCTATCGCGCAACTATCGATGGCCAGTGGCTTTTGATGTATTACGACAGCAAGTCATCAACGATCTGGTCTGAGCGCCTGAATAAAGATGAACTGATGAAAGGTGAATTTAAGCTTGTGTTAGTAGATCAGGCCGGTAACAGGGCAGTGTATACCAATCAGCTTAAATAAAAATTGAAACTTAAAGTTGGCGATAAGGCCCCCGATTTTACTGTCAATGATCAGGACAGCAATCCTGTAAAACTTTCAAGCTTCAAAGGAAAAAAAGTCGTATTGTATTTCTACCCGAAAGACATGACTCCAGGCTGCACCGCCGAAGCATGCAACCTGCGCGACAATTATAAGAGTATGGTCAAACAGGGGTATGAGATCCTCGGTGTCAGCACTGACACGGAGAAGATGCACAAAAAATTCATTGAAAAAGAAAAGTTACCCTTCAGACTGCTTGCCGATACTGAAAAAACCATCCATGCCTCCTATGGAACCTGGATTGAAAAATCAATGTACGGCAGAAAATACATGGGCACCGCCAGGATGACCTTCGTTATAAATGAAAAAGGTATCATCGAAGACATCATTGAAAAGGTAGATACCAAAAACCACGTCAGCCAGATCCTTAAGAAGTTGTAAGCTTGTTCGTGCCAGCACTTGGTTTCACGCTCTTTTCTTGACGTTCCACTCAAACGGATTTAGGATCACTTCCACTAATCTTATAACTTATAAAACTTAAAACAACTTAAAACTTAAAACTTATCACTTATAACTTATTAAATACTTTGAGTCGTTCGCAAATTTATTCATCTTCGCGACAAACTATAGGCAGCATGAGCCAGGCACCTGACATCAACCAGTTAAAAAAACTTGCTTCTCAGATCAGAAGGGATATTGTCCGCATGGTTCATGCGTGCCAATCGGGCCATCCGGGGGGTTCGCTTGGATGTACAGAATATTTTGTGACCCTGTATTTTCACCTGCTCAATCACGATCCCAGGTTCAACATGGATGGTAAGGGGGAAGACGTGTGCTTTTTATCCTACGGGCATATTTCACCGGTCTGGTACTCAACCCTCGCCCGGTCAGGCTACTTCCCGATTAAAGAATTGTCTACTTTCAGAAAAATTAATTCGAGGTTACAGGGACATCCTGCTACGCATGAACACCTTCCCGGTATTCGCATTGCGTCCGGTTCGTTGGGACAGGGACTGTCAGCTGCGATCGGCGCGGCCCAGACAAAAAAGCTGAATGGGGATGACCGCTTTGTGTTTGTGCTGATGGGCGATGGGGAGCAACAGGAAGGACAGGTCTGGGAGGCGGCCATGTATGCGCCTCACAACAAAGTTGACAACTTAATAGCAACCATAGATTGTAATGGGCAGCAAATTGATGGACCTGTTGAAACCATTTTGTCTTTACTGGACCTCAAAGCCAAATGGGAAGCTTTTGGCTGGATTGTGCAATCTTTTAACGGCAACCAACTCGAATCGGTAATTGAAGGTTTGGAAAAAGCAAAATCGCTGGCTAAAAAAGGCAGACCGGTAGTCAACCTCATGAAAACAGATATGGGCTTTGGAGTTGATTTCATGATGGGATCCCACAAATGGCACGGTGTCGCGCCAAACGATGAGGAACTTAAAAAAGCCCTTGCCCAACTGGAAGAAACTATCGGAGACTATTGAGGATCGTCAGGTCGCTGCCCTGCATCATCTGGCGTTTTTGTAGTTTTTTGAAACTGATGTCTATTTTCGGTATCAGCTTACATACGGCGCCCCCTGAAATTCAGTTATATTG
>JBBDXJ010000328.1:0-11910 GCA_040902445.1 Cyclobacteriaceae bacterium | reverse complement strand
CCCCACCTGGCCGGATTCTGCAAATATGGTGTGGCAAAACAATTGTCCACATTCAGGATCACATCTTTTTTCGCAGCGAGTTTCCCCAGCCATTCCAGGTCAATGAGATCCAGGGCGGGATTCGACGGTGTTTCCACAAAGATCATCTTTGTGTTGGATTGGATCTTTTCTTCCCATTTCTCAGGTGCATTGATATCGGCATACGTATATGAAATGCCGAACTTCGGAAAAATAGTATTTAAGATCTGATGAGTAGACCCGAACACTGAGCGACATGCGAGTATATGGTCGCCGGATTTCAGGAGCGCAGCCATACTGCTATACATGGCGGCCATACCCGACGCGGTGGCGATCCCCTCTTCAGTTCCCTCGAGTTTGCAAAGTTTTTCAATAAACTCATTTGTATTTGGATTGGAATATCTGCTATAAATATTTCCCGGGATCTCATCGGCAAACATCGCCCTTGCCTGTTCGGCATCGTCAAAAACAAAACTTGATGTCAGATACAAGGGTACGGAGTGTTCCCGGAAATCAGTGCGGTCAGCCTGACCCCGGATGGCATCAGTTTCCGAGTATCCCTTTTCCCCTGAAGTTTCTTCTTTACTCATAAAATGTGCTAAAGTGTTGAAGGGTTCACGCCGCAACGATCTCAAAAGTGTATGTTATTTTGGTTCCTGCCTTTTCAAGCGTTTTTGAAACCGAGCAATATTTTTCAACAGACAAGTTTATCGCCTTTTCAACTTTTTCCTTATCAAGATCACCGAAAAACTTGTAATGAGCATGTACTGTTTCAAATAAAGATGGAACGACATCTTTTTCACGTTCACCGCTCACGGTTATTTTAAGGTCTCTTAAATCCTGCCTCTGTTTCTTCAGAATATTGATTATATCGATGGCACTGCATCCGCCCATTGCTGCAAGGAGCATCTGCATGGGGCGCATCCCCTGATTCGTTCCGCCGATATCCGGGGAAGCATCCAGGTGGACGGTATTTTTATTTTCATTCTGCGCTGAGAAGTGAAATGCGTCATTCAAACGATTGAGTTCTATCCGGACCATGTTCTGTTGTTTTCGGCCAAATGATACTACCTGCAACCATAGCTGCCAAACTCACTAACGTTGCCGGCACCAGACTGGGCCAGGTGGTCTCATAAAATTCAAAGATAATCCATGTAAGGATACCAAGCACCATGGCCAGCAACGCACCCGTGCTGCTCGATCGTTTCCAATACAACCCCAATGCGAGCGGTGCGAACAATGAAACGAGACTTAAGATGGAAGACTCCGCTACCAGTTCATAGATATTGGAGCGCAAGGTGGCCATGATCGTTGCCAAAACACTGAAAATCAGCACACAAATTCGCGTTAGAAAAAGGAATTGTTTGTCGGAATAGTGATGTTTTGTCAGTGGTTTGATAAAATTTTCCGAAAGAATGGAGGCAGGAGCCAGCATCGCAGCACTTGTCGTGCTCATGATAGCAGAAAGCAACGACCCGAAAAATAATATCTGAATAGGCAAGCTCATGTGCATGAGAACCATTTTCGGTAAAGCTAATTGGGTGTCGCCTGTAATTTGTTCCGCGTAGAGATGTTTAATGCAGAGGCTTATGAACAGGGGAAGCATTGCAATGGTCAGGTATAAAACGGCCGCAATATAACAGGACCATTCCGCCACCCGGGGGGAACGTGAAGACATAGCGCGCTGGAACACATCCTGCGAAGGAATGGACCCCAGTCCCAGCACCGCCCATGCGGCGAGATAGGCTACGATTTCCCGGAGGTCGGGAGTAGGAAGAAACTTTTAAGATTTTCCGGGGGAACGGCAGACAAGACCTTCGTTACTCCGCCAGCCTCAGCTCCCAGAGCGATGGCCAGCGCAACCAAGCCTCCGATAATAATGATCGTTTGTATAAAATCGGTGATGGTGATAGCCCACATCCCTCCGATATAGGTATAGAGGGTGACAATCGCCGCGCTGATTACAATTCCCATCCACAGCGTAAGGCCGACAACAACATTTAGAATCAACCCCATGGCTACGAGTTGAGCAGCGATGTATCCAATGTAGGGCGGGGCCAGGAAAATACTGGCGACCAGTTCGGTCGATCTACCGTATTTGATTTTAAAAAAATCTCCCAGCGTCAGCAGTTTCATACGGTAGAGCCTGCGCGCGAAAAACATTCCGAAGAGCAACAAGCACAGCGCCCCCCCAAAGGGGTCTTCAATTACTCCATATAAACCACTCTGGAGAAACTCGGAAGACGCGCCAAAAACGGTTTCGGATCCAAACCATGTGGCAAATAAAGCTGTTGAGCCCAGTAAGAGGGGCAGGCTACGACCTGCCAGCATGAAATCATTTGAAGTCCTGACCTTGCGGGATGCCCAAAAGCCAACGAGGACCGTCAGGATCAGGTAGACAATGATAGCGGTCAGTAACAAAGGGAATTACGAATTTAGAATGACGAAATACGAATTAATGCCGAATGTTTACACAATCACCGCCATGAATAATTAAAGTTATAATTCTATTCCCGCATTCGTCATTGGCAACTCGTGATCCTGGATCATCATTTTTTTTGCTTAAGCGCAAACGTGCGCGTGACATTAAATCCGAAATGGATATCCCCTTCAGCAAAATCACCTTCCGTTTCGGTAATAAAAGCCCGCTCCGTGAGGCCGCTGGTATTGGTGAATACCAGTTGGAAAACATGGCCACCGGTCTCGATATCCACTCCAAATCCCAGCGTGTTGAAAGAGGAGTTTGTTTCAGGTACATTCAGCCTGTAATAATACTCACTGGTGAAGGCGACACTTTTGGTTATTTTAAAACGTCCACCCAGCCCAAGGGCAAACTGATCGTTGTCTGCTCTTGTCTGATCTACGGCATTTTTATGAACAACCGTCGGGGTGATCTGCAGTGAAAGGCGCGAGTTGAATTTACGTGCGATCATTACCTGGCCCACATAGGCAAGGCGATCGATATTCTTGAAACCATCCGGCACTTCCTCTTTTTTTGGGGAGACTTTATAAGCCATTCCTGCAAGTCCGGTAATGGTAAAGGGAAAACTGCTCGCACCGCTGCGCTGCCTGGCGAACTTATATTTAAAATAACCGTCTAATGTTTTATCAACAGAATTCCTTCCAATACTTGCGCTGAGATTGTCAGTGATGCCATAATCCAGTCCGAGGCGAACGTAGGCTTCATCCAATCCAAAGAATTCATAGATCCCATCGTTTACCGGACCAAAGCGATGGGCAAAAATAAATTCCAGGTCGCCCATGGCTTTTGTTTCAATAGAGTGTCCATTGACTAACCGCGTCCCTTTAAAGGTTTGAAGAACATAATCCGTTTCTTCAGGCTGACTTTCTTCCAACTCTTTCAACAAATCCTCCTGTGCAACCACATGGGTACAGTATAAAAAGCAGGCACAAATTATCAAAGAGAATTTTTTCATATAGTTTCCTTACCCGGTAATATCAAATTTTCATGACAAATATCCATGCGCAAAATCGCTGTTAAAATTAGTTATTCAAAGCTCCCTGATCGGTCCAGCACGCAATGGCATTGATCTGTTCCTGTGATAGTGGCCCGGCCGGGCTATTGGAGGGCGGCATAATGCGGTGGGTTACACGGAATTTTACCAACCCGCTCTCCGCCCGTTCATGGAAGTTCTCGAAATTTGTCCAGTTCAGACTTTCGCCCATATCGCCATTGTGACATCCGGCTATAGCACATTTGGTTTCAATAATAGGTTGTACGTCCTCGGCAAAGGTATAGGTGTCGGTGCACACATACTCGGGGAAATCATGGTTTACGCAAGAATCCAGACACATCAAAAAAATGACAGCAACAGAGAAAAGGCCAGGTAGAAATTTTTGCATTTTATGCCATAGGCATGGCTTTGCCAAAAGTTACGGTAAATATTTTTTCATGCAAAATTAAGGAAGGAAATAAGGGTATAGGGTAAAACGTATGAGGGTGAAGGGGCATAAAATGAAAATCCCCCTAAGTCCTTGACCAAGGGGGATCTCATTGTCTATAGTTGGCTTTAATCTTGAACCTAAACTAGTTTTTAGCATTTAGATTTCAATTCCCTAATCGCCTAGCGGAAAAATTCAAGGGTCAGATAACAAAAATGGGAGGTAAAAAGCTGGAAGGCCCAGGTTTCAGGCCTTAGCCGGCGGCGGATATTCAAAAATCGCAGGTTAATCGTTTTAAGATTTCTTCCCGGTCGAAGTGCAGCAATGCTCCTGGCGCAGGGAAAGCGAAGACGTGGTGGAGGGCGCTAAGGGGTGGTGTCGGATTTGAGGGTATCATCAGAAATCTTATTTTCCTGATTTGAAGACTTATTGTTTGAAGGATGAGAACCCGGAAAGGTTGTTCGTGTACTTATATCGTAGACGACAAAAACGAGTAACAAAAAGAATATGGCGGCAAATGCAGCAAAGATCTTTTTTGAACGGCTCATCTTAAATGAATTCAATAATTTTGTCGGCGAGCCTCACGTTGTCGGAAAGCAGTTCGTAAAACTGATCCTTGTTCAGTTTCAAAATCACCACCTCTGATTGGGCGATGAGTACATTGGTATTTACAAAGTTCGGCAGA
This sequence comes from Cyclobacteriaceae bacterium, assembly GCA_040902445.1. Lineage (GTDB taxonomy): Bacteria > Bacteroidota > Bacteroidia > Cytophagales > Cyclobacteriaceae > Chryseosolibacter. The sequence goes on along the minus strand of JBBDXJ010000328.1, from coordinate 7,304 downwards.
CCTAACATTTCACCGATGAACTGTCCCTGGGTAAATTGGGAGACAAGCTGCCCGCGCTGGTAAAAGTCGATGGAACCCGCCACGAGAACATAAAAGGACGCATTTGATTTTTCATCGAGAACGAGAGTTTCCTGCCCATTCATCCGGATTTCCTCACTGATATCCGCAAGGTAAGAAAGTGTGATGCCCGGAATATTTTCAAAAACGGCTATCTTCTGGAAGAACAGAACCTTTTCAAAGCGCGTCATCTTTTTAGAATGGATCACGAGGTCATCCAGTTCCCTTCTCTGGTAATCTCCCAGCCTTCTGACATTTCTTTGATATTCATCAGGGTTGATCTGGTACAATGCCCAGGCAGAAACTTCTTTGATAAAAGCGTCGGGATTGAACAGCTGCGCTATCAGGTCCAGCTTAAAATCATCGATCTTCTGAATACCTATCTGGAAAATCACGCACGCCTTTGTCCAGCGGTTGGACTGTGTGAAATCGCGATTGATAATGAATTTTAAGACAAGTTTTGAATCGAGTTTCACACGGGGAAAGAAATTATCCAACCGGTTAATTCTTTCAGTATCCGTAAGATCATCCAGCACTGGGATCACCCTTTGTTTTAACTGGTCGGCAAGGAAAACATCGAGCAATTCAACGGCGTAGGTAATACTGTCTGCCGTGCCACTGTCAATATTTTCCTTAACTAACTGTATCGAACGCGTATCATACAGCATGGCCAGCAGCATATAAATATGCTCAATATCGTTTTGAACTTCCCACCTCAGGCTTGTTTTAACCTGGTCGTTAAATCCGTCATCGTCGATTTCCTGGATAGCGCTTAGGTTCCACCGGATATCTGCAATATCAGCTTCAATAGCATACCGGATGCGGGTGGCTTGCAGCTGCCCGGCCTTAAATCCGCACTCACCCAGGGACAGCAGTACCTGGGAAACAACCATCTTGTTCGGATAATCGATTTTATTCCAGAGGTGTTCCTTGGCGCGCTGACCACCGATTCTACCCACGGCCTGCAGGATCTTCAGCATCACCTGGGTATTTTGTCCGCTTCTGTAAAAAGCAATTTCCAACAGCGGAAGAGATTCCTGCCCAATCAAAACCAGGGTATTCATTGCCTGATTGCTAAACATTGGATTTCCCAGATTTTCGATCAGAGCCTGGAGCACTTCGTGATTATACCTTTTTACTGCCGTCTTGATAGCAGTATTTCTGACCTTTGGCTCGGAGTCGTTCAAAAGTTCCATTAAAAAAGAAACTCCCTCTTCTTTCGAGGCATGCATTAGCAGTTCGGTAGCGTAGTGGCGGTCGTTTGGGTTGGAAGATTTTGTCAATTTCTGTATACGCGCCTTCGTTACATCTCCCCCACTTTCAATAAGGAACTGAAGATCAGTTTTGCTCAACAAATTCTTTATTCCGCCGCCGACTTTATTGCGGTCCATCCTGATGACATACTGGTCGGATACTGAAAGGCCCTTGAGCTCATTCATGCGGTCCTGGGCAAAATGTCTTGTCACCTCATCTTCATTCTTCATCAATTGATTCACCCAGTTTGAAATATGGGCGCCATTGATCTTCTCCAGCAGCTTAAAGGAAAAAACCGCTTTTTCCGGCTGTGGAATGGTGAGCATTTGCTCGAGCCTGAGGGTGACTTCTTTAAATCCTTTCTCCAGTTTATCCTGTTTTCCTTCTGCGGTGGTGGTCTCTAGCTTCTGCCTGATCTTGTTGCGGTAGCCGTGATACAGGGTATTGATAATAATGAAATACGCCGCCACCAACACCAGGATCAACACAGATATATGTATGATTTTGAACTGTGGAATAAAGGCAAAGCTGAAGATCAAAACGCCTGCTATAAAACGGGCGCTTTCATTTACCAGGCCTTCTACCTTTGACTGGATATTGAATTTATATCGATTATCCAGGGGTATGAAGAATAACTTAAAGACGGGGTTTTCAAGAGAATCACGAAGGGTCCAGTTGAATAATCTGCTCAGTGCGACGAAGAGGAAGAAATAAATAAAACCTGCAGCCGAAACATCACGGCTGAATCCTAACGCGGTACCCACTACGACAGCGCCCAATGCAAAAAGACCAACGACGAGGGGAAGAATAAACAACGAGATGCGCAATCCATAATTTGATATCACGCGGTTGTTGATAAAGGTTTGCATAATAAGGCTGAGTCCGTATACGGCACCTGTGAAGAAAGAGTTGAAGGTGGTCAATTCCCTTTCATTGGGATATTGCTGGCGAACCATCTCCTGAAATGCATACTGGCTGAACATTAAAGTCACCATTGAAATCAGAAGAAAAAAGGAGAGTGACAAAATATAACGGTCCGTAAATAACCGGTTCAAGGAAGTTTCTTTTCTCACAAGCGGACCAAATTCAGCGGGGTCATTTTTAGCCAGCGAAAAAAAAGACGCGATGGTGATGAGTAGAATGGAAACAATAAAAATACTTACACAGCAAAGCAAGAGATAATTCGAGGTATCACTCACCAGGCGTGACGTCAACGGAATGATAACAAGGGTTGCCACCATGGCAGCAATCAATTGGCCAGTATCAATCCAACCGATAATCCTCTTTGACTGCCGGAAATTAAAAAGCCTGCCGAAGATACCCCAGAAGCTCAACAACAGAATGGCGGTCATCGGACCACTCATACAATACATGGCGAAGATATAGTGGTTATGCCAGGCCGGGTCACCAAAATGCAGAAGAAGATAGGCGGCCAGCGTGAACGCAAAGATGAAGAGGATACTCACCAAGGCAAGCGTGGTAAATTTTATCCAGTTCTGAAAAAATGAAAATAACGCCGTGGATAAAATCCCAAATGCACCTGCCATAAGAAACGCTTTGTTCAGCTGATCTCCCAGGCGATTAAGGAAAAGCGAGTCTGCGGTAACCTGATAGGTGGCAATAAACACTCCCATGAAAAATCCGGTCGTCAACATCAGCCATATTTGCTTCTGTTCTTCAGACTTGATTTGAAGGGCTCCAATAAACCGATTTGCCATAGCTAACACCAAATATAAAAAAATGTAGGGACAAGGGATGCCTTGTCCCCGTATTTTCCTACATGCGTATTAGTTTAGGATTATTTAGTGCTTGTCTATAACGTTCGTGCTGCTACTTTTTTACCTCACGCAAAGGCCCGCCTACGTGAAGCACTTCGGACGGGGAGCCGCAAAGCTCGCAAAGAATTGATGTTTTTACTTTGCGTCTTGGCGTCTTTGCGAGAGATTATTGACTTTATGGACAGACACTATTTAGTCTTTGTACTGTCAGCTTTTGTGCCAGGGGTCGTTTTTTCTACTGCATAGGCTTCATTTAATCCTTTGATCACATCGGGTGTAATGTCGAGACTTTCGCCGCCATAGAGAACATCACTGGTGGGATCAAATTTAAGAACAACTTGCAGACCTTTTTCCTGACCGTATTGTTTGAGGAATCTGGTGATCCGATCGTATAGTTCTTTGTTGAGTTTTGCCTCCTCCTGCATCAGTTGTTGCTGGAGACTTTGTTGGTAAAGCTGCAGATTCTGCTGTTTTTTTCCGAGGTCTTCTTCGGTTGCCCGCGCCTGGCCCAGCGTCATGCTGGAAACATTCCGCTGATAGGCGTTGATTTCATTTGACAATCCCGAGGTGCGATTGCGAAGATCCTGATCCATTTTTTTTGTCTTGACTTCAAGCTGATCGCGTTGGGTCTTGAGATACTCATAGTGTTTCAACACTGAATCTGAATTGATATAAGCCACTTTTAGATCTACTGCCGAAGTATCTGAGGAAGAGGATCTTGATTCCACTTTCCCCGAAGAGAAATGCAGTACATAAAGAAATACGACTGCCACCAGCAGCACAATATTCAGGATCAAAGACAGGTTCTTCATGGGGTAATCGGTATAAGGTTAGGCGGCAAATATGCTGGTAATTTATCAAATTTCCAGCGGCGAGAAATAAGAAATGTTATTGGGCGTAATCCTGCGTCTGGAAAGAACAGAGATTTTCATCCAAATCCAGCGTGTCTTCGTTAAAATCCCGAATGAACTTTTGTATTTCGTCAGGAGTGATCGTTTCACGGTGGATTCCCACATCGAGGGCTACGCCAAAATCTGTGTTGATATCCAGGTCAACATGCTCCCTGACCTTCACAGCCTCTTCTTCCTCCAGTTCCATTATAACTTCAGCAATATAAAGTCCTATCTCCTCTTCAAGAGGATCCAGGGGGGCGAGGTTGCCATTTTCGTCTTCTTCGTAAGTGATCTTTTTATACTCGGGGAAATGTTGCGCGGCACGGTGTTCGGCAATCTCAAAAAGCTCGCTCTCGTGCTGAAGCCGCAACGTGTACACCACTGTGTCATAAATAACTTCCTTACCTTCATACACCCCCCTATAAAATAAAAGTGTGTGTACTCATCATTGCGCTTATCATCCGCATCTTCCAGATAGTCCATACCCAAAGCTTTCATTTTGTTCCTGTAATTCTCAATTGTTTCGGGTTCAGAACCTTTATTGTCAATCATATCTGTAAGTGTTTGAATTAATTTTCGCTAAAGCAAAGAAGAGAATGAACTATAATGCTCAAACCGGCTCATTAAAGTTCGTTGTAGGAAAAAATTTGTGCCATCATTTTTCCCGGAACCATCCGGCATAGATGGGATAGTTTTTGGCAGTGCGAAGAATTACCGCCTTCATCTCATCGCCGGTTTCTTTCACTTTTTTGGCCGGAACACCGGCGAATACACTCCCCGGAGGGATTTTTGTGCCTGGCAGGACTACCGCTCCAGCTGCGATTACGGCATTCGTGCCCACGATGCTGTCATCCATAATAATCGCTCCCATCCCTATTAAAACATTGTCTTCCACAGTGCAACCGTGCACCACTGCGTTGTGGGCAATCGAGACATTGCTGCCAATCACGGTCTTAGCTTTTTCAAATGTTCCGTGGATAATCGCCCCGTCCTGAATATTGGTATTGTTGCCAATGGTAATGGAATTGACGTCGCCACGAACGACAGCATTAAACCAAACCGTGCAGTTATCGCCCATGGTGACCTCGCCGACAACAACGGCATTATCCGCCAGAAAACAGTCTTTTCCGAACCTGGGCTCGTGGCCTCGTACTTTCTTTACAATTGGCATGGGGGATTTAGTCTATAATTATATCGGGATATAGGTTTATAGGGGTGTTATCAATCTCGTTTTCAGCGTTTGAACAGACCTGCCTGTTTGCCGGGTTGTTTGCGGCCCAAAGGTAATTAAAACGACCGGAACTCGCCGTGGCCGCCATATATGAGCATCGTGGCCCCCTCACCCTTATATACCTATATCCTTATATATACTATTCCCACTGACAAGATGTCATTTATTCCCAAAAATTGTATTTTTGCAAGCTGATTAAAACTTTATGGCGAATTTGATTGAGGACATTGGGATTTTAGGCGATAAGGCGGCGGAATCGTGCGAAACCTTCCATATTTCAAAGGATGCGAATACTGGAAAATCCCGTAAACTCTACATAGAAAGCTACGGATGCCAGATGAATTTCTCTGACAGTGAAATAGTAGCTTCCATTTTAGAAAAAGAAGGGTTTGATACAACGTCGGATGTTTCCCTTGCCGACGTAGTGTTTCTGAACACGTGCTCCATTCGTGAAAAGGCCGAGCAAACCATTCGCAACCGTCTGACCCATTTTACCGGAATGAAAAAACGCAAACCGGCACTGGTGATCGGTGTACTGGGATGTATGGCTGAGAGGCTGAAGTCCAGGTTGCTGGAAGAAGAGAAAATTGTTGATCTGGTAGCTGGTCCGGATGCCTACAGGGATTTGCCGAAATTAATTTCACAAGTTGATGACGGGGAAAAAGCCGTAAATACAATTTTGTCACGTGAAGAAACCTATGCCGATATCAGTCCGGTGCGGTTAAATTCAAATGGTGTTTCAGCTTTTATATCCATCATGCGGGGGTGCGACAATATGTGCACTTTCTGTGTTGTTCCTTTTACCCGGGGAAGAGAAAGGAGCAGGGATCCGAGATCTATTGTCGGCGAAGCTGCTGACCTGTACAACAGAGGCTATCGCGAAGTGACCTTGCTTGGACAGAATGTGGATTCCTATAAATGGAGCGCGGAAGAGAACAACAAAGCCAGGCTTGAAAAGAAGGGGATGAACGAGATCATAAATTTTGCACAATTGCTGGAGATGGTGGCTCAGGTAAATCCTGATTTGCGGATCCGATTTTCCACGTCTCATCCCAAGGACATAACAGATGAAGTGCTTTACACCATGGCGCGTTATGAAAACATCTGCAAGTACATTCACCTCCCGGTGCAAAGCGGAAGCAGTCGTATTCTCGATATGATGAATCGCGGATATACAAGAGAGTGGTACCTGAATAAGATCAGCCGGATCAAGGAAATACTCGGTGACGACTGTGGCATTTCCTCTGATATGATCACCGGATTTTGTTCTGAGACGGAAGCAGATCACAAAGATACTTTGAGTTTGATGGATGCTGTCAAGTTTGATTATGCGTACATGTTCCATTACTCAGAACGGCCCGGAACCCTCGCAGAAAAAAAATTCAGCGATGATGTTGCCCTGGAAACAAAAAAACGAAGACTGGAGGAAGTCATTGAAAAACAGCGGATGTATTCTCTGATCAGAAACAAGGCAGACCTGGGCAAAGTTTACAAAGTTCTTATTGAAGGACCATCAAAAAAATCAGGGGCCCATTTACAGGGAAGGAACACAGCAAACAAAGTTATTGTTTTTCCCAGGGGCCATCACAAAAAAGGGCAATATGTTGACGTACAGATAGAGAATTGTACCGGGGGAACACTGATGGGTAAAGTTGCGGAATAAAATGGCAATCACAGAACTTGAAATACAAAATATCAAACAGCGGTTTGGGATCATCGGAAATTCTCCTTTGCTGAATAATTCCGTTGGTGTTGCCATGCAGGTTGCACCCACGGACATGTCGGTTTTGATCACGGGCGAAAGCGGAAGTGGAAAAGAATCTTTTTCGAAGATCATCCACCATCTGAGCCCACGCAAGCACGGGCAGTTTATTGCGATCAACTGTGGATCCATCCCGGAAGGCACTATTGATTCGGAATTATTCGGCCATGAAAAAGGTTCCTTCACAGGCGCTCACGAATCGCGGAAAGGTTATTTCGAAGTCACCAACGGCGGTACAATTTTCCTGGACGAGATTGGTGAAATGCCTTTGGGAACACAAGCCCGTCTTTTGCGGGTATTGGAGAACGGTGAGTTCTTAAAAGTAGGTT
>JBBDXJ010000327.1:0-12048 GCA_040902445.1 Cyclobacteriaceae bacterium | reverse complement strand
TTCCTTCCGCGATGATACTGCCGGTGGAAACAGCGACGGCCTCAGCGACGGCGCCGCCATCACCTGCGTCGCGTTCAAGCTCGATTGCATCAGCAAAGGAGATTCAATTTTTGTGCGCATCTTAATCGTGGATTGCAGAAAATTTTCCGCCGCAAAACCGATGCTGCCTCTTTTCTCATTGAACTCTTTCCTGAAGCCCAGGCTGTACATATAGAATCCACCTTGCGTACCCTGTAGCTGAACCTGACGGCCGCGATAGAAGCTGAAAAACTGTGCGCCCCATCCTTTGTTGAAGTTATAACTTCCAAAGAGCCTACCACCAAATACAATACCTTCATTGCTTGCGCGTAGCGAGTCAACCGGATTATTGTTATCCATCATCGCGTAATAGATATCACCACCTCCGTTCAATGAAAGTTTGCCTGCATTGGTATTTACAAAAATGCTGGTACCATAAGCATTGTCCTTGCCGATGTTCTGATAGGTCGTTTTCAAAACACTTAGTCCTTCGATCACGTCCGGCACACGTACACTTTGAATACCATCATTGGTCAGCCTGGCAAAACCGGAAATATTAATCATAGTTCCTTTCAGGAGGGTGCTGTAGGATAGTTCATAGTTATTCGTGTATTCTGGATCGAGTTGCGGATTACCCACCGTCACATCCAGATTATTGGCTCTTTGAATATTAGGGTTGAGATAACGGATAGAGGGCCGTTGTATCCTTCTGTTGTAGGATGCCTTTAAGGTGTTGTTATTTTCTAATCTTTTGGAAACATTGATACTCGGCACCAGGATTCCATACTCGGGAATTTCAATATTGTCATCGGTACGGGTATACGCAGAGATAATGGTGTGTTCGTAACGCGCTCCTGCCTTGAAACTATAACCACTCTTCAGGGCAAGGGTGTAGGCCAGGTATCCCGCAGTGATATTCTGATCGTAGTTGAGATTATTATTGAACCCGGCGGTAGTAGAAAGTTCGTACGCACCCTCTCCTGTTGCCTGAAAAGATTCATAGTCGCTGAAAACTTTTCGCATAATATTCTTCGCGCCAAATTCGAGGATCTGTGTTGAACCTATCGGAGTCTGGTAATCAGCCTGGAACGTGATCTCCTCGTTATAGCTGTCATTGTCGTTGAGGAACCTGTTAAGAACAGTACGGTCATTCGGGTCCATCAGGAAATTTTCAAACAGCGAGGTGCCGTTATTGCGGCTGAACTGGGATTGAAAACTGAATTCCCTTGAAGGTTTGTCGTAATAATGAGTGTAGTTGAAACTGGCGTCTACATTGTTAAAGTTACCTTTATTTTCGTTTTCCGCGAGCGTGCTGGCGATCAGGTTATCATTGAAGAACCGCTGCGTAGTCAGATCATCCTGGAAGGTGTGGTTATTTCTCACACCGAAACGAACGGAGGCAGCAAGGGTATTTTTCTTATCGATATCATAATCCCATCCGAGATTATAATGTCCGAACAAGCCGCTGTTGCGCGTATTGGCAGATTGAAGATTGAATGTTTCATCAACGGTGCCATCGCCATTAAACGCGCGTGTAAGTTGTTCATTTTGGAAACTGCCGGTTGTATTGTAAAATGAGCGGCCAAAACCTCCCAGTGAAAAGCCCATTTTTCCTGTCCGGAAATTTCCGTTCAAGCCGAGGTTTGAGCCCCGAAGGCCAATGCCCGAATTAATATTGAGTGTAAGTCCGTGCAGCGTATTCTTTTTCGTGATGATGTTGATGATCCCCGCAGAACCTTCTGCATCGTATTTAGCAGATGGAGAAGTAATGACCTCAACAGACTTGATCTCATCGGCCGGGATTTGCTTCAAAGCATCCGAAACACTGCTGGCAACAATAGAAGATGGTTTATTGTTGATGAGTACCATGATGTTTTGACTTCCCCGCAGGGAGACATTTCCATCGAGGTCGACCGACAGCATCGGTACTCTTTTCAGTACATCAGTTGCGTCGCCGCCACGGGTGGTAAGATCATTCTCGGCATTGTAAACCGTCCGGTCAACGCGCTCTTCAATGAGCGCTTTCATACCTTCAACGGTTACTGCTTCCAGTATCTGCGGCGTAGGGCTGATGATTATTTTTCCAACATCGATGATATCATTCTTTCCATTGATAGTGACGGGGATAACTTTCGTTTCAAATCCAATAAAAGAGATCAGTACCTGGTAGGTACCGACGGGAACTTTCGTCAGCGTGAATTTTCCAATATCATCGCAGATGGTACCGTCAATAGGTGTTGGGGATGATTGCAGCGCCAGGGCCACGTTGGCAAATTCGACAGGTTTTTGACTAAGGGAGTCGAATACCGTTCCCGTAATTTTTGAGTTTCCCTGGGCGAAGGCCCCGATTGCGCTTGTAAAAAGAGCTAAAAAAGTAAAGATCAGTTTCATGAATTTTAGTAGTGTTAACAGTTTATCGGCCTCCCCATTTCAAATCCTATGGAGAGAAACGGCAAACTTAGCAGATAGTTCAGGGGGTGCAGCCAATATTAGACTGATGGCATTTGGCAATCGACACTTCCGGCAATAAATCGACAATTCGGAATCGGTTCATGGGTGTCCGTCTGTCGATCAATTATTTTCAACGGTCGAAAAAACCTCAGGTTGCATCTGGTAGTGAAAGGGATGCCATACCTTTACTGGAAATATATCGTTCCCACATGATACTATGCAATCGATAATCAACCGCAACAGAGTGGTGCTTCTGCACCTTTCATTCTGGTGCGTGTATTTGTCTTTTTTTGTTTACCAGGTCAGCTCCATGCAGCGGACACCTGAGATTGATTGGATTAGGGTCATCACCGTAGTTTGCATTCAGCTTTCCTTTGCACTCCTGATAGGTTACCTTAACTATTTCTTTTTCCTTCCGAGATTCCTAAAGGATAAAAACGCGTGGCGGTACTTCCTGCAATTTTTTCCCGCTTTTGCTATTCTTATGACTTTCCGCCTGGGACTCGAGCGCTATTTGACCGATGGATTTTCAGGTGAAGCGCGATATTTGTACACCACCCGCTTTGTCGTTCAGGTCCTCACTACCAATCTTTTCATCGTGATCTTTCTAGGCATGATCCGTTTTGCCGTCGGTTGGTTTGAATTTGAAGCAAGGCAAAAAAGTGTAGAGAATGAAAGGCTTACTGCTGAATTGAATTTTCTTAAGTCGCAGATCAATCCGCATTTTTTATTCAACACCCTCAACAATCTATATTACCTGGCCTACTCGCAATCTGCAAATACCACGGAGGTGATCGCTAAACTTTCGCAGATGATGCGATACATGATCTACGATTCCAATCATCCGCTGGTGCCGTTGAGCAAGGAGATCGAGTATATGGAAAATTACATCAGCCTGGAACGGTTGCGGTTGAATGACCAGATTCCTATAAAGTTCACCCTTGAAGGTGGAAATCCTCAGGATTTTTTGATCGCCCCTTTGATTTTTATTACATTTCTTGAAAACGCTTTTAAACACGGCGTCAGCAACAACCATCCCGAAGCGTGGGTGAATATTTCCATTCAGATCAAAGGGACGGAATGTGTTTACAGGGTGGAAAACAGCAAGATCCCGTTTAACAAACCGGAGGCTGAACACAAGTCCGGAATAGGGTTACAAAATGTTAAACGCAGACTTGAATTGAGCTATCCGGGAAAGCATAGCCTTACAGTTGAAAATTTAAAGGACCGGTATTCTGTTCAATTGAATATACAATTATCTTGAAACTCAAGTGCCTCATAGTAGAAGATGAACCGCTGGCGAGAAACCTGCTTTCGGATTATGTAAAAAAAGTATCCTACCTGGAATTGGTAGAGGCTTCGTCCAATCCGTTGCGCGCGCTGGAAGTATTGCGCAACAATCAGGTCGATCTAATGTTCCTGGATATTCAGATGCCGGAGATCACGGGCATCACCTTGTTGAAGACGTTGCAGAAAAAACCCCTCGTCATCCTGACGACCGCTTATTCGGAATACGCGTTGGAGAGTTATGACCTGGATGTAGTGGATTATTTATTAAAGCCCATCACGTTCGACCGCTTTTTAAAGGCCGTGGACAAGGCCAGTCAACGGATCAATCCGCCGGCAGTTGCGCAGGACCAGGTTGCTCCCGAGCCAGGAAGTCCTTTCGTTTTTATTAAGGATGGTACAAAGCTTGTTAAAATAAACTATGATGACATCCTTTTTGTGGAGGGGTTGAAAGACTACGTGACCATTGTGACCAAGACGCAGAAGATCGTGAGTCTGCAAAGGCTGAAAGTCCTGGAGACTCAGCTACCGGCTGATAAATTCCTGCGCATCCACCACTCTTATATTATAGCCATAAAAGCCGTGGACACGATCCATAAAGGAGAGGTTCAGATCGGCACCCATTTTATTCCCATCAGCGATTCATACAAGAAGGCTTTTAAGGAATTCATCGAGCGCAACCAGATGCAGTAGGGGTGGGAAAAAGAGAGAAGTGTGGGAGCTGAGGGGTTCGAACCCCCGACCCTCTGCTTGTAAGGCAGATGCTCTGAACCAGCTGAGCTAAGCTCCCAAATTCCCAAAAGAAGCCGAGATAGCAGTTCTTTTGGGGAGTGCAAATGTAAAATAGATTTCTATTTCCGCCAAAAATTATTTTATGGAGGCTGTTTTCTATATCCTGTATTCTCCTGGCTCGAATAAATATTACGTCGGCCACACTACCGAGCCTATAGAAGAAAGACTTAGAAAGCATAACTCAAATCACAAAGGATTCACGGGTAAGTTTCATGATTGGGCCATTGTATATTTAGAAAAATATCCTTCAAAAGACGAAGCTTATGCCCGGGAGCGTGAAGTAAAGGGTTGGAAAAGCAGAAAAATGATCGAGCAGCTCATGCGCAGTTCAGAGCATCCCGACTAGTCGGGAGGGTCGGGGGTTCGAACCCCTCAGCTCCCACACAGATAATCAAGCAGTTACGAGGGTAGCTGCTTTTTTGTCGGTGGGGCGCCTCCCCCGAGAGCCCGTCACCGGGAGGCATTTGCGCTTCGCGCAAAAAGCCGAAGCCCGCCCGAACGTACCGCATTACTTCATTAAATAATTATACTTCCTCTCTCCAACAACCAACACCCACGGCTTCTGATCCGGAGATCTAAAAATTCCTTCCGATGTTGTCCTGCCTTCATCCCTGAATTCACCCGTCACAGGATCAAACCAGTAATAAGGAAAATCGGTTGGCATATCCCTGATCTTAATATCTCCACCCTTATCCAGATAAGAGATATAAAAAATTCCTTCTTTCGCGAGAAGCGGTTTATTTCCTCCGGTGAGATCCCACCTTTTTTCCATGTCCGCAAAATCAAATCCCTGAAAAGCTTTGGCGATAGAGCCCACATAGTTACTTCCCTCCAGATCGAGGGCTTCGCGCCAGGATAGTGGAGAGTTTGTCCATTCGGGCCAGCCCGGTTCATCGGGTGTGACCTTCCATTGCCAGAGACTTGCTGCGCCATAGATCACTCCCATCGTACCACCGCGCATCAATTGCGTCCAGGCATCTTCACCCTGCCACCAGCCCAGGCCCAGCTTTCCTCCGCCCATACCCTCATACGTGGATTCGCCATTCATACTTGCCTTAACGGGTTTGTTCTCATACATCCGTTCAACTTTGTGATAAAGATGTTTTCCCTCGTGTCCTGTCTGCGCCCATTGAAAATCGAGCCACGGTTCGTCCTGGTAAATGCGGTTATAGTGAAAACAACAACTGCTATCTCCCTTAGCCCATTCTGCGATCCAGTCATCATAAGGACTGTAGTGTAGCCCTACCGGTTGCCCATAGGCATCCCATTTTTCAATTGCTTCGCCGCCCGGCTTTACACCGGGAGCATGGATTGGATGACCGTCAAGGCTGACAAGCCATATCGCGGGCATGCTGCCATAGCGCGCAACGAGGTATTTGCAATATCGCGCGTATTCGTCCGGAACAACTTGTGAGCCAATCGCGGTCTCTCCTTTCCAACCGTACCCGTGCGCGAAGGGCGCATTACACCGGAGTTAATCCGTGATCAATTAGGAGTTGAACAAGCGAATCCAGTGTCTGAAAATAATCGGGCTTTAATTTGTTCACATGGCCGTCCGGAAGATCTTCGAAGGCCCTGTCGAATCCTAAGACTGTGTTACGCGCTTCAGGACCTTTGGCGAATTTGTCAGGTTGCAAAGTCAAGAGTAAGGCTGTATTGAAACCTTTTTCGCTGCGATCATCCGCATAGACGTGTACCTGCTCAGGTGTGGAGCGGAAGGGAATCGACCAGGGCGTATCGCCTACTACCAAAAAAGGTTTTCCATCGGCGTGAACCACGTTTCGCTTACCCGGCGACATGTTCAATAATCCATGCCTTAGTAGTTTATTTTTTCCCTCATACTCTACGGATCGTAGCGTCCCGGTTTTGCCCGCCAAACCCATATCTTCCACGGAAGCATGACTCGTCCACGTCCAGGTGTTATCGAAATCAGGAGGAGCAAAACGGACTTTCCAGACAGTATCTCCATCCCAGAATGCAGGGCGAACAAGACTGTCTCCTTTATCATTTCTGAACTGAACCCAAACCTCAACATCGATGTATCCATTTGTATAAGTCTTTTCGGAATTAAAGGGAATCTCATGCGTCGTCCATTGCTGCACTTCATCGGAATGATCCTGATTTTTGCAACCGAAAAAGAAAACCACAGAGAGCAATGGAAAAAAGATTCTCATCGCCTTTAATTCAATCAAGTTGGTGTTATCTAACACGATATATCTATTATCTTTCTTGGAAGATGGGGAAAATAATTGACAAAGTTTGACAAATGATGAATTAAGCGCCGTTCTTTGCATTTTAAAAACAAGAAATGAGGTTAGAACACCATAAACAAAAAGTTGCTCCCCTTTCGCATTTCCTTTTCAGACTTGGACGATACGGAGCTTTTGCTTTATTACTGATCTGCATCTCTGTGGTCATTGGCACTCTGGGCTATCATCATTTTGCACAACTTGACTGGCTTGACAGTTTTCACATGGCATGTATGATATTGACTGGAATGGGACCAGTAGCAGAAATGACAACTAACAACGCAAAATTGTTTTCATCCTTCTATGCCCTTTACAGCGGAGTTGCTTTCCTGAGTGTTACAGCAGTTTTTTTTGCACCTGTCATTCATAGACTTTTGCATATACTGCATGTTGAAGACGAGAAAGAAAACTGACGAATCGGAAAACGGTAAATCTGTACCGATATGGGATTAATTATGTGTTGGTATCAAAGTGAGGTTGAGGCTATGTCAGGCATGACTTATAAACCTGCATGTCAGATCCCTGAATACGGTGAGTTTCCCTCCATCTCTCAAATTCAATTGTATTGACGGCAGAAACTTGCTTGCAAAACATTCCCGATCACTTTTGAATTTTGCCATAAATCTTTATATTCACTTAGACATAAAGGCAATGCTATCCGAGGTCCTTTTCAACATGTAAAATACCTGCCAACCATTCGGGATCTTAAGAAAAGCAGTTCCAATCAGACTATATTCTTGTGAGATGATTGCTTGCTTAAAATATAATTGTATGAAAAAAAGCTTTACCCTTTTATTAGCTGTATGCGCATGCATCATCAGCTATGCTCAAATCCAATTGTTACGGGATATTAATTTAACCTCCGTTTCAGGAAGTGGCAGCACGCCAGATCATCTTGTCGACGTAAATGGACAACTATTTTTTGCTGCTACGGGAGCCGAAGGAAGAGAACTATGGAAAAGTAATGGTACACCTGGAAGCACTGTCCTTGTCAAAGACATCAATGAAGGGACTAATTTTTCTTCACCTAACCGCCTGACGAAAGTAGGCGAATTACTTTTCTTCGAGGCGACTGATGGAGTCAATGGAACTGAACTTTGGAGAAGCGATGGCACCGAACAAGGAACTGTCATGGTTAAAGATATTATACCTGGCCCTGCAGGCGGTGGATTGTCAAATTTTACGGATGTCAATGGGACTTTATTCTTCATAGCTTTTACCGAGTCCACTGGCTGGGAATTATGGGTCAGTGATGGAAGCGCTGGTGGAACCAGGTTGGTAAAAGATATTTCTCCAGGCACGAACTCTTCCACGCCGAGGTTCCTGACGAACGTAAATGGAGTTCTATTCTTTGTGGCTGACAGCCCCACTTATGGAGCCGAATTATGGAGGAGCAACGGTTCGGAAGCGGGAACGGCAATAGTAAAAGATATTGTTCCGAACCATCTCGGCTCATTTCCGTCAGATGTGATCAATATCGATGGTATGGTATTCTTCACGGCAAACGATCCGTTTCAGGGAACCACATTATGGACTAGCGATGGCACGGAACTAGGCACTGGAATAGTAAAAGACATCGATACTTTAAGTTTTGGCCTGGTACGTTCAAATTTTACTAACGTCAATGGTCTTTTATACTTTACAGCTTCTGATGGAATTCACGGCCAGGAACTGTGGAGAAGCGATGGAAGTAATTGGGGTACTCATATGGTGAAGGATATTAACATTGGCCCCTCCGGATCATCGCAGGGAAATTTCACCAACTTTAATGGAACTCTATTTTTCTCGGCATCAGACGGTCTTACCGGAAGAGAGTTATGGAGAAGCGATGGTTTCTTTGAGGGGACGGAAATGGTCGAGGATATCAACCCTGGAGCGGTTTCCTCTAACCTTGTCAGTTTCACAATGGTGGGGGACAACCAATTGTTCTTTATTGCCAACGATGGTACAAGCGGAAATGAATTGTGGATCTCTTACGGATTGTCAGCCGTGATGGTAAAAGACATTTTGCCAGGCAACGCCAATTCAAATCCTCAAGACCTTACCGACGCCGGGGGAGTCCTGTATTTCGCTGCTACGGATGGGGTTTCCGGAATTGAACTATGGTCGAGCACCGGAACAGCCGACGGAACTAATATGGTGAAAGATATTCTGGCTGCCAACGCATCATCAAGCCCTGACCGCTTCTTCGATGGTAACGGGATATTCTACTTTACTGCAAACGATGGGGTAACTGGAAATGAACTTTGGAAAAGCGACGGCACCGAGGAAGGAACCGTTCTGCTTGCGGATATCAACACAGGCACGGCGAGCTCAAACCCCCTTAATCTGACTATGTTCGGTGGCGCGGTATTCTTTACTGCTTCGTCTAGCCTTGGGGTTGAGCTTTGGAAAACCGATGGAACATCCCAAGGAACTGTATTGGTAAAGGATATTCGCCCTGGTGGTTCATCCGCGCCTTCATTACTTACAGTCGTGGAAAATACACTATTTTTTAGCGCAAATGACGGCATTAATGGCATTGAATTGTGGAAAAGCGATGGCACATCGGATGGAACCGTTCTGGTTAAGAATATCAACGGATCATCAGCAAATTCTACTCCCCTGAACCTCACCGCTGTTAATGGGACCTTATTTTTCATCGCACCCACCGGTCCGTTTACCAATACAGAGTTATGGAAGAGTGACGGTACGCCCGAAGGTACCGTAATGGTTAAAGATATTAATCCGGGAAGTTCAAGTTCCAATGTAGCAAACCTGACAGAGGCAGGGGGAGTGCTGTACTTCAGCGCTACCGATGAAAGTCACGGCAATGAGTTGTGGAGGAGCGATGGATCCAGTGATGGTACTTTTATGGTAAAGGATATCAGACCGGGATCTTCAGTGCCCAATAATCTCACTGATGTCAATGGAACATTATTCTTTGCCGCCATTACCGATGCGGAAGGCCTGGAACTTTGGAAAAGCGATGGGACTCCTGGTGGTACCGTGCTCGTTAAGGATGTGGTGCTGGGCCCGACCTCATCAAATCCATCCCTCCTCACGGCTGCCGGTGGTACTCTTTTCTTTCGTGCCACGCTGGCTGAAACTGGAAGTGAAATATGGAAAAGTGACGGAACTGAGTCAGGGACGGTACTTGTCAAAGATATCCGTCCAGGAACACAGTCATCTGTTGCAGGCCCGTTTCAGGAAGTGAACGGGAAAGTATATTTCCTGGCTTCAGCCGGGCCTTATAGAAGTTTATGGAGGTCCGATGGCACCGAATGCGGAACGGTGATGGTGACAGACAACAAGTTTTCAATTGATCAGCATTTAGCGGTTGGCAGTAATCATTTTTTCTCCGGAACGGCAATCACCACTGGAAGAGAAGTATATGTGATGGATGCCGTTACCGAGCCGCCGGATCAATGTAAATTAGCTCAGACAATTTCTTTCCCGCCCGTACCACCCATTATGCTCAGCGAAGAATCATTCTTACTGACTGCGACGAGTACTTCGGGTTTACCGGTAACCTATACCATCTCCGACCCTTTGGTGGCTGGTATATCAGACAATACTGTTTTGCTTTTAAGGGGCGGAACTACCATCATTACGGCTTCGCAGACCGGCAATGATGACTTTCATCCCGCTGAAGATGTACAGCAATTCCTTATTGTGAATTCCATTGCGATCCCTTCGCTTGACCCCCTGTATTGCTCCGGCGAATCCTTGAGCATTCCTTTTTCAATCACTGGCATCTTCGGATCGCAGAATGTTTTTACAGCCGAATTATCGGACGACTCCGGGGAATTTGGCGCACCTGTGGTTATTGGTGTCGTTGAATGGAGCAATGAGGAAACACTATCCGAAAATGGTATAATTGAAGCGATCATTCCTGAGGACGCTGCCGATGGCGAAAATTACAAGATCAGAATCATTAGTACCCACCCGGGCGGAACGGGGACACCCTATGATGGAACTTTCATTGTCGATACTGATCCGGAGATAATTTCACTGGCCGTCACTTTTGATCCCACGCCCATCAATACACCTGTTTCTGTTTCCGCTGAAACCGATGACCGGAATGTAGTTGAGACCGTTATCTCCTGGGGCGACGGATCGTCAACGCCGGGTACCTTCAATGGCTCTATATTGAACGACTCTCATACCTATTCTACACCTGGAGTGTACACGGTTATCGTCAGCATGACAGATGCCTGCGGTTTCAGTACCTCGGAAACCCATCAGTATGTTGTCATATATGATCCCGAAGGAGGATTTGTCACAGGAAGTGGATGGTTTCTTTCACCACCCGGTGCCTATGCGCTAAATAACCAGTTAACTGGGAGAGCTTCGTTTGGATTTGTCGCGAAATATAAGAACGGGAGTACCATTCCTGAAGGCAAAACGGATTTCGAATTTCGGGCTGCTGACCTAATATTTGAGAGCACGTCCTATGAATGGCTTGTCGTTGCAGGGCATAAGGCGATGTATAGAGGCGTTGGTGAACTCAATGACATACCTGAATATAAATTCCAGATATCCGCTGTGGATGGTGAAAAGAAATCCGATGCAACGCCAGACAAATTCAGAATTAAGATCTGGGATGCTTCGGGCGCCGTTGTTTATGACAATGAGTCAGGGGTATCCGATGATGCGGAAGCCAGTACCATGATCCAGGCTGGTGCGATAAAAATTGTGTCTGGCAAGTCCAAGTCCTCCACAACGTCGGGAACTTCCTTCTCGAATATTGTGGAGAAGGAAACTTCCCGAATGGCTTACCCTAACCCATTTATCGATGCACTTACAATTTATTATTCTACAGAGGAAACCCTGGACGTGCAGGTGCAATTAATGGATGTAACAGGGGTGATTGCCTATCAGGCAGACTATGCAGTCAGTAGTGACGGATTATATGAGATCAGTTTACGTTCAGCAAACGCCCAGCCCGGTGTGTATTTTCTGAAAATAAAACAAGGTTCACGAACGGAATATGTGAAGTTATTACGTCAAAGGTAAACTGTATTTCAAAATTAATATCTCGAACCTTGATGGTGTGAGGTGGTAAACTACCACCTCGCACATCGGATTCGCATTTTGATGTTGTCCACAAAAACGAGAAAAGCCGAGTCACGAAACATAAAAGTCAAATATCACAAAATCAAATTGAACAGCAGGTTCATTCAATTAAAAAATAACATCAATGGATTCAAACATTCGCCCGGGCCAGGTTGTTAAAATATCGTATAATTGATATAAGAATAACCGTGAG
>JBBDXJ010000326.1:0-1771 GCA_040902445.1 Cyclobacteriaceae bacterium | reverse complement strand
TCTGAACTTAAGAAAGAAGTAGAGGCTCGTGTGACTTTTGTCAGCAAAACCATTGATCTTTTGTCAAGAACTTTCAATGTGGAAGTTGCCCTGCCGTCCAATCCTGACCTTCGTCCGAATATGACGGCTACTGTTAAGATAGTTTTTGAATCCAACCCGTCTGCGGTGGTTGTTCCCATCAATCTGATACAGGAGATCAACGATGAGAAGATCGTATACATCGCCGAGCAAAAAGGTGAGCACATGGTTGCTACCCGCAAGGTAATTACCGTTGACGGCGTCTATGGCAACCTGGCGGAGGTCAAAGGACTGAGTGCCGGAGATAAGCTTATTACCGTTGGGTACCAGGGTTTGAATGATGGGGATTATATAAAAATTTAACGGAAGTAACATCCACAGGGATTAGATCATAGAGCATCCTGTTACGGGATGTTTGAATTTCCCTGCCCACTCCTAAATTTCAAAAATATGCAAGACATCGAAAAAGAATTTAAACCCACCAGCTGGGCTATCGATAATAAGGTGAGCATTTATGTCGCCACGGCAATCATATGCATCATGGGTATCGTAACTTACATCACTCTTCCAAAAGAGAATTTTCCGGAGGTTATTTTCCCGCAGATCTATGTGGCGACTCCTTATCCGGGAGCCGCTCCATCGGATATTGAAAATCTCATTACCAAACACATCGAGAAACAGGTGAAATCGATCGCGGGGGTCAAAAAGATCTCGAGTAATTCCATTCAGAATTTCTCGAACGTGATCATCGAGTTTGAAGCAGATGTGGATGTGGATGAAGCCAAGCGCGAAGTAAGTGATGCTGTTGACAGGGCTAAGCCGGACTTGCCGAACAACCTTCCTGACGATCCTATCGTCCAGGAAATTGATATCTCTGAAATGCCGATCATGTTCGTCAACCTGTCAGGTGATTATGATCTTAAAACGCTCAAGCGTTACGCAGAAATGATGCAGGACCGTTTTGAAAGCCTGAAAGAAATAAGGAGGGTAGATATTGTAGGCGCACTGGACCGCGAGATCCAGATCAACGTTGATATTTATAAAGCCGCACTTGCGGGCGTGGATCTGGGCGATATCTCCCAGGCTATTGGCGGCGAAAACGTTCTTATTCCCGGTGGTCAACTTTCTGTTGACGGAATGAAGCGGTCGCTCAGTGTCAATGGCGAATATTCCGATGCCCGTGAAATTGCCAACACCGTTATCGGATCTATCCAGGGTGGAAAAGTTTACCTGAAAGATATCGCCGAGGTTGTTGATACCCATAAAGAACAGGAAAGTTTTGCCCGGCTCGATAAAAAGAATGTGATCACGCTGAATATCATCAAGCGAAGCGGCGAAAACCTTATCGATGCAGCCGATCAGATCAACGCGATCATTGCAGATTATGAAAAAGGCGTTCTGCCGGAAGGTCTGAAAGTTACAGTAACAGCCGATCAGTCTGAGAATACACGGGTTACTTTGCACGACCTGATCAATACTATCATTATTGGTTTTACGCTTGTGACCATTATCCTCATGTTTTTCATGGGCGTTACCAATGCGATTTTTGTGGGTCTGTCCGTTCCGATCTCAAGTTTCATTGCTTTCCTCTGGTTTCCAGTGATCGGTTTTACGCTGAACATGATGACTTTGTTCTCTTTCCTGCTGGCGCTCGGAATTGTGGTGGATGACGCCATTGTTGTTATCGAAAATACACACCGCGTTTTCGACAATGGGAAAGTTCCCATCCGTAAGGCAGCTAAATTTGCGGCAG
>JBBDXJ010000325.1:0-12225 GCA_040902445.1 Cyclobacteriaceae bacterium | reverse complement strand
TGTATCAGTGTTGTTATGCGCTGTCTAAAATACATCAGAAATACTTTCATCCAGCTGTCAGTAATTGCAGCGCTGATTTCGTGCGATCCATGGTTTGCGTATAGCCCATATGAAGCACAGCTGGATAAAGCGTATTTTGGGACAACCTTATTAATGGCATTAATTTTTTCAACCTTTTTGCCGACGAGTTTTCTTGAAAGCTTTCCGATGAATGCTTGTAAATCTGGTAATTCAGGCATAGTAAACTGATGGATGTAAAGTGTGTTTTTCAAACGAAATTGAAAAAACAATTTTGAGATTTCTGTCATTAGATGGAAGAAAACAGTAAATTCCGGTGTGTAAAGTGAGAGATTAAATATCCGATGAGGTTCGCGCTTATTATTCTGCTGGTGATTTCACCGCTTCTGAGCCGGAGTAATTCCATACTGATCCCCATGGACGAAGCACAGCGCAACCATCTGAAAGCCTATGGAATTGCATTTTTTATTCTTCAGCACGATGTAAACCTGGATTGGCTTCTGAACTACCGGGGTGGAAGTTTTTTGGTTAACTATTCGGCGGAGATCCAGCAGGAGTGCCTGGTCAGGGGGGTTTCGCATGAGATACTTTCCGACGCAGCCGCCAATAAGATCCTCCAGGAGATATCCAGCCCGGCGGT
Organism: Cyclobacteriaceae bacterium; assembly: GCA_040902445.1. Classification (GTDB taxonomy): domain Bacteria; phylum Bacteroidota; class Bacteroidia; order Cytophagales; family Cyclobacteriaceae; genus Chryseosolibacter. Next base: position 11,567 of record JBBDXJ010000325.1, on the reverse strand, counting down.
GAATATGAATGCAGTCAAGCTTGAGAAAGCACCGAGGGTTGCCGTTTACTCGCCCAAGAATGAATTTATCCTAGACGAAACGGATGCTGTGATCACGGTGCTCGACTATGCCGAAATCCCCTACAAGATCATTTACGACGAAGAAGTGCTCAATGAAGCGCTTTTGCAGTTCGATTGGCTGCATTTACACCATGAAGATTTCACAGGACAGCACGGCCGGCATATGCGAAGGAATAACTCCCGGATTGAAGCGGATATCCAGGAAGTAACGTCACAACGATTGGGATACCGTAAAGTTTCGGAGATGAAACTGGCGGTCGCGAAAAAGATCAAGACATTTTGCGCCGCTGGCGGATACCTGTTTGCCATGTGTTCAGGAGCTGAAACCTTTGACATCGCCCTGGCCGCAGAAGGAATTGACATCAGCGAAAGTACCTATGATGGAGATGACTCCGATCCAGGAGCTCAGGAAAAACTTGATTTCACCAGGAGCCTTGCTTTTGAGAAGTTTACGCTGGAACCAGGATACAGTCGCAGATTTTCAGATATTAATGTGGGCCGCGAATATTTTGAATCCTCCAATGATTTTTTCACCGTGTTTAATTTCTCCGCAAAATGGGATATCGTTCCCACCATGCTGACTCAAAATCACGATCACTATATCCGGGAGTTTCATGGCCAGACGACGGCTTTTAATAAGTATGTGGTGAAACCCACCTCCCTGATCCTGGGGGAAAATAAAAGCCAAAGCCGGGTGCGTTACATTTATGGCGAACTCGAACGCGGCCACTGGACATATTACAGCGGACACGACCCGGAAGGTGTTCCAGGCCGAGGCCGCGGACCGACAGACCTTAATTTGTTTCCAAACTCGCCGGGATACCGGTTGATTCTGAACAATGTATTATTTCCTTCTGCAAGAAAAAAGAAACAAAAGACTTGATCCCGGTCTTTCTCCGGCAACATTAAGCAATAAGCGCTGGTTTCAATAACCCGATATAAATAGTATGGAGAATGCCCACCATACATGCATTGCCGTTCCAGATCAAACAATTGATCACCAACCTTCTCAGCAATGCACTAAAATACACCGACCCGGTTGTTCCTCCCAGAATAGATATTTCGGGATGTACGATCAAAGGCTCTGAGATTTCAGCAAAAGGGGCAGATGAGAAAAAAACCTACACAAAAATTTCTATTTCCGACAATGGAATCGGATTCGATCCGAAATACCGTTATAAAATATTCGAACTATTTCAAAGGCTTCACAATAAGAATGTTTACTCTGGTACAGGCATCGGATTGGCGCTCTGCAAAAAAATCATCCAACATCACAATGGTTTTATCACTGGCGACAGCGAGCCCGGCAAAGGATCCGTCTTTAAGTTTTACATTCCTGTAATGAAAGATCAAAAGAATTAGTTTCGCGAATAGATCCGGTTTACGGAACTGGTCAATGCAGGTGAATTTTTTTGCATTTGAAGGCGGATCATTGTTCTGAAATTGTTATCAAGCTGCATGAACTTTCCGGCCTGGGCGGGTGACAGGGCTTTTTTAAATTTATTAAAGTATTGCTTGCGCGTTTTAGCAAGCAAAAGCTCGTTCGCGAGCAAGTTTTCGGCAAGGCTTTCGGATTTTTTTTCTGATAATTTCCCGTCCACTGAAAAGTTGATCAGCCGGATATACTCCATGTCCAGATACTGAACGGCGTTGGAATAACTTTCGTAAACCGGCCAAAAAGCAGATTTCTGCGCTTCCGTCAGACTCATTTGTTCAAGGATCATAGCTTTTTTCTGCATAGACCAAATACTTTCTGCATAGCGCAGGCTATCGTCAACTTTTTGAGCCAGCAACTGTTGAGAACAGAGAACCGAAAAGAGTAAGAATGCAAGGAACCGTTTCATTTTCAGACGTGGATTTACAAAATGGGTAACATTATAACAAGTGACAAGGTGGTTACGGTCTGGTTTCTTGAAACCAGACGCCATAACAATGAAAGGGTAATAAAATATTCATGCCAGCAGCAACGAGTATACGCTGGGTAGCGGATGGAGACGCTTAACGTCTCTGAGTTTTAAACTTTCATGATGCAAGGCGGATAATCGAAAACTGTAGACTGCCCGCCACAGCCCTTATTTAAAATTTGCCCACCATTGGTCCGTCGGGGGAGCGGTAACCAAGTGTTGCAACCACTTACTTCTGCCAGTCTCTGGGGGAGGATCGGGTGGCGTTTAGTCGTTTTAAGCCGTCTGATTTGCCGGTTATTACCGGTGTGCATTGTCGGTCGGTTCATTGGGCTCGTGTCCAATATTTCCCTGGCGGCTGCCGCCTGTACTTGAAGGTGTGGCGGAAGCGGTGCCCTGAGCGTATTTGTGACCAGGCTTCACCGGCCGCTCACTCTTCTCGTCCTGTCTGATTTTCTTGTTAATCTCGGCCATAATATTCTTCTTTCATTTGTTGAGAAAAAAACCAGGCCACGGAGGCGAAGGGTTATAGGGTATAAAGTTAGTCGGCGATACGGATTACTCGTTTTGTTTTCTTGTATCGGTGAAGCGCTGACAGATCTTCTTTCACCTGCTTCGACCACACAGCCTGTTTTTTGGGCAAGGCGCCGTGTAGAGTTTCAAGGTCATACTGTTGGTCGGCGTGATTGCTTTCGAGCAGGAGATCCTGGATTGCAGCATTATAGGTTTTGATGTTATTCACTCCCCTGTCATTGAGTTCGTTTATTTTTTTTCTGATCTTCCTGGCATAAACTTCGGCGATATCAAAATGAAGTTGTTCGTGCGCAAGCAGGGTTTCAGACTGATCTGTTGACCATGATTTCCTTTTATTAAAAAGGGCGACAACATCGTATTGGATCTTCTTTTTTACGAGAAAAGGTTTGGCTTTTATCTGAACAACTGCGCCGGCATCGCCAATGGATCCTTCACCCGGCTCCCCCTGGAAGTCATGCCATTGAAGTTTGTAAAATTCATTCCAGGAGATCGATTCACTTCCGGGCTCAGCGGCCGGCTGTGAGTGCGTATCGGTCGCAGGCAGCCATAATATAAGGAACAATAAGACTTTGATCATAGGATAAAATATCCCAGTATTAATTCAAAACTGTGCCAGAAATTGTTGATTTGCTTTTGTTTGTTGGTGAATGCCGACAGATCCAGAACTACTTCCCGACCTCGTAAGCCATTACCTTATTCTTAAAGAACGTGGGTACCAGCAACAGGTTTTTTGATTTCACGTATTCAATATCAGCGGCGTTGAGAGAATCTCCGCGCGTGTCGAGTACCAGGGTTTTCTTCCAGTCTGAATCTATGTGGTGGACCATTCCGTTCCAACTGGAGACCAGATATTCGTTATTGCCAATTGCTTCGATGCCGTCGGGATTTTCAATTCCCTCGGTGCGTTTGGTAACTTCCTTTGATGAAGCATCAATGGTGTTAAGAGTTTTTCCATCCCACAGGGCCACCAGTATTTCACCACCATCGGTAAACAAGCCGTTTGGTCCCTGAAGATTTTGCATAAAGGTTGATTGCTTGCCGTCTTCAATCAGATAGATCGATCCGCCCCTGGAATCACTGATATATACCTTGCCGTTGTTCACGCTGATATCGTTGAGGAATTGCGCGCCCTGAATGGTATAAGTGCGGGTAATCTTTCCAGTTTTCGTATTGATCTGATGTACTCTGTTGATATCGGCAACATACAGTTGGCCATCATGCAAACCCATACCTTTGGGCGCATCAAGTCCTTTCACCCACTGTTGTTCAGTGATCTTGCCTTCCAGCGAAACCTTAGAAATAAAACCATTCTTATCCTTTTGGTCGGGTGCCCCATTGATGTTGGCCACGTATAGAATATCCTGGTCCTCGTCGTGCAAGACGGATTCGCACGTGGTTAAAAGATCTTCTGTTTCCCACTTTAATTTTAGCGTCACAGGAGGTTTTTCACTTTCGGTGGCTGTGGTGTCTGCAGTTGTTTCTGCGGTATCCTGTTTCCGGTTTTCACAAGACACAGCAATGATCAAAGCGATGAGGGTGGTGAGATAGAGTTTCATAAGCATGTTAGGTTTTCAGTTGGACCAGACAACGTGGGGGGCGTGCTGCCAGGCAAATATAAGGAAATGCCCGGTAAGAAAATGAATGATGTTAAATACAGAAATTCCGGGGCTAAACTGAAAAATATGGCATAATGTTTTTACCCACGAATGGTTTAAAGGAAGCAACAGCACCCGCGGCAGAAGAAAAGATTAAAAGACAGTGGTTGATGATCCATAGTCCAAGGCGGAATACTTTCACGTCATTTATAGACTATCGACTATGGATTATATTGACTATTTCAACTTTTGGAGACGTATCGTCCGAACCGTTTGCTGACAGACATTCCGGTGTCCTTCTTGTCTTCCTTCTTGTTAATAAAGAGGATGTAGTCTATGCTCAATCTTCCGGCTCCGGTAAAGAAAAACAGAAGGGACATCATTGCAAACAAAAAAGGATGCTGGTTGTCGGTGAAGATTTTTCCCTCTCCCATCACAAAAGTGATAAACATGAACGTTAGAAATAACAAAGCGGTCATTAGGCGCGTAAACAATCCGAGAATAAGGAAACCTCCCCCAATGAGTTCCACTATCTTTCCGGTGTAAGCCATTGCTTCAGGAAATGGGACCGACATATTGAAAAGCACATCGGCAAATCCGTTCATGTCCTGGCTTTCAAATAACTGCAAGCCATGAAAGATCAGCAGGACGCCGACCATAATCCGGACAAGGGCGATACCATCGTACCATACACCAGGAGATTGACTATTGGTATTCACCATAAATAGATATAAATTAAACGCGCCATCTTAAAACTTCCCAAGATACCTTAAAAGACTGCTGGTGGTATTTCCTTTTGGAGGAATCGAATGTCAGGGCTGCTGGAATACCGGAAAATCAGGTGGATCACCAGCCCGAAAATTAAGCATCAAAGCTAGCCCTTTTTCACAAAAAACAAATAGATAATATCATCAGTAGAGGCATCATAGCTAGAGGATCGTCAGTTGTGCTGGCGCTTGTCGGGGCTTGTAAGAATTAAAAATCCGAACTAAATTGATGTTTCAAAACCAAATACAGTGAAAAAAATTATTCTCTCCATGATCGCCGTGACTGCTATGTCAGTGGCAATACTATCCTGCACTTCTCAAAAGGAAACCGCAAATGCCGAATCCAAAAACATCCCTAATTCACTGACACCTGAACAGACTGCAGAGGGTTGGCAACTGTTGTTTGATGGCGAAAGCCTCAAAGGATGGAAACGCTTTAACCATGACACTGTTGGCCCCTTGTGGAGTGTTGAGGATGGAGCGATCCTTTGTGATGGCGAAGGCCTCGGTGAAGGCTCGGGCGATATGGGTGGCTCTTTGGTTACGACAAAGGAATTTGGAAATTTTGACTTGATCCTCGATTACAAACTTTCTCCAGGAGGAAACAGCGGCATACTCTATCACGTGGATGAAGATCCGAAATACAAATACGATTATGAGACCGGTCCTGAATTCCAGTTACTAGATGATTCCGGATGGAAAGGCGAACTTCGGGAGGAACAAAAAGCCGGTGGCAATTACGACATGTATGCAGCTGCTGCTTCAAAGAAAGTAAATCCCGCCGGCGAATGGAACACGGCGCGAATCGTGTATTACAATGGGCATGTTGAACATTACTTGAATGGAGACAAAGTCGTTGAGTTCGAAGAGGACAGTGATGATTTTAGATCGCGCCATAACAACAGCAAGTGGAAGGAATACCCTGACTGGAATAAAACAAAATCCGGGGCTATTGCTTTACAAGATCACGGGGCACCGGTTTATTTCAAAAATATCAGAATAAAGGAGCTATAACATCAATTTTGAGAACCGGTCTGGATATTAATCAGGTCGGTTCCTAATCGGATTCATTGCCAGGTATGATTTGCTCCTTTACCTAACCGATTACAAGAGGGAATTTATCCTGCTGACGATCCGGCAAACCAATTGCACTTGTTTCTGAGATGCGAATTTCAGGTCCCCTCGCCTGTCCAAGACGTCACTGTTTTAATTATGGGCGATTGAGCAGATGTGCGCCAATTCTCTTCTCAAAGGGATATTCATTAACAGATCAAGCTCTAATTCAACTGAAAAAGGTTTTTTTCAGGCTGCCACAAATTTGTGGCCTTTAAATGCGTGTTTCCGCACAAATCAAAACAAGATATAACCGGGCATTTACTATTTTTAGGGAACCCCAAATGCAATCCTATGAATTATCTTGAACACCTGAAGCAGAAGCCTGCTCTGTATACCTTTCTTCCAATCTTTTACGTAGCATGGTCAGATACCCTACTTACGCCCTCCGAAATAAGGACCCTGAAAGATTTTATTGGATCCCAATCATGGCTTAGCGAGGAAGACAAGGTTATTTTGCTTCAGCAGATCAACCCTTCAACTCCACCTACACCAAATGAATTTAAATCATGGCTTGCAGAGATCCAGACAGTAGTGGATCCCCTTTCTCCGGATAAGAAAGATTCCCTTGTTGACATAGGACTAAAACTTTCGAAACGCCATTCGGGTGGAAAACTCATCGCGGCCCTTGGAGGCGCCAGCGAACCCCTTCACAAAATGGAGAATGCCCTTGGCTTTATCAATGGCGAATCGGTTTATCATTTTTATCCTGAGAGCAGGAAGACGCTCACTCAGCAACGCGGCACAAAATTTACTTTTGACATCGAGCACATGGCTGGGATCCTTGACGGACCGAACAAAGACATTTACAAAAAAGTTAAGAAATTACTTTCCGAACCTGAATTCAAATATCCCGACACGGAAGACCTTCCCCAGTACCGCGAAAAAGTTTTGGACTGGTGCCGGCTGCTCGCAGACCAGGGCTTCGGCGCAATGGGATACCCAAAAGAATATGGCGGAGGTGGAGACATGGCCCGGTACTTCGCCATCATGGAAGCCCTGAGTTATCATGATCTCAGCCTGGTGATCAAGTTTGGCGTGCAGTTCGGATTGTTTGGGATGAGCATATATTTCCTCGGCACTGAAAAACATCACAAGATGTATTTAAAGGATATCGGCACCCTCAAACTTCCAGGCTGTTTTGCAATGACGGAGACTGGCCATGGATCAAATGTGAGGGGAATTGAAACCACCGCTACCTATGATCCGAAAAACAAAACATTCGTGATCCACACTCCGCATCCCGAGGCGCGAAAAGAATACATCGGCAATGCCGCATGCCACGGACAAATGGCGACGGTTTTTGCAAAACTGATCGTTGAAGGGAAGGATTACGGTGTAAGTGCTTTTTTGGTTCCCCTGCGCGAGACCAATGGAAAGGTTTTGCCCGGGATCACGATCCGCGACTGCGGAAGAAAGATGGGCTTGAACGGCGTGGACAATGGTATCATTCTCTTTGACAACATCACAGTGCCATATGATAACCTACTGGATCGCTTTGCCAGGGTAACGGAAGATGGGAAATTTGACAGTCCTATTTCAAGTGACAACCGCAGATTCTTCACTATGCTCGGCACCCTGGTCGGCGGGCGTATAGGCATACCGAGATCCGGACTCAGCGCCACAAAATCAGGCCTGACCATTGCTATCCGTTACGGAGATCAGCGAAGGCAGTTCGGTCCTGAAGGGGGAAAAGAGGTTCCGGTCTTGAATTACCGCCAACATCAACGGCGTCTGATGCCATTGCTGGCGAATGCGTATGCATTACATTTCTCCCTGCAATATTTAACAGACCGTTTTCTGAACCGAACAGATGAGGATATGCAGGAGATCGAAGCCCTGGCCGCAGGATTAAAGGCAGTAGCTACCTGGAATACCACGAGGTCTCTACAGGAATGCCGCGAATGCTGCGGAGGAAAAGGTTATTTGTCAGAAAACAGGATCGATGCCCTCAAAAATGATTCCGAGATCTATACAACATTTGAAGGTGACAATACGGTTTTGATGCAACTGGTGGCAAAGAGCAGGTTGACGGAATTCAAACAGGAATTCAGTAACATGGACCTTTTCGGTATATTCAATTATGTCGCCGACCAGGCAAAAACGAGCATCACAGAACGAAACCCTTTAATCATCAGAAATACGGATGAGGAGCATCTGCTGGATTTTGAATTTCATTTGAGCGCTTATAAATATCGCGAACGAAATATTCTTACTTCCGCGGCAAAGCGTCTGAAAAGACATATTGACGGCGGCATGGATTCCTTCGATGCATTTAATGTTTCACAGAACCACCTTGTTCAGGTTAGTTTTGCCTATATCGAGCGAATAATCCTGGAACAATTTATTGCTCAGGTTGAACGTACCAAAGATGCCGGGTGCAAGGCAATCCTGAAAAAACTTTGTCAGCTCTATGCACTTTCGCAAATGGATATTAACAAGGGCTGGTATCTTGAAAATGGATATATGGAAGGCGTCAAAACAAAAGCACTTCGCAAAACACTGGACCAGCTTTGTTGGGAGGTCAGACAGGACGCAGTGCCGTTAGTAGATGCATTTAAAATTCCCGACAATTGTCTCGCTGCCCCAATCGCGAGGCATTCGTAATTCGTCATTCGTAACTCTAAATATCCGTAGTCATGAAATCAAAAGTCATCATTTTATTTTCCATCTTAATAGCTTATGTGCCGGCGTTTGGTCAGGCCTTCCGGGGTTTGGATAAAAGTCCTCTTGACATAGCTTATTTTCCAGATCACTTTGCGCATGATCGCAAGGAAGGTCAGAGGGCATTGGTAAAAGTAGTTTACAGCAGACCTCACAAAAATAACCGGGAGATCTTCGGCGGCCTTGTTCCATACGGGAAGGTTTGGCGAACAGGGGCAAACGAAGCTACTGAAATCAAATTTTACGAAGATGCCACGGTTGGCGGGAAAAAGATTAAAAAGGGAACATATTCGCTCTTTACCATCCCGGAAAAAGAAAGCTGGATCATTATTTTCAATTCGGATCTCGATTACTGGGGTGCTTACACCTATAACGAAAAAAATGATGTTCTCCGGATAACCTCTCAACCCGAACGCGTTGAAAATGAGATGGCCAATTTCACCATTCAATTTAAGGAAGAAGAAAAAAATGGGGCCACCATGATGATGACCTGGGGAAATACTTTGGTGACAGTTCCGATAGAGTTTTAAGTGCCCCCCTAGCCTGTTAAACCGCCCAATAAACCGCCGATCAACAAGGCTCCGAGACCAAACAAAACGTAAATGCAGATGACAACGATCATCATTATGCCAACGTATTTATAGTGCGATTTCAGGTTTTCAAATGCGGAATCCAGCAACTGATTATTTTTGCTTAACAATGCAGCCTTTAGATTCGTGGAAAATTTAAACAGGTAATACACGGGAAAGAAATAAAGCAAACCCATTACTATATAGATCACTCCCATTAAAAAGCCGGGAAACGGCAAATCAGGATTTGACGAACCCATCATAGAAATAATCGTCCCCGCAAAAAGGCCACCAATTATTACGAGCCCGATAAAACAAAATCCCACGATCGCTAGAAATTTTCCCCACTTGCCAGTTTCGTTCAGGTACCCTGAGGCGATTGGAGACACAACGAGCTGCGCGTTCTGATAAGAAGATGCTCCTGCATCCAACATGTTTTCATTTTCCATAGGTTTGGGTTTTTAGGTAGGTAAATTAGCTGGCAAATTTTGTTGTTAGCTATTAGATTTTCAAAGAATTGAAATTTATTGATGGTAAACAATCGTTTAGAGCTGATATGAATACTCTCACTTCAAATGTGGTTCAATTGCTTTCTGCCAGATAGCGTAACCCTTCTCATTCATGTGCAACATATCCTTCAAAAATAATTCTTTCCGGGGGGCACCATTTTTATCGAGCATCGGATTCCAGATATTTATGAAAGTAGCGTCGCGCTCCTTGGAAAGAAAATCTTTTATTGCTCCGTTCGCCACAGCTATTTTACTCATGAGGTGCTGACGGCTGGGACTAGGTTTCATCGAGACAAAAAGAATTTCCGACCGCGGCAGGTCCTTCCGGAGAAGGTTGTACAGATGTTTAAAACGGTCAACAACAATTTCACTTGTGACGGTATCGCTCATGAAATCATTCTCTCCGCAGTACACAACCACTTGCTTCGGTTTATAAGGAACAATGATCTCATCGGCATATTCGATCACATGGGGAAGACTTGAGCCTCCGAACCCACGGTTGATCACTTCATGGTCAGGGAAGGCCTTACCAACATCCTTCCACATTTTAAAAGAAGAGCTGCCGACAAACACAATTGCATTTTGGGGAGGCGAATGAAGGCTGTCCTCGGTTTGAAAGGATTTTATTTCATTCCAGAACGGACGTTCCTGGGCTGAAAGCACAAGGGAAATACAAACAAGCAGTGAGGTCAGGATTCTTCTCATAGGACTTAAAGATACCATTTATTGGTAAAAGCATAAGAAATTTTCAACGGTCGGTGAAGGGAAATCTAGTCAACGCGGATAGTCACAACGTCTTCGCCTGTTAGGGTTTCAGTGGGCTTGCCCGGGATCCCCTTGTCGGTATAAATTGCCTTCAATTCAAAAAATCCCTCACGCGCACGGGCGGGTCCGTTGATTCTGAAAGTCCCCTCCTTTCCGGGCAAATAATTCAGATTTTCATTTAATCCATTCTTCAGGATCCAGTCGACAATCTCCCGAGACGCTTCCATTGAAATATCCGGATGGGCCGGCATGATCGCCTCGCCCCATACAGCCTGCGAGCCGTCTGTAATACGTCTTGACAATATTTGCCTGGCATCCGCTGTTTTTGCGTACCGGTTGGCGATCTCAAAAAGCGAGGGCCCTATCAGTCTGGTTTTGAACTGATGGCAGGTGAAACAATCAGAATTCTTTATCAGGCGCAGACCCATTGCTTCCTCGCGGGGGGTTTGGTTTGGCGTATCCATGGGTGTACCTGAAATAAATTTTATTTCGAGAAATATTTTGTCTGAAGGTATTTCATCAAACCTGGATTCACCATCCTCCTTATCCGAAACGGATATCGAATACCGTACAAGAGAATTGATGGGATGGACAGTGTTATTTTTTGGCTCGATGATCCTTACAACTGGCGGAGTATTTTCAGGACGGCCGAACTGCATTAAAGAATGGCCTTTGCTCTCCGTTTCAGCGGATTCAAAGAGAGAACAAAGAAAAATAACCGCAGATGAAATCAGAACCCCAACAAAACCGGAAAATTTTAAAAACATTTTGAATTACGAATGCTAAGTGATTGTACCAATTCAAATTACGATGACGATTGTTTAGTGGTTTGTTCCCTATCACGCTAAGTGGTGTTATAGTTTTACCAATAACCATCCCGATAGCTATGGAACTAACTACCAACAACATTCATTCCATTGAAACACGTATAACAAAATTTAGTCCAATCTAGAATGACACACGCTGTATTTTCACGCTGACTCAATTTCTTTAGCGACGCGGTTGGCTGAGCGCGTGGCTGCCTCCATTCCGCGATTGAGGTTATCCGCATAGGCGCCGGCAAAATGTATCCTTCCATGAGGTGTCG
>JBBDXJ010000324.1:0-12240 GCA_040902445.1 Cyclobacteriaceae bacterium | reverse complement strand
AGCATGCGCGTTTTACTTTCCTCTACGAGCGTGGTGTATGTATTGTTTTGCAGATTAACCAAAACGACAATGCCGGCCCAGGAAGCTCCCGCAAGTGTCTTTCCATCAGGACTGATATCAATTGCTTTTAACTCGAAGGGAAGCGTAAGAAGCAAGGTGCTTTTACCGCTATTGGCATCGACCATGTGCAGCGTTTTTCCGGAACCCGCGACAATGAAAGATTGTGCGTTCGGAATAAAAACAATATCGTTGGATGAACCCTGAAGGTTGCGGGCGATTGCCCAGGGCCGGCCCGAATTTTCAGTGATATTATAGATCTGAACAAAGGAAGAATCGCTGCCGTTGACAATAAAATTTTCATCAGGGCTGAGTGCGATAACTTTGCTTGGATAAGGGTTTGAATATGACGTCGGCGTACTGGTGAGCTGCGCAAAACTTCCGCGCATGATCCTGCCGTCGGCGCCAGAAGAATAAAACCCACTGCCCTTATTGCTCAGCACCAGCGATTTGATGTGAACGTGCGGAGGACCCTGCGCTTTGATGGCATTATAGGTTAAACCATTCACTTTTGTGAGTGAACTGTAGAGACCTTCATAGATATAAGGATCGTAAACCCTGCCTTCGTAACGTCTGTGGAAATGATATCCCTGCATGGCGAGTAATCCCGCAAGGTCACTGTCGTCATTTTCCTGAACGGATTTCGCTGCCAACGATTGGGCTATCGCTAAAAGGTACTGGCGACGAGCATCCTGGAAGTTCTTTTCTGCGCGGTTAAATTGAATGCGAACATTCTCCAAAGCCTCGTTGGCCTTACCAGTTTGTTCTTCCGCTATCTGTCTTTGAAAGTTTGCCTCTTGCAGAGCTTCCTCTGCCGCTTTTCTCGCTTGGTCGGTTTCTATCAAAGCCCGGCTCAATGATCTCTCCCTCACGGCCAGCGAATCACCCCGACTTTTGGCCAGTTCAGCATTTTCTTCTGCTCTGGTTTTCTCTTGTTCAGCTATACTCCTTTGTGTTTGGGCCTCCAAAAGGTTTGTTTCCGCAAGCAGTGTCTGAGCATCCGCCCGGATCTTCTGAATATATGAAAGCAAAAAGAAAACTACTGCCACTATAAAACCGGCTCCGAGCACAACGGCCGTAGCACGGGTTCTGCGAAGTACGCGGCGCTGCATCATTTCCAGATTCTTCAACTCGGCCTCATAGGTGATCCGGCTGGTGTCGAGGAAAACGATCGCTCTTTCAAAAGCTTCGTCGTAACGCTGCGCCCACTCACGGGTCGGCTTTTGTTTCTTTTGCCAGTTTAAAGCGAGCTGAAGGTCGGGGGGCCTCCAAAGGCCTGTCTTTCCGATCTGGTACATGGCCGCGGCGTCGGAAAGCCTTTTGTACATCAGCGCAGATTCAAATTCTTCTTCTACCCAGGTGTTCAACCTTTTCCATATACGCATCAAACTTTCGTGTGAAAGTTCGATCATTGAATCCGCATTGAGGGGTACATTGGCGCCAGGCATCAGCAATGATCTGCCCCCTTTTCTGAAATGGTCAACAACGTAAATTACATCGTCCTCCTCGGCCTCGGCAAGCTGTGCCACGAGCCCCAATCTTCCCGGCCGGCGCATTCCCTTATTGTCATGGCTTTTTTCGGTGATAGTTTTGAATAAGATCTCTGCGATCTCTTTCTCACGTGTGGTAAGCTCGTCATACGCCTCATTCGCGTGAAGGGAGAGGGCTTCGTAAATTCTACCCACTGCCTGGTAATGTCGCATATCCAAAGGTTCGCTGCCTTCGCGATTTGCGACCCAGTAATCCCATGTACGCATCAGCGCATGCTGCAGGATTGGTAACTGATCCTGGTCGTTCCCAACATCAGACAAAAGGCGTTTTACCAACCGTTGAGATATCTTTCCGCCGGCAACTGCTACCGGACCTTCAATAACCATTTTCTTTTGCTCACGGGTCATCTGAGGCACCAGGTAATTACTTCGGTTAATGAAGTCTGTCAGGTTAGGAAAAACAGAGCAGTTACCGATGAAGTCGGAACGCATTGTCAACGCAATGTATATTGGCACAGCGGTCTGTGACACAGCATGCATCACGAGATTTACGTACAGCTGCGCCTCGTTGTGCGCGTCGTTGCTTGCAGATTTTTCGCGATAACGAAGCAACTCCTCAAACTGGTCTACTAAAAAAAATACATTCTCGCCAAAGTGATTTTGCAGGTATCGCGAAACTTCGACCATACCTTGCTGTCCATTTCTGAGAACGGAATTAATGATGGCGTTTTGAATACCTCTATCGGCTTCTTCCACCCGCCCGTGGGTGATCAGATTTTCTACAATCGATTCTGCGAGGTTATTGATGGGCGAAGACCCGGGACGCGTGATTACAGCATTCCAGTTTGGGCCCGTATGGGTCATAAACCCTCCGTATAAAACGGGAACAAGACCGCAATACATCAGCGATGATTTACCGCTACCGGAGTAACCCATCACGGTGACAAAGCGGTTCTCTGAAAGTTTTACAAGGATCTCATCTGCCTGCCCCTCCCTGCCAAAGAACAGATGGCATTCGTCTATTGAAAACGGCCTCAGTCCTGGAAATGGATTCCCATCCCTGAGTTCAAACTCAACAGGGCTATCAGGTATTGGTGCGTCTAATTCCCCGATTTCAACGGGTTGTTTTAGCATAGCCGGCCTTTTGGAACTTGAAAGATAACTAATTGAAGTGCAAAATCACGAAACAGAGGCTTCAATAGTTAAAAAAATTCTTCCTAACTCAGGTTAGGTTCAAAAAATACTATCCAAGATAATTGAAAACCATGCAAAAACAAAAAGGGGCTCAACGCCCCCTTGTATGATTTCTGACAAATTTCACATTATTTGATTTTATCAACCACGGCCTTAAATGCCTCCGGATGATTCATGGCCAGGTCAGCCAACACTTTCCGGTTGAGGTCAATACCTGATTTTTTAAGTTTTCCGATAAATTCAGAATAGGATAAGCCATGTGCCCTAACTCCAGCGTTGATCCTTTGGATCCATACACCCCTGAACTCTCTTTTCTTTTGTTTCCGGTCGCGATAAGCATACACCAATCCTTTTTCGATGGCGTTTTTCGCTACAGTCCACACATTTTTCTTACGGCCAAAAAAACCTTTGGCCAACTTCATAATTCGCTTGCGCTTAGCCCTGGAGGCTACATTGTTTACTGATCTTGGCATTGTTTTACATTTTTTGATCGTTGGCGATCCCGACGCGCAGGATTCTTAGGTGCCAAAAACCGGGTGAACCATTAAACCATTAAAGAATAAGCATTGCTTTTACATTGTTCATATCTGACTTTTTCACCAAACCCTTGTGGCCGAGTCTCCTCTTTTGTTTGGTTTCTTTCTTCGTCAGAATATGATTTTTGAAAGCATGCTTATGCATAATCTTACCTGTGCCTGTAACTTTGAATCGCTTCTTTGCACCGGATTTCGTTTTTAACTTAGGCATTGTATAAAAATTAAATCAATTACTTTTTTCCAACTTTTGGCATCATCAACATGCTCATCCTTTTTCCTTCGAGCCTCGGCATCGCTTCCACTTTTCCAAATTCTTCCAGTGCCTGCGCGAACTTCAGCAGAAGGATCTCACCGCGCTCCTTATAGACGATCGACCTTCCGAAAAAAGTCACTGTCGATTTTACCTTAGAACCTTCCTGCAGAAATGTAGCAGCATGTTTTACTTTAAAATTAAAATCATGCTCCTCCGTATTAGGCCCGAACCGGATCTCCTTAATAACGACCTTCTGGGTTTTGGCCTTTATCTCCTTTTGCTTCTTTTTCTGCTCGTACTTAAACTTTGAATAATCAACAACTTTGCAAACCGGAGGATCTGCATTGGGCGATATCTCAACAAGGTCCAATCCCTGATCCTGAGCAAGTTTTATCGCCTGCTGAATCGGATATACGTCCACTTTAATGTTCTCACCCACAACCCTTACACGCTGAGCAGTAATGCGCTCATTCACTTTATAAGGTTCTTCGGGTCTTTGAGGGCCCCTTCTGTAAGGCCTGTTAAAACTTGGTCTGCTGCTACTGTTATTGATACGCGTTAATTTAAATCCAACAAAAAAACAGGGTGCAAATATCACTTTATTTTTAATCTTTAACAAACCCGAATGGGAATTTGATTAAGGATTATTTGTATAAAAAGCCCCTCGTCCCAAAATTGTAACTTCAGATCCAACTACGCTAAAGCTTCGTCGGACAAGGCCGGCGCCGCGCACTCGATTTTGAATTTGCGGACGAATTCATCCAATGACACACTTCCCTGGTCCCCCTGGCCGTGCTTTCTCACCGCAACCTGGTTTTCAGCAGCTTCGCGTTCCCCTACGATGAGCATAAAAGGGATCTTCTTCGTTTCCGCATCCCGGATCTTCCGGCCGATCTTTTCGTCGCGGTCATCCAGGATCCCCCTGATGTCTTCTGCTTTAAGTTTATCATAAACCCTGGCAGCATAATCATTGAAACGCTCGGATATCGGTAGGACCGCGATCTGATCGGGCGCAAGCCAAAGAGGGAAATTGCCTGCGCAATGTTCGATCAATACCGCTACAAATCTTTCCAGCGAACCAAACGGTGCACGGTGGATCATGACCGGCCGGTGCTTTTGGTTATCAGATCCTACATATTCGAGATCAAAACGCTCTGGCAACTGATAATCCACCTGAATCGTACCCAGTTGCCAGCTCCGTCCAAGTGCGTCGCGTACCATAAAATCCAGTTTCGGACCATAAAACGCTGCTTCCCCTTTAACCGCCACAGTTTTTAGCAGGCGGTCGTCTGCCGCTTCCTGGATCTCGCGCTCGGCTCGCTCCCATAGATGATCCTCGCCAATATATTTTTGCTTGTTGGCCGGATCGCGAAGTGAAACCTGGGCAGTGTAATTTTCAAATCCCAGGGATTCGAATACATGTAACACCAGGTCAATCACTTTAATAAATTCACTCTTCACCTGGTCAGGCCGGCAAAAAATATGAGCGTCATCCTGGGTAAATCCTCTCACGCGCGTAAGTCCGTGAAGTTCACCGCTCTGCTCGTAGCGGTACACGGTTCCAAACTCTGCCAGCCGGATGGGTAAGTCGCGGTAAGATCTTGGCTTCACCTTATAGATCTCGCAGTGGTGAGGGCAATTCATTGGTTTCAAGAGAAACTCCTCCCCTTCGTCAGGTGTGCGGATGGGCTGGAAAGAATCCTTCCCGTATTTCTCGTAGTGACCCGATGTAACGTAAAGCGCCTTGCTTCCAATGTGCGGGGTAACGACGGGATCATAACCCGCCTTCACCTGTGCTTTTCTCATGAATTGCTCCAGGCGCTCGCGAAGGATAGTTCCCTTCGGAAGCCACAACGGCAGACCCATCCCTACTTTTTCCGAAAATGCGAAAAGTTCCAGTTCTTTTCCAAGTTTCCGGTGATCGCGTTTCTTTGCTTCCTCCAGCACATGAAGATATTCTTCCAGCTCCTTTTGCTTCGGGAAAGTTATGCCGTAAATGCGCGTGAGCATCTTGTTCTTTTCATTCCCGCGCCAGTACGCACCTGCAACGTTCAATAACTTTACTGCTTTAATAAAACCGGTGGTCGGAAGGTGGGGGCCACGGCAGAGATCAACAAAATTTCCCTGCTGATAAAAAGTGATACTTCCGTCCTGCAAGTCGTTTATCAACTCGATTTTGTACGGATCATTTTTTTGTTTGAAATAATCAAGGGCTTCCGCTTTGCTTACCTCTTTGCGAAGGTAAGGGCTTTCTTTTTTAGCGAGCTCCTTCATTTTAGCTTCAATAGCCGAAAGGTCAGTTTCTCCGAAGGTCCGGTCACCAAGATCCACGTCGTAGTAGAACCCGCTTTCGATGGCGGGGCCTATACCGAATTTCACGCCGGGGTAAAGTGATTCAAGTGCTTCAGCCAACAGGTGAGCCGAAGAGTGCCAAAAAGTATTTTTTCCTTTGGAGTCACTCCAGGTAAGAATCCTGGCAGAAGCATCCGTGGCAATAGGACGTGATAATTCTATCACTTCACCATTCGCCTCGATTGCAAGGGCATTTCTCGCAAGGCCTTCGCTGATACTGCGGGCAATGTCAGCGCCAGTTACACCGCTGGGAAATTCCCGCACGTTCCCGTCGGGAAAAGAAATTTTTACATCCATGTTAATCAGACAAAATTCGGGGCACAAAGATGATGAAAGAAGCAGAAAGCACAAAGCCCCGCCCGACCGAACTTCATCAAAGTCAGTTCAAGATTATACAGGAAGGTCCATACGATAGTTATTTGAAAGGTCGTTCGGGCGGGCAGAAAGCAAAAAGCTTGTCGACTGCGTAACCGTTGGTCTTTGCCGCTTTCACAGGCGGGTACCGACCCTGACTTACTGCTTTAAGCCTTTATCAGAGCGTAAACTGGAAGCTGAAGAGTACACCGAATTTTCTCACATCCGGGTTTTTATTTTTGTCGAGGTAAGTAAGGCGATGGATAAAATCCACTCTGAAAAATCTAAAAATATTTTCTACCCCATAGCCCAGTTCGATATAGGGCAATCCCCTGGATAAAAAGCCGACGGTCAAACCATCCTCATCGGGCTTTTCAGCGATGAGGGCTTTGTTCATACTGCTCATTCCACCCAGGATTACGTTCGATGTTCCAACCAGGCGCCATTTCAGCTTTCTCATTAACGGGATCCTGTTCAGTAGAAAACCTTCAAAGTGATGACTGTAGTGCATGGAAGCGTAACGGTCGCTGATAAATTCGCCGTAATCCATCAGGTTGTAGGTGACATGGGCAAAAAAAGGTGTCTGATTGCCCAGGTGCAGTGAAAGTAAGGGATAGGGAAGCTTACTGAACACATATTCGCCCGTGAGGGTTATATAGCCCACACCGATCGGCCCATAGCGTACGCGTTTGTGAACTGACAACCGCAGTTTGTCATAATCAAAGTCGCTGCCGGCCAATCCCTTAAAACCATGTGTGTAGCGCAAAGTCACCTCCGGCCATTTGGAACCACCCAGACTCAGCCGTTCATTGTCGTTTATGATGAACAATTCATCACGGGCAAACCTGGTTTCGAGTATCAGCTCCGCATTTTCATAAGTGGCAAGAGTATCGTTTTCGTTGTCAGGCAACAAATATCCGAAGTTAAATACTGGCCTGAACGTGCTATACCTGAAAGCTACACGCTGTGTTAATCCCCTGAACAATTCCCGTTGAAAGTTAAAACGGCTTTCGTCAAAGTAGTATCCTCTCCTGAAGGTTCCAAAACGCTGGGCGGCGAGAAATAGGTAATTATCCGCCAGGCTTTCATCATCAAGACCCACCCGTCCAAGATCACTGCGCACATTAAAACTCATGGTAGTCCACCGCTCACGGGACAGGATGTTCTGAACGAACGCGGAATATTTAAACCGCTCGTCGTCAAAACCATAACCGATACTCGCCCCGAGAACCCATTTTTTACTGAACTCATAGTTTGTCTTAAAGCCGGGTTGCAACCTCAGGCCTTCAATGTTATTCAGGGCTAGAAAAGAGATGTATGGACCAAGGTTGATCTTTCCCGCCGTATAATATCCGTTCACAGCAATCTTGATAATGTCAGTGTAGGTTTTTACAACCGGAATATTTTGGAGCGTATCGATCATCCGGTAAACGTTCTTCTCCGTTTCCGATAAAGGTTCATGACGCAGGGTATCCCAGTATTCCTCTTTCTCAAACTGTCTGGCATTCTCTTCCATTTGAATTTCCCTTTCGTAAAAGGGAGGAGCTTTGGGTTGATTTACTACAATATTTTTATTGGATGTATAAAATTTGGCGAGCATACCCGCTGATGATTTTGAAAGCTCGCTGATATCGATGAGCACGCGATTTTTCATTGGTACCCACGCGCCCTCGGATGTCGGTGCAAGTTCCTGCTGGATCGTGATCTTTTCTATGAAATTTAAATTCGCCTGTTTGCCCATGCTGGCGTCGATCCGCTTCAATGCCCATTGATCTTTTGTGATCCACACTGTCCCGGTAAAGGCAAGGTCCTGCGGACTTTTTGGAGAAAAATCCAGTCGATAACAATAATCGTCGCCGATGTACAGGCTGTCGGTAAGATCATAGTTGTAATACAATCTCCAACCGTCAGCGATTGGCGATACAAACTCTTTCGTAACAATATTCAACCAGTTCTGATAAAAATTATACTCCTGGAAAGAAGATCCGACAAATTGTGTTACCAGTGTTCCATCCTTTATACCAATTCCGTTGATCTTTGATTTGAGAATTTTTTCAAAGCGCAACTCGGGATCTGTGCGGTAATAAAATTTAGAAACACTTTCGGATATAAAAATCGGCAGGATCGGGTTACCATCTTCCCCGGCAATCCTTTCCACGCTATCGAGTACCTGTGTGATCTTTTTGATGATCTTTCTGCCGCGGAATTTATCGGACATGTTGTCGACATCTACTTCAATTTTCGTATAGGTGTCGTATTCATAAGCGGTGAGTTTGCGCTTGTCGTTACTGGCTTTATTTTTAACCAGGTTGCGCAGGATCTCGAAAGCCGGATTTTCGCCGGCGAGAAAAACGATTTCCTGAAGAGCTGTAGCTACTTCTTCAAGTTGAAAATTAATGACCTGAGTAACGCCTGGTTGTACCTTTTTGGTGCGCGTGGTGTAACCCATATATGAGGCTGCCAGTGAATCTGCGGGCAAAGATATTTTCACGGAATAGTTTCCATCGAAATCCGTGGTCGTGCCTGTGGTCGTTCCTTTGAAAATAATATTTACAAAGGGAATGGGATCACCGGAACCGGAATCTGTTACTTTTCCCTTCACAACCGTTTGCGCTATTGCTGCAAGGGGTATAGTGAAGAGGAAAACAAGTATGATGGGTCGGCTCAGACGCGAAAATCTACCAAAATCGTGGCGCACAGGGTTTTATTAATTTCAAATAATGATTTAACCAAAGTTCATCCCTCCGTGTTGCATCAAGAGGTAATAATTATTTTTTCTTTTTCACCTAAAAATCTCGGATCTGTTTTAAAAATGTACAAATCAAGCACTGCTTTCGTACGGGCAAAGTATTCCCTTAACCGCACTTTGAAGGTCTGCTCCAATTCAGGATCTTCTGCTACCATGGCTACAGCATCCATATCATAATAACGGCTAATGAACAATGCCCTGTAGCTGTGAAAGGGTTGTGTAATGATGGTGATCTTGTTTTGACCAAAGATCTTTTTACTTCGCACAACAGAATCAAGGGTTCTCAAACCTGCATAATCCAGCGTAATAGCCTTTTCCGGAACTCCTTTCTTTATTAGCGCTTTCTGCATCTCCAGAGGTTCATTATAATATTTGGTGCTGTTATCGCCACTGAGAATAAAATGATCGATTTTGCCCATTGAATACAGGGTGGCCGCCATCTCAATGCGCTTTTGGAAAAATGGATTGGGTCCTCCGCCAACAGAGCGGTAACTGGTACCCAGGACTAATGCAATTCTGTGGTCAGGAAGCTGTTCAAGATCAGAATAAACATTTCCTTCTGTACTTTTAACGATCCAGATATTGCAGCCACTGATGATCAGAACCAACAGGGTTAACAATCCTAACAGAAATCGCTTCAACCAACGCATAAACTGAAAACACCCATAAAGCGCAGCAAGTTACTCAATTGTGCGCAGAAACTCGCGCTCCACCACATCTGAACGTTTTACAATTTTCCTGTACCACGCGAGTCTGATCACATCCTTTTCGTCCGGTGATAAAGCGATAGGGGTTTGCGATCGCCTAAGTTTGGCTAAAATAGTCTTCAGACAAATGGCCACGCTTACAGAAACATTCAGGCTTTCGGTAAAGCCAAACATGGGAATTCTGATCCTCGCATCTCCGTGTTGCAGGCTATATGCTGATGCCCCGTGTAGCTCATTGCCAAAGACCATGGCCATTTTGCCAGCAGAAACATCCAGATCGTCAATTGAAATTCCATCTTCAGCAGGGTCGGCCACTAAAATTTTATAGCCATTGCTGCGCAGATGCTGAAAACAAACTTCCGTGTTGTTCACTTTTCTGTCGCGGTACCTTTCAAGATTCAACCATTTATACGAACCCTTTAGCACCCTGATGTTAAGGTGATATTTGGCTGTATCTTCCACGATGTGAATATCCTGCAGGCCCATGCATTCACACGTCCTTACTGCCGCACTGGAATTTTGCGACTGGTAAATATTTTCGAGCACCACCGTTACATAACGCGTGCGCTGGCTTAAAACCTTTTCAACAAAAGCTTTCTTATGATCTGAAACAAACTGCGACAAATGTTGAAAAACTTTTTCTTCCTCGCTGGTCATATCCGCCGGTTTAGGTTTAACCCAGTAAAGCTCCCGCAATAGTAGCTGACATCATCGTGGCAAGGGAAGCTGCCAGTAAAGCTTTCATTCCCAATCTTGAGAGGTCAGGCTGTCGTTGCGGAGCCATCCCGCCAATGCCACCTATCTGAATAGCAATGGAGCTGAAATTTGCAAAACCGCATAGGGCATAGGTGGAAATAACGATGGATTTTTCAGTTAGCATGCCAGCGTTTTTCATATCGGCAAGGCTACTGTAGGCGACGAATTCGTTGATCACCATTTTCTGACCGAGGAGGCTTCCGACTGAAACCGTTTGAGACCATTCAACTCCCATGGCAAATGCAATGACGCGGAAGACCTGGCCAAAAATGTATTCAAGGGAGAAACCCGTAAAGGTATTATGCGTCGACACCTGAACCCATTCATTTAATCCGGTCCAGGAACCAATGCCCTCGACCAGGATCCAATTCAGTGCTGCGATGATGGCAATAAAAGCCAGCAGCATGGCACCAATATTCAGCGCTAGTTTGAGTCCGTCGGCTGCGCCTGTCGCCAGCGCATCCACAAGATTGACCCCAATGGCTTCCTTGCTCACTGTTAAATTGCGGTCAATTTTTTCAGGTTCCGTTTCGGGGAGAAAAATTTTCGCCATCACAATCGCTGCAGGAGCATTCATAATAGATGCGCATAGCAGGTAAGTGGCAAACTTTGCCAGTTGCTGCGGATCGGTTCCGCCCAGGAATGTGATATAGGCGCCCATAACACTTCCCGCAATGGTAGCCATTCCTCCGGTCATTAAACAATGCAGTTCGGAGGAAGTCATGTTGCGTATAAAAGGCTTTACCAGCAAAGGGGCTTCTGTCTGACCCAGAAAAATATTTCCCGCGGCAGACAAACTTTCCGCACCTGACAGGCGCATGCTTTTTGCCATGACCCACGCAAATCCGTAGACTATCTTTTGCAGGATACCCAGGTAATACAATCCCGAGGTCACAGCAGAAAAGAAAATTACCGTCGGCAGCGCCTGGAATGCAAAAAGAAAACCGAGATTGTGATTAGCCTTTACCGCAAGGCTGTTCTTTGCCAGGTCGCCAAATAAGAACTGCGCGCCGATCATGGCAAAGCCGAGAAACTTTACCACCCACTGACCCATGTAATCAAAACCATTTCTGAAAAAAGGGATCTTTAGAACACAGACAGCGATAACTATCTGGAGTAACAGACCACTTGCGACGAGTTTCCAATCGATCTGTTTTTTATTTCGGGATAAAAGAAAGGCAATTGCCAGCAGAACCCCAATTCCGATTAAGCCGCGAAGGTACGTCATAAAGCAGAAAGCATAAGGCTGAAAGCAGAAAGCCCGCCCGTACCGATACTTTCGGGCATAAAGCTTCGTTGAAAGATTATTTTATTTCAATTTAATTTATCAATATAACAAATAAAATCTGGATAGGATTTAGCCAAAGACGCAGGGAAATCGCTGATCATTGAACTTTTCTTCTGCAACCGTTCGTATTGCGCTAAAGGTGCTCTGGCAAAGCTTTGAATTTAGAAGTTAGAAGTTTGAATTAATTGCGTTTGCTCAGCTCGTCGCGGATCTTGGCTGCGCGCTCATAATCTTCTTTATCGATGGCATCTTTCAAAAGGTCATTCAGTTTTTCTACGGAGTAATTTTTGAAATCATCCTTGCGCACGCCTTCTTTTTTTGTCTTCACTTTAGCTTCAGTTTTAGGTTCCGTCTTTTCTTCTTCAGCTTCGTCTGTCAGAACAATCCCTGCTTCTGCGAGAATATTTTCGTAAGTGAAAATAGGTGAATCGAAACGCAGACCGATGGCGATCGCATCGGAAGGCCGCGCATCGATTTCGGTTTTCTTCAATCCATCAGAGCAAA
>JBBDXJ010000323.1:0-12246 GCA_040902445.1 Cyclobacteriaceae bacterium | reverse complement strand
TGTATGGAACTAACAAAAAATCAGCAACTTAGTTGTGACAAAGTAGAGTTAAGATACCCACTCAATATGGCCTTCCCAGGCTTGCCACAGGAAAGCAGGTCTGGACAGAACTACAGGATAAATTAGGAGTTACTTTTTTGGAAGGCAAAAATCTGGATCTGGATCGAAAATATAAACACTATCCCTTCGAGATTTATTGTGCGATTGATTCCACTGGATCCTGTACCGAGCTTCATATTGATATGAAAGAGCCGCTGTACAGATCAGAGATCGTAGATTTCCTGCGCAACGTTAAATTCGATAAGAAAGAGATTCCCGCAGGAATTGACAAGTGGTATTTTCATTACCTCACCGGATTTAGAAAAAAGTCGAAAAGCGTTGCTGCCAGGGAACGCAGGGAGCAACTCGATATCGAGAAACTGGAATATGGAAAACGAATATTGAAGGATTCAATTGATGAGATTTACATCCCATCTGACGTGGAGGATTGCTTCAGTCAACTGGATCAAATGTTGGATAGCAAAGATAAAAGTGAATTTAAGAATTTGAGCGAAGATGAGGCCGGTGGGCGATATCATATGGGGCTTGGATTATGGATGCGAAATAATTGGGCCCTTTGGCGGGGATCACGTTTATCGAATTACTTTAATAAGTTAGGGATAAAGCACCCGGATGATATGTCCGGTATAATATTGAGGTCTTATCATCGAAATCTAAATGGCAGGGATATCCAGTTGGACGAACAGGTTCGTGAATACCAAAAAAAATGAGTCCTTGCCACTGCTAATCATTGTACCTTTTGTTCTTAAGCATTTTCACCAGGCTAAGAATCCCTCCGGCCTTGCGAAAACAACTCCCCTTCGAAAAAACTTTCTGAAAGTTCCAAAACTTTCAGAAAGTTGGATGCGTGTACTAAGTACGTTGTTTAATCCGCCTTAAAAATCAAATTGTTGCGATAAACGGTGTGAAACTGTTATCTTAGTTCGTTGAGTATGGTGCGTAATAAGGTGATATAAAGCATGTGCGATTCAGTGCATCCCTGGGAGTACATAAAGCAAATGCCTTATATTATTACGTGATGCCTTATGCTACAGCGCAATCTAAGAAACAAACATATGGCTAAAAATAAAACCACGGAAACGTCAATAGATGTAAATGAATTCATCAACAATGTGGAGAATGAAAAAGGAAGAACAGATTGCTTCGCGCTGCTTGAAATTTTCAAATCGGTTACTGGGTTTGAACCTAAAATGTGGGGTCCAACAATAATTGGTTTTGGAAAATATCATTACAAATATGAAAGTGGACATGAAGGCGACGCTCCCTTAGCCGGTTTTGCACCTCGCAAAGATTCACTCGTTTTATATTTCGCCACAGAATTTGAAAATCGCCGGACTAATTATTGACAAAATAAAAAACAAAATTGTAACGGATGATAAGAATTTCTTTAAACCTGAATGGGACACTACATTTTTGAAAATAAGGGAAATATTGAATGACCGGGGCCCTCTCGGAGTGGCTGACTCTGTTGACGATGAATACGACACAATGAATTTTCGGGCACTATCGATATTAATGAACAAAGGAGACAGAGAACAAATAAAAACTATTTTGGAAGACTACACACGAAACGCGATGCAAACAACAGTTGACAACGACACGCTGGCCGGAGTAGCGGATCGGATTTCAAAATTAGCTAGTAAACCTTTGACATGAAAAAAGCTTATCTATGAACTATCTGGAGCGAATTATTGGAGAAATTGAACTGCATTCCATTGGAGGCATAAAAGAGTGCTTTGAGCATGGTGTAAGTCCGAACGATTTGTATCGCGGACAACCCCTTATCTATGAGCTAATAAGTGAATACACGAGGACGCCGAGATTCCGCGACTGCGTAAAGCTCTTTGTGGATTACGGGCTCGAATTTGAAGACAAAGCATTGCTATCCGTATTACTCAACCATTCAGTCTCGCTCGAACGCCAGATAACAATCCAACCTGAAATTATCGCTAGAAGATACACACTTCAGTCCGCCTATACGCCGCTACACCAGGCGACATTAATGCATATTTGTGCGGAGTTCAATCATGCTGCAAGTGCGAAGGTATTGACAAAATATGGCGCAGATGTAAATGCAAAGGCCGGAACTGACGAAAACGGGTTCGGAGGACAGACCCCGGTATACCATACCGTCAATCAAAACTCAAATAATTCCATTGACATGTTGAATTTTCTTCTTGCCCAGTCGGCTGATCTGGAAATAACCGTTGCCGGCATTATCTGGGGTAAAGGTTATGAATGGGAAACCCTTATTCCGGCGGTTAATCCGATCAGTTACGCGATGATGGGTCTCTTACCGCAAATGCATCGGAATGAGATCATTATATCAAATATCGTTGCGATATTGCTGAAACATTCCTTTCGGATTGAGTACACTCCAAAGAATGTACCCAATGCCTATTTAAAACACTGATGTGCGAGACGAGACGCATGGCTAAAGGATTTCCGCAGAACGGATTTCAACGACTAATGCCTGAAACGATTTACAATCTATTAAACACCATACTTCGTCCAATCCACCTGAATTTCCAATAGCCTCTGACTATTGCTGTATTGGGGCCTGTAAGTTGGATCCGGGCTTCCCATGTGTTGCCTGAATTAGGATCATAGATTTTTCCATTGCCCCACACATTATCTCCCTGATAAGAGAGATCCTCAACTAGTTTTAGACCAAGTAACTTTCGGCTTGCATATTTGCTGTCAGGATTTTCTGAATCCCGGGAAGTGTGCATAATGCTGTCTGATGAGCACTTAAAATATATCATTCTTCCCCCAAACTCTCCGTTATCTTCAAACATCTCTATCTGTAGATTTTTCTCCTCTGATTCCCAAATGCCGACAACCCGATTGGCCGGGACATTTTCCCTAAATCCGGTTATCAGGAAAAACAGACATAATGAAATGAATAAGAGGGGTAATTTGAAGTGGTTTTGCGGTTTTATCATTTAATTATACCCTTTCTGCCTTTGACGAAAATGCTATAGGCTTATCGTTAAAATTCCCGGGCCAGCTAGTAAGGACACCAATCATGAAGCTATGGCTTCTTAAGCGTGCCCATCGCCCGCCCCCGAAGTCCGTCATTGCGAAGCGCCTTCACGCGAAGCGTGTTGGCGATGAAGCCCCGCCCGTACGAACCGTATCGCTTCGATTCGGTTCGGGCGGGCAATCCCCAAGCAACGAAGAGCGAAAGGAGATAACAGAAAAACATTGCGATGAAATGGAGCCGGATATGAAACTTACTCTTCGTAAGTGAGACCTCACCCTATCTTACCACCCTGCGTACCACGCGTCACCTCACCCTTTCTTCTTTCGCACGTTGCTCCATCTTGTGTGCATCCCTCTCCTGAAGGATGAGGGAAACGTCGCGTATCAGGCTCTTTGCATCCCGGAACGTTGACGAGAAATTTTTAGGATGCAGAATTTATCAACTGGCACACACCGTCTCCGCGGGGTCTCCGTTGTCACGTTCTGCCCAATTATTTTTTTAAACAAATGAGGTTTACCAATTTTAATACCTGGGATGGCCGGGGATTATGATCGGCCGGGCAAGTCCGTTAAGGTCATAAACAACTTTACCTTCGCGGATCGTCACTTCGCATTCAAGCCGGTTGTTTCCTTCTATCCTTTGGCCATCGCGATCATAAAATCCAAACTTTCCATTCCGGAGGTTAAATATGGCCACATCGGCGCTTGATCCCGGAGAGAGGCTACCGAGTTCCTCGCGCCTGATTATTTTGGCTGAATTCCAGGTCGTAGCGGTGATAACATCCTTCAGCTCCATACCCATCGCCATAAACAAAGACATCACATTTAAGATGTTCTGCATCGGCGCGTTAAAGCTGTGGCGATTCATATCCGTGCTGATCGAATTCGGATAGAAGCCGCTCTTCAGCGCCGGAATGGCGCACGCGAAAGAAAAGCTCGCCGCTCCGAATCCGACATCAAAGACAATCCCTTTCTTCTGTGCGGCTATCACAAATGGTTTTAGTTTTCCATCCTCCACGATAGCTTCCCGTCCGCCTCCGCTGTTATTTCGGATTCCGCCAAAGCAGTGTGTAAATACATCTCCGGGCCTCAGGTGTTTATTGTAAAGCTCATCCAGCGATAACGGAGGGTTGGACGAACCGAAGTCGATCATAACGGGAACGCTATTGGCTAGATTTGCCGCTTCGACGGCGCGGTCCACGGGTGTCCATTCAGGTCCTTCGAAGTGTGCGACTTTAATTCCGACGATATGTTCGCGATAGCGCCTTGCAATGGCAGCGGTCAGTTTCGGGTTCATGTCTCTGGTGTCCTGCTCATAAGGATCGCCACGGTAACCTTCTCCGACGATATTGAGCCATGCGAGCACCCGCGTTTCCGATCGGTCTATTATTGTTCGCTTGAATTCCGGAAAGGATTTCCATCCGGAACTTCCCGCATCGATTGTCGTGGTGACGCCGTTGCGAAACGTGAATCCATCCGGAAAGGGATCACCCGTACGCATATCGGGAAAATTATGGGAGTGGATGTCGATCAGGCCGGGAGTGACGTAAAGACCTTTTGCGTCAATGATCTGCGTCGACCCGCTTGCTTCGATCCTGTCTGCAACAGCGACGATCTTGCCATCCCTGATCGCAACATCCCGTACTCCATTTATGCCGTTTTTCGGATCGATCACATGACCTCCCTTCACGACGATATCATAACGTTGGCAATAGCCTGCGGACAAAAAAAACAAGCAGGCGCTAAAAAGCAAATAGTGGATCAATCGCATATCACGTTGTACTTTTATTGAGATAAGTTAATGAATTCTCCATACTGTTGTTTATCGGCAATTGCAAATAAATATCTTAAGCGCTATATTGAAGAAGGAGCTCTCAATGGAGCCATCTGGCAGTGACTAACGCGACGCATTTCATGTATTTCTTTTTAGTTCTGAAAACATTGACTGAGAGCTTGTGCGAAATTTTTCCAGTCCCTTTTCGACAATACCACTGTATGCTTCACATCCATATTCAAAAACGAATAGTATGAAAAAAACATTACTGGTAGCAGTTGCAATTTTTTTCACCGCTCAGGCGTGTCAAAAGAAAGTAGACAGGGAAGCGCCTCTTTCTTTGACTAACTATTTCAAAGCGAGTACTCTTCCTGCGGCTGTGATGGTATACACAACCGGGAATGGCTATACGAAATGGTATGCTTTTGGTCCTTCGACCTGGGGGAATACTGATACCGTGACTGAAGATCATATTTTCAGAATATTTTCGATGACAAAGGCAATTTCCTCCGTTGCGGCATTACAACTGGTAGAAAAAGGACTTATTGGATTAAATGATCCGTTAAACGAGCTGATGCCGGAAATGGCTTCCATTCCAATTCTTACCGAAGATGGCAAGCTCGTCAAAAGTGATCAGCTTATCACGCTCAGGCATTTGCTAACCCACACCTCAGGATTTGCATATATAACGACGTCTGCCCGGCTCAATAATTTTAAACCTGAAAGTTGGAAATATGAAGACAAGCCCCGGGTTTTTGAACCCGGCGCACAGTGGAAATATGGAACAAGTACTGACTGGGTTGGAAAAATTATCGAGAAATTCAGTGGTCAGGATCTTGAGGCTTACTTCAGAGAGAATATCACAGGACCATTACACATGAACAGAACGTGGTTCAATGTTCCGGATAGTTTGGAGGACATGATTGTATCATGGGGAGCCCGGGATTCAACAGGATTCCGCGAAAGTTCCCGTGTGCGTCAGCAACCTGTTACCTATTTCAGTGGCGGAGGTGGTTTATTTGGGTCGCCTAAAGATTACCTGACCTTTCTTGAATGTTTATTAAATGGAGGAAAATACAGTGGAGGTCAGCTATTGAAATCTGAAACTGTAGAGATGATGTTTAAAAATCATCTACCCGATAAGATGTCAATTGATTATGAACTTCCAGGAGATACGTTACCCGGGAATGCTGGCGGGTATCTTGATGAATCAGACAAGTTTGGATTAGCGTGGGCCATCGAAGATAATGATGACGAAAAAATAAGACCAAAAGGAACTGCTTATTGGGCCGGAGCAGCTAATTCTTATTATTCTGTGGATAATAAAAATGGCGTTGCTATCGTGTATTTTAATCAGTTCTTTCCGTTCAACGACAAGGAGGCATTTGATTTCTATCGTCTTTTTGAAAAAGAGGTTTATTCAAGAATTCAGACGGATTAATGGTTTGGTGATTTTCCAAAGAGACTTATAATCTGCTACCGTAAGGTCGTTCTGTGACTGTTCCTGTCACACAGATCTTACACGATTGAAAAAAGCACTAGCGCCCGGATAACAAAGTCCATAGGCAATCAGGGCGAGCAGGATCGCGTGCGTCACCAGTCCGGAAAGCGCGTGAAAATAACTCAGCACAACGTGGTATGCCATCCAGGCAATCAGTAGCCAGCGCCCGGAATTTATCCCCTCAATATTAAGATGCCAGCGACTATGGCAAGGAGGCGCATGAGTAGCACCCACGCTGCATCATTTGAGAACAGATCACGCGGGGTCAGCTCCCGTAGATGGTATACAAAACCAACGGTTCCTGCCGCGATGAAAAGCCATCCAATAATGGTGACGGCAAGTGGACGTTTCATTGGGAAACTAAGTTACCAACTAATCTGACATTTTTAGTGAATCGGAATTAACATTTCCGATGAGTAAATGCTTCAGTGACTTCTTCCGTTTCTTTTGCTTATATTCAATAAATGTTATCTATGACTTTCCGGGTTTGCATGTTCCTTGCGACCTTTTGGATAGCTGGCGCCCTTCCATTCGAATTGCCAGCTCAGACGCAATCGCATTTGTCGCGACGTTACACCATGAATGATGGTCTTCCGGAAAACGCCGTAAACTGCGTCTTGCAGGACATGCGCGGCTTTATATGGGTCGGGAGTTACCATGGGTTGAGCAGGTTTGATGGGTACAAGTTTACCACCTACAAGCACAACCCGGCATCCAGGACAAGTCTCGGTCACAACCGTGTCAATTCGATGTGGGAAGATCGCAAAGGAAGGTTATGGGTTGCACACATGAAAGGAGTCGATCTATTTGATCCACAGACTGAGACATTTCAATCCCTTGGTCCCGACACGGTCGCTGCAGACATTGGTGCCGCAAAATTCCGTGAACGGAGAGATGGAAAGCTCTGGATTTGTAGTCAGGGCATCTATATTGCTGACCCGGAGACGCTTTCTCTGCAGAAAATGACAGGTTTGCCCGATGATGGTTATTGGGACATCGTAGAAACAAAAAATTCTATCTGGGCTGCAGGAACGCGCTCGGTTGTTCACATTGATGGGAAAACACGTCAGACTTCTATCTACAAGCCTGACCCGCTCGAAAGATTTGGCAGTGCTTCCTTCACAATACACATCGATGACCAGGAACAGGTCTGGATTGGGAGCAATGGCCTTTATCGATATAATCCCGAGAGTAAATCGTTCACTGGCTTTCTTCAAACAAATAATGTCCGGCATGTAGTTGGAAATTCTGACGGCAACTTGCTGGTAGGACACGGCCATGGACTCTTTTCATTTGATCCGCGGACCAATAGGTATGATACGATCGCAAAAGGCTGGTCAACTTCAATTCTAACGGACAGGCAGGGAATTATGTGGCATTCAACCTTAAGGGGACTAAATCAAATTAATCCTGATCATGCAAAATTTAGATCGATAACGAGGTACGGAAATGTCTGGTCGATCGAGCGGGATGGTAACCAGAATATCTGGATGGGAGCCAGCCGTGGACTGGTTACGCTGGATCCAACATTCAGGGAGGTCCTTAAGCAGCAGCGGCTCTTTGATCGTGGAGGTCACGGAAGCGGACCGCTATCATTCATGGGCGCCGACAACGAAGGGTCGATCTATTTTACCAGGTCGCCGAATCGATTTATAAAGTACGACTTTAGAACCAAATCAATTTCTCTTGAACAGATCATGCCTGTCAGAGACGAGTACGTAATATCCCTGTTCGTTGATTCTTTCGGCCACGCCTGGTTGGGAAGGTGGAACGGTGTTACGAAATACAACCCGAAGACGAATTCGGTAGAGCAGTTATCAGATTTTCCAGGTGGAACCGTACATTGTTTTTTAGAAGATCCTTATAAAAACCTCTGGATCGGATCTGCAAAAGGTCTCGTGCGATATAACCTGACTACAGGTGAGCTCATACATTTGACAAATGATCAACGCGATCACAACAGCCTGTCAGATAATACGGTCTACAATCTGGCGATGGATAGCGCAGGAAACATCTGGGTCGGGACGGGTCGCGGAATCAATAAGATCACTAAGGGAACCGAGAACGGCAAGCCGCAATTCACAAGCTGGACGACAGCAAGCTCCGATCTTCCAAACGATGACGTATACTGCATCGTTGACGGAGGCGATGGTACACTCTGGCTGGCATGTGGCAACATGGTCTCACACTTTAATCCTTCCAAAAGCTATTTTCGGAATTACGATCGAAGTAACGGGCTGCCCGGGGCTGTCTTCAGAAATGCGCAATACATTGGAGGAAGAGGTCTTCGAACAGTCGATGGGAAAATTATTTTCGGTACAAATTCAGCAGGAGTCGTGATGTTCCACCCCGACAGCCTTGTCGATAACTCCTACATTCCCCCCGTTGTCATAACAGATTTTCTCATCGGCAATCAACGAGTACCCATAACGGATAGCGAAGGTGACACCCTAAAATGGAGGTCACCTCTTGAAAAAGATATTTCCTTTACCCACGATGTAAAACTCGCCCACAAGCAAAACGACTTTTCTTTCGAGTTTGCCGCGTTGAATTTCATAAATCCCGAAAACAACCAGTACAAATACAAGCTTGAACCCTATGAAACTGAGTGGATTGAAACACCCGCAAGCAATAGAGTCGCGCGTTACACCAATATAGATCCCGGCATTTACACCTTCCGCGTCATAGGCTCCAACAATGACGGTGTCTGGAATGAAGAAGGTGCAACGCTCCTGATCATTATTGCCCCTCCCTGGTGGCAGACCTGGTGGGCATACTCGCTGTATGGCGTGGCGCTCATCGCGATCTTTCTTTACTGGCGAACCTTTGAAAATAAAAGGATCAAGCTCAAGCACCGTGCGGAACACCTTAGCGAACTCGATACGCTGAAGACCAAATTCTTTGCAAACATCTCACACGAATTTCGCACACCGATCACACTCATTCTCGGTCCACTTAGGGAATTGTATGATGGTACTTTCAAAGGAGATCAGAAACCTGTGTACGGTACCATGATGCGGAACGGTCAACGTCTCCTGCGCCTCATCAATCAACTCCTGGAACTCAGTAAACTCGAAGCGGGAAAAATGCGCGTGCATCCTGTTTCCACTGATCTGGTTGAATTCATCCGGGAGATTGCCGCATCCTATGAATCGTTGGCAAAAGACAAAGCCATAAAATATTTTTTCTATCCCGAAGTATCAGAGGTAAATGCGTATATAGATCCAGAGAAGATTGAAAAAGTTATTCATAATCTTTTATCCAATGCATTCAAGTTTACAAAAGAGGGCGGTGAAATCATACTTTACCTGAAAATTGAAAAGGCGCGCGCCATGATCTCTGTAAAAGACACCGGAGTAGGAATACCTTCGGATCAAATACCAAAGATTTTTGACAGGTTCTTCCAGGTCGACAGCAGCCAGACGCGCAAATACGAAGGCAGCGGACTCGGAATGGCGATTGCCAAAGAACTCGTTGAGCTTCACGATGGGAAAATAGCGGTCGAGAGCGTGGAGGGAAAAGGCACCACCTTCACTGTTTGGTTACCTATGGCCGGCGATCACCTGAAGGATGAGGAAACCAGCGGGTCTCTCAAACGCGAAAGTAGTATTTCCCTGCAACCGGAAGTTCCAATGCGAAGTGAAGCTCTCAATGCCAACGGAGGGGAACAACTGACGCCAATTACGTCGGAGGAGCATCCGGTTGTCCTCATCGTCGAAGACAACAGCGACATGCGGCAATATATCCGACGGACTTTAAGTGAGTTCTATCATCTTTCAGAAGCAGCAAACGGCAGGGCAGGCGTGGAGAAAGCTCAGGAAATTATTCCCGATCTGATCATCAGCGACATCATGATGCCCGAAATGGATGGTTACAAACTTTGTAAACTCATCAAAACCAATGAGCTGACCAGCCATATCCCCGTGATCCTGTTGACTGCAAAAGCTGATCGCGATAGCAAACTCGCCGGGCTTGAAACAGGAGCCGATGATTATTTGTCCAAGCCATTCGATGCGGCCGAATTGAAATTGATCGTTCGCAACCGTATCGACGAAAGAAGGAAACTAAGAGAAAAGTTTGCAAAAGAAATTACCCTGGAGCCAAGGCAAATCTCTGTCACTTCTCTGGATGAAAAATTCCTGACGAAAGTTCTCTCCATCATCGAAGGCCGTTTGGAAGATGAGAATTTCTCAATCGACGAACTAAGCCGCGAGGCCGGCTACAGCAACATGCATTTTTACCGAAAGATCAAGGCCCTCACCGGACAAACACCAAGTCAGTTTTTGAGGACTATCAGACTAAAGCGCGCAGCGGTACTGCTCTCAAGAAACAGCGACAATGTTACACAAATCGCCTACAGTGTGGGCTTCAGCAGCCTGTCTTATTTTAATAAGTGTTTTAAAGAACAGTTCGGTGTGACGCCGGGACAATACCAGGACCCGAGTACTTCGGACGCGGCCCGTACAGTTTAAGAATGTTTAAAGCAGTGGCAGGAAGGAATTAAATAATCGAAGTTTGTCAGTTTGAATGATACCACCGTATACTTTGCCTCCATATTCAAAAACGAATAGAATGAAAAAAAAATTATTTTTGGTCATTGCAATTGTTACCATTCAAGGATGCCAAAAAAAAGAAAACACTGAAGTACCTTCTTCTTTGGCTAAATATTTCTAAGAGAGTTCCCTTCCTGCAGCTATTATGGGATCCACGACCAGGAATGGCAATACAGCCTGGTATGCGTTTGGTCCTTCGACGTGGGGGAATACTGATACCGTAACCGAAGATCATATATTCAGGATATTTTCAATGACAAAGGCAATTTCCTCCGTTGCGGCATTACAAATGGTAGAAAAAGGACTTATTGGATTAAATGATCCGTTAAACAAATTGATGCCGGAAATGGTCTCTATTCCAATTCTTACCGAAGATGGTAAACTCGTTAAAAGTGATCAGGTAGTCACGCTCAAACATTTACTGACCCACACATCGGGTTTCGCGTACCAGGCTTTGTCCGCCCGGCTCGCTAATTTCAAACCTGAGAGTTGGAAGTATGAAGATAAGCCCAGACTTTTTGAACCTGGCGCACGGTGGAATTATGGAACGAGTACTGATTGGGTTGGTAAAATTATTGAGAAACTGAGTGGCCAGGATCTTGAGACTTATTTCAGGGCGAATATTACAGGGCCCTTGCAAATGAACAGGACATGGTTCAATGTTCCGGATAGTTTGGAAGAAAAGATTGTATCCTGGGGAACTCGCGATTCAACAGGATTCCGTGAAAATCCCCGTGTTAGGGAGCAACCTGTTACCTCCTATAATGCTGGAGGTGGTTTATTTGGATCCCCGAAAGATTACCTAACCTTTCTTGAATGCTTATTAAATGAGGGAAAATACGACGGCGGTCAGCTATTGAAACCTGAAACGCTCGATATGATGTTTAAAAATCAACTGCCAGAAAATATGTCAATTAATTATGATCTTTCAGCAGGGCCTTTGCCACCGATGGCTGGGGGCTTTCTTGATGAATCAGACAAATTTGGATTAGCCTGGGCCATCGAAGAAAACGACGGCGAAAAAATAAGGCCCAAAGGAACGGTTTACTGGGGCGGAGCCGCTAATTCTTATTTTTCCGTGGACAATGAAAATGGAGTTGCTATAGTATACTTCACTCAGTTCTTTCCATTCAATGACAAGGAGACATTTGATTTCTATCGTCTTTTTGAAAAAGAGGTTTATTCAAAAATTCAGACGGATTAACAGTTTGGTGAAATGTCCGGAAGCTGGCTGGTGATGAGGAGGTTTGGTTATGTTACGGCACACAACCAAATCCAGTACGGCGGCCCTCAGTAAGTTTTGGGCAGGTGACAAACACGCTATGGCAGGGATTCATCGATCACAAGGCTAAATGCACCCAGCTCTGAAAGGG
>JBBDXJ010000322.1:57615-66580 GCA_040902445.1 Cyclobacteriaceae bacterium | reverse complement strand
TGCGGAGTTCAGGTTTGGCTACTACACTGAATTGCGTGCGGGTTAAATATAGAGATCGGCTCGCTTAGAAATTTGAGTTGACCAAAGCCTCGACCTCTGAATCCTCAGCGTCCGTCGCGAGGCGCGAGTGACGCTGAGGGGGGATCAGGACGTAATATCGGTAGCAGGAGACTCGCTGGTCCAGTTATTCCATGAATTCCTAATATTTTTACAAAGGTGTATCCTCGCTAAACCATGACCTGGCGGGCATGGCGAATTGAATGTTCTGCTGATCAAACTCCTTATATATGGCCAGATTAATATTTTGCTGAATATCCATATAGACATTAAAGTCGGCGCTTAGAACATAATAAACAACTTCGAAACGTAAACTCCAGTCGTTGTAAGATGAGAAGTGAGCCCGGTCGAAAGTGACCATTTTTTGTTGTTCGACAATAGATCTCAGCAGTTCAGGTATTTTTTTAATGGTTTCCATTGAGGTTCCGTATTGCACATTAATGGAAAACACTACCCTGCGCCTTGCCATCCTTTTGTAATTATGGATCCGGGAATTGGTGAGATTGGAATTTCCAATGATAATCTGCTCGCCGCCCAATGCCCGGATATGGGTTGTTTTGATACCCACGTATTCAACAGTCCCCATCTTGTCATCCACAACTATAAAGTCGCCGGCCTCAAAGGGCCTGTCAAAAAAAATGACAAAGTAGCTGAATAAGTCTCCGAGGATATTCTGGGCAGCCAGGGCTACCGCGATACCACCGATACCAAGGCCCGCGATTATTGGAGTGACTTCTACTCCCCAATTGCTGAGCAAAAAGACCAATCCGAGAAACCAGATGATCAGGTTGATGACGATGATCAATCCGCCAAGCTGTTTGATCTTTTCTTCGCCGTGTTCTCTCCTTCTTACTTCCGATTTCATAAGAAGAAGTACAACAGAAGATACTATGCGCAAGACATAGTACGTTATGATTATTGAAGTAGCGATTTGGATCGCGCGTTCTGTTCCAGCCGAAAGTTCCAGAAGGTGAATAGCAAGATAAACGATCGTCCATTGAAGAATGGGAATACCAAAACGCGAGATACTCTCGACAATAAAATCATCCCACGTGCCTGGAGTTTTTGCCGCCCAGTTCTGCAAGCGTTTAATGATGAACCTTTTCAGGACAAGAACAAGAACGATGCCTCCTAAAATGACGAAGAGTGCAATCAAATATTCGCGAACTGTATTGTTGTAGTAGACCTGATCAAGAATATCATCCATAATGTTTGAGTTCAACACGGTTTGTTAACTGTCCTGCAAAGGTTGGAAAGTTTTTTGCTAAAAACTCCTAAAAACCATACGAATTGGCGGATATTTTATAGTATTTTAATTTCGATAACCACTAAAAAATATGAAAACCCTTCCCTGGAAAAAACTTGCCGTTGCGGTAGTAGCGGTCGCGCTCGGTATTGCAGGTATCTTTTATTTTACGGCCAGTCCAGGTAAAAAAAATCCCACCATATTTGTTAATCCCGCATTTGCGGAATACATCAACTCCTATACTACGGGCGTAATTCCATCAGGCTCTGCCCTCAGCATTGTTTTTTCAAACGACATGGTTGATTCTACCATGGCAGGGCAGGAAAGCAGTGAAAAGTTGTTTGACTTCACACCCTCGTTACCTGGAAAAACGGTATGGCTGGATAACCGCACCGTGGAATTCAGACCCGACAGCAGGATGACCTCCGGAAAAGTTTACACCGCGAAATTTTTTCTCTCCAGATTAACCAATGACCTGCCGGAGGAGCTGCGCACATTCGAATATTCCTTCCAGGTAGTGCCCCAGAATTTCGAGGTGATGATCGTCAATATAAAATCCTATAGTAAAACCGAACTGAAAAGAGGGGTCATTGAGGGAAATTTCAATACCGCAGATTATTCGGAAGGACCGGAAGTAGAAAAAGCAATAAAGGCGATTCAGGAAGGTAAAACCTTAAACCTGACCTGGACGCATACTGAAGATGGAAAGCAACATAGTTTTATAGTGGAAGAAGTCATCAGAAAAGAGGAGGCGGGAAAAGTAAATATCCGAGTGGATGGAAGCGTAATAGGAATTGATCGTGTCCACGAAATGCAGGTGGATATACCTCCGCTGGATGATTTCAAACTTATGACCGTCAGAGTGGTTCAAACTCCCACACAACATGTAGTGCTTCAGTTTTCCGATCCGGTGAAAGAAGATCAGAATTTAAACGGGCTCATCCGCATCAGTGATTTGCCAAGCCTGGATTTTGATATCCATAATAATGAGATATGGGTTTACCCTCCCGTGCATCAGAACGGCAGCCGAACCATTTCGGTCACAAGTGGTATCAGAAATGTGCTGGATATGAAACTGAAGAATCCCGCCGCCGAGGAAGTTTTTTTTGAACAGCTAAAACCTGCGGTCAGGTTTACAGGCAAAGGATCTATTTTACCTAGTACGAACGGGTTGGTAGTTCCTTTCGAGGCCGTGAACCTCAATGCAGTGGATATCCAGATCCTTAAGATTTTTGAAAATAACGCATTGCAATTTTTTCAGGTTAATAATCTGGAGGGCAAAAATGAACTGCGTCGCGTTGGCAAGACAATTCTCAGGAAGAAGACCCCCCTGGAAAACACCGGTATTACCGACCTTGGTAAATGGAACCGTTATACGCTGGATATTTCCAGGTTAATTCAGGCAGAGCCCGGGGCCATCTACGAAGTGAAACTGGGATTTAAAAAAGCCTATTCAACCTATGCCTGTGAAACTTCCGATCCGCAGCCCGAAACCTCTTCTCAATTTGAGTCGGAAGAAGATTATCCGGAAGAGAATTTTGACGGATCATATTACTACGATTACTATGATGACTATTATTATGGAGAAGATTTCGACTGGCAACAACGCGATAACCCTTGCAATTCTTCTTACTATACCCCCAATCGCGCGGTCACTAAAAATATACTGGCATCCGATCTCGGCTTAACGGTAAAGCGAGGAGAAGATGGCAATACGCTTGTGTTTGTTACTGACTTAAAAACCGCGAAACCAATAGCGGGCGTTGAAGTCACACTCTATAGTTATCAGCTGCAGAGCGTGGGCACAGCTTCTACTGATGCCGATGGCAAGATCAGTATTCTCAGCAAGAATCCTCCTTTTGCCCTGGTGGCCAGGAACGGATCGCAACGCGGTTATCTCCGATTGATCAATGGTGAGGCCCTTTTGGTGAGCAGCTTTGATGTTTCCGGAGAAGTTATTCAAAAAGGATTGAAAGGATTTTTGTATGGCGAACGCGGAGTTTGGCGGCCAGGCGATTCGTTGTTTTTAACTTTTGTTCTGGAAGACAAACGCAAACTTTTGCCCTCGAACCATCCCGTTGTGTTCGAACTTTCAAATCCTCAGGGCCAGGTTATGAACAGGATCGTCCGGGCTTCTTCCGAAAATGGATTTTACAATTTTGCAACGGCGACAGGCGCTGATGCGCCGACGGGTAATTGGCTGGCCCGTGTTAAAGTCGGAGGTACGGAGTTTACAGAAACGCTGAAAATTGAAACAGTTAAACCCAACAGGCTTAAGATCAATCTTGAATTTGGCACCGACAAATTTACTTCCGCCAATGTAAATGGAAAGCTGGAAGTGAAGTGGTTGCACGGAGCGCCAGGCAGGAATCTGAAAGCGGAATTTGACGTGATCCTTATGCGGCTGACAACGGGATTTAAACAATTCCCGGACTTTAATTTCGACGATCCATCCCGTGAATTTGTCAGTGAATCACAACCTTTCTTCACGGGAAATACGGATTCAGAAGGTACAGCCGCGGTGGTTGCTACCCTGGAGGGTTCGGGCGCGCCATCGGGATTCTTAAATGCCGTCTTTCGCGGAAAAGTTTTCGAAGAGAGCGGAAACTTCAGCATAGAAAGGTTCAGCATACCCTATTCCCCATATTCATCTTATGTAGGCATGCGTATACCCGAAGGTGAACGCTATAGCGGAATCCTATACACAGACACAAACCAAAAAATTGCCATTGCAACCTCAGACACAGAAGGACAGGGCATTTCAAGAAATGGAATTGAAATCAATCTGTATAAATTGAACTGGCGCTGGTGGTGGGATAATACAAACGAAAGTCTTGCGAATTTTGTCGAGAGCTCCTATGCAAAACTTGTCAAAAGCGAGGCCGTCAACACCACCAAAGGTAAAGGAGAGTGGACCTTCAATCTGCCTGCAGCGGAATACGGCCGATATTTTCTCCGCACATTTGAAGTATTGAAAGAAATATCCTCCGCATTGGGTGACAATGGTTATTGGATGAGTACGCAGGAAACTGCTATGTGCCTTCGGTCCGTGGGTGCGTTCGCGGGTCGTCAAAAACGCGGAGAACTTAAATTCACTTATAAGATAGGGAATGGAAAAAGTATAAGCGCCAGCACCGGTCTTCCCATCGCCCAAATTCAAATTCCTGTAAATGGGTTGAGGGAACATATTATTGAAGTGGAAAATCAGAGTGAAGGAGTATTGTTCACGAGATTGATTTCGACAGGTACTCCCGCGAGAGGGGATGAGCAAGATGAATCTCATCATCTGAACCTGAACGTAAAATATACCGACACACGTGGAAATCCGATTGATCCTTCCCAACTGGAACAGGGCAGTGAATTCGTGGCGGAAGTTGCTGTTTCTCATCCAGGCATTCGCAGTCATTATGAAAATCTCGCTTTGTCCCAGGTTTTTCCTTCGGGCTGGGAAATAAACAATCTTCGTCTTCAGGAAGCAGAACAATTCCTCAAGACAAGTTCATTCCGTTATCAGGATATCCGCGATGACCGTGTCTTTACTTATTTTAATCTCGCGCCTCGCGAAGAAAAGACATTTCGTGTCTTGATCACTGCTGCCTATGCAGGTACTTATTATTTACCAGCTACAACTTGCGAGGCTATGTATGACCGAAGTATTTATGCAAGGAAGAAGGGACAGTCAGTCGCTGTTCAGCAACCCGCAACAAGATGAAAGCTGCAAGTCCCGTCACGAATTACTCGAATATATATGGAGATAAGCAAATTACAGAAACAGATAGGCCGCCGTGGTCGCCTCGTGAAAATGGCGTTAACCATGGCGGTTATCTGTCTTCTGTATGCATTCGCACTTCCAACAGTCTTGTTCAATCAGCCATGTTCCACGGTGCTGGAAGCAAGCAATGGTCAGCTGTTAAGCGCTTCCATCGCCGAAGACGGCCAATGGCGCTTCCCCCAAAATCATGAAGTGCCAGAGAGATTTTCTGAAGCCTTGATAACGTTTGAGGATAAACGCTTTTTATTTTCACCCCGGAGTAGACCCGCTTTCTCTTGGGAGGGCGATGGTTCAAAATGTCAAAGAAGGAAAAATTGTCAGCGGTGGAAGTACGATCAGCATGCAGGTTATCCGCCTTTCCCGAAGAACGGAATCCAGGACCCTTCTCGAAAAATGTATAGAAATAATTCTGGCAACGAGACTTGAGCTAAGGTATACAAAAGATGAAATTCTTTCGCTTTATGCTTCGCATGCGCCATTTGGCGGAAATGTCGTTGGTCTGGATGCAGCGTGCTGGCGTTATTTCGGAAAGCCTGCAAAGGATTTATCGTGGGGTGAGGCTGCGTTGATGGCTGTTTTACCAAACTCGCCTGCGCTGATACATCCGGGCAAGAACAGGAAAATCCTGAAAGACAAACGCGATAAACTTCTCGATAAACTTTATCACGCAGGAAAAATAGATGCACTGACGTGTTCATTGAGCAAGGAAGAACCTGTACCTGAGAAGCCACGACCCCTTCCGAGACACGCACGGCATCTGTTGGGTCGGATGAAAAAAGAAGGACTTGATGAAAAGAAACTGGTATCGACAATTGACTATGCCCTGCAACAGCATGTAGAGGTACAGTTGCAGAAGCATCACGAGCGTTTGAGAGCAAACCAGATTTTTAATGGCGCAGCATTGATTCTTGATGTTAAAACAGGGAAAACGTTGGCATATGCAGGAAATGTGTTTACAGGAGAAACACGTCACGGCCATGAAGTGGATATAATTACCGCTCCACGAAGCACGGGAAGTATTCTCAAGCCATTTCTGTACGCCGCTGCTCTCGATGAAGGTTTGATCCTTCCCAGAACGCTATTGCCTGATATCCCGGTTCTGATGAATGGATTCTCTCCTCAAAACTTTTCAAAGGAATATGATGGAGCGGTTCACGCGAACAGCGCTTTGATCCGTTCCCTGAACATACCTGCAGTATTTATGCTGAAGGATTTCCGCTACGAAAAGTTCTACACGTTATTGAAGAATACTGGCCTTACTACATTGAACAAACCCCCTGACCACTATGGTTTATCCCTGATCCTGGGTGGCGCCGAAGGAACGCTGTGGGATATTACGGGTATGTACGCGTCCATGGCGCGGACACTGAACAATTATTTTGAACGTCCGGGTGGCGCCAGGTATGTCAGAAAAGATTTTCACCATCCGATCTATTTTCAGGATGATGATCCGTCAGTGGAAATTGAACGGGAAAAAACGTCCTGGCTAAGCGCCTCTTCCATTTTCCTGACATTGGCATCGCTAAAAGAACTCTATCGTCCGGTCGAAGAAGCCGGCTGGAAATATTTTAGTAC
Organism: Cyclobacteriaceae bacterium; assembly: GCA_040902445.1. Taxonomy (GTDB): domain Bacteria; phylum Bacteroidota; class Bacteroidia; order Cytophagales; family Cyclobacteriaceae; genus Chryseosolibacter. The sequence continues at coordinate 59,930 of JBBDXJ010000322.1, read as the reverse complement.
CTCCAAACAAATTGCCTGGAAGACCGGTACCAGTTTTGGTTTTCGCGATGGCTGGGCCGTGGGTGTAACTCCCGATTATGCGGTTGGCGTCTGGGTCGGCAATGCTGATGGGGAAGGAAGATCAGGATTGACCGGTACAAATGCTGCAGCACCTTTGTTATTTGATCTTTTTGCGCTATTGCCGGCAACGGGTTGGTTTGATGCCCCTAATTCAGAGATGCATGAAATTGCTACGTGTCGACAAAGCGGGCAGAGGGCGTCTATCCATTGCGTTGATACCGATACGGTGTGGGTAACAAGGAGCGGACTGGAAACACAAGCCTGCATCCATCACAAAACCATTCACCTTTCAGCTGATGCAAAGTTCCAGGTCCACGGCGGATGTGCAGACATCACTTCGATGATGCATGCAAAATGGTTCGTACTTCCACCGGTTCAGGAGCATTACTACAAAGCGAAAAATATTTCTTATAAACCATTGCCGCCCTATCGCAACGATTGCCAAAGCACTGCTTCCATATCTTCGATGGACCTGGTTTATCCAAAACCAAATGCTCGCATCCTGATACCCCGCAGTTTTGACGGAAAACCGGGAAGCTCCATCTTCGAGCTTGCTCACCGGGATGAGCACGCTGCAGTTTTCTGGCATCTGGACGGAGTATTCATTGGCACGACAAAAAGGGTTCATCGGTTGGCCCTCAATCCGCCCGAAGGTAAACACGTATTAATCGTGGTTGACGAAAGAGGCCAGGCCCTGGAAGAGCATTTTACGGTGATTTCAGCCCTTTGAGGCTCCTTATGAGCTTTAAAATACCGGATTTCTTTATATCTTGGGGGTAGTCTTTAACCTATGCCCGTAGTGCCATGAAGAAATTCATACTTTTTGCACGCGTTTATACGTGTCTGATCTTTACCCTTCCGGGGGCCGGATGGGCCCAAAACACCAATCCATACCCGAATTATGTGGTCATTGGCGCCTTCGAGCACCAGAATAATGCTATTCATTGGACTGACGACGCCAACAAAAATAGCTTTCCCGCTAAGTTCGAAATGAACCCGAACCGAAATCTATATTATGTATATGTGATCACAACCGATGACCGCAAGTTTGCTTTTGCGGAAGCGTTAAAGCTTCGAACTGATACAAAATATTTCGACACCTGGGTTTACTCAGGGCCATTGGGGGTGCTGGGTAACCGGGAGTTGGCAAATTCAGGAACTGAAGCTCAGGACTTTAATCCGGAGACGGGCAAAAAAATCGAATCGGTGGAGTCCCAAAGTGGGGACAAACAAACCGGGCAAGCTGATAACTTATCGAACCTCCAGGGCAATGGCCAGGGCGAACAAGTTGCGATCGCCAGCGATAACCTACTCTCTGCCTATGGGACGGACGTTGCTTCAACTAACAAGAGCAATAAATCCCGAAAGAATAATGCTAAAAAGAAAAATAGTGATGCCGGCGTTGCTGACGGATCAGGAGACAAAGACAATAATCGCGGATTAAATGCAGACTCTACGGAAAATATTTCAGGGCAAGCATTGGCGGAAGATCAGGGACAGTCAAATCAGGTTAATGCAAACTCCAATACCATTGCGCAACCTGATCAAGGCATCGCATCAGATTTGTCTGCACAATCCGGGAAGAAAAAGAGAACCACTCGCAAGCAGGCAAAAAATGCCGGGGCCGCGTTAGCAACAGATGGAACTACAACCGGGCAGGGTATTGTGTCTGATCAATTGAATGCGGCAACCGGAGCCGAAGAACAATCCAACATAAATCGTGGTCAGGATCAAAATTCACTGACTGGATCATCTGTGGACTCCAACGGTCAAAAACTCGGTAATACGAATGGTGATAATGGAGTTTCAACAAATGTGAACACAAAAACTCCTGCAGATAATACTGGAACTGTTACTGATTCAGGTCTTGCATCCAATACAGTCGACCCTGCAACTGGTAAAGAACAAACATCGACAACGGGAGCCAATCAGAATCAGGCCGGCGTGAAAGGACAGACTACCAAAGGTCAGGAGAATGCTGTCGCAAAAAATTCAAATACAAAAACAGCCACTGAGAATGCACAGGCCAATACAGATACGGGTGTTGCATCAAACACAATAGATCCTGTAACCGGTAAAGAGCTAACATCAACAACAGGAGCAAACCAGAATCAGGCGGGAGTGAAAGGGCAGACTACCAAAGGTCAGGAGAATGCTGTCGCAAAAAATTCAAATACAAAAACAGCCACTGAGAATGCACAGGCCAATACAGATACGGGTGTTGCATCAAACACAATAGATCCTGTAACCGGTAA
>JBBDXJ010000322.1:0-57515 GCA_040902445.1 Cyclobacteriaceae bacterium | reverse complement strand
AGCTAACATCAACAACAGGAGCAAACCAGAATCAGGCGGGAGTGAAAGGGCAGACCACCAAAGGTCAGGACAATGCTGTTGCGAAGAATTCAAATACGAAAACCGGAACTGAGAATGCAAAGGCCAATACAGATACGGGTGTTGCATCAAACACAATAGATCCTGTAACCGGTAAAGAGCTAACATCAACAACAGGAGCAAACCAGAATCAGGCGGGAGTGAAAGGGCAGACCACCAAAGGTCAGGACAATGCTGTTGCGAAGAATTCAAATACGAAAACCGGAACCGAGAATGCACAGGCCAACAAAGACACGGGTGTTGCATCAAACACGATAGATCCTGCGACAAAAGCGGGACAAAAATCGGATACCACTGCTAATAATAAACAGAACTCGTTGACGGCTTTGCCCGTTGATCACGCTATAAAACATGTACCTCCTCCGAAAAGGGTGACCATGGAGCCTTTGAAGGCTGAGGAAGTGGCTGGAAAAAATTTCTATTTCTATTTGTCTCGCGCGGACAATCACGATGGGGTCGAAGGGGAAGTCGATGCTATAGATTTTGAAAAATCGAGAAAGATGGCAACCTACCCTGCAAATTCCCCTGTAAAAATTCTTTTACCAGCGGGAAAAACCAAGCAAATTTCTTTTGTGTGCCAGGTGTTTGGTTACCGGAAATTGCAAAAGGAATACGATCCTAATAATCCTTCCGAGGATCTCTATCTGGATGAAAAGGGGAACCTGGTCATACCTTTTGAACTGATGCGCCTACAACGCGGGGACATTGCTATCATGTATAATGTTTTCTTCTTTAAAGACGCGGCGTTGATGCGACCCGAATCCCGTTATGAAGTAAACAATTTATTGGAACTGTTGAATGAGAACCCGTCCTACAAAATCATGATCCATGGTCATACCAACGGAAATGCCGCTGGTAAGATCATCCGGATGGATAAGCCCGGAAATTTTTATTCCCTTACCAATACTTCCCAGGGTATGGGTTCCGCAAAAAAATTATCCGAAGAGCGGGCCTTGATCATACGGGAGTATCTAATCAGCAGCGGCGTCGGCTCAGACCGCATGCAGGTAAAAGCCTGGGGTGGGAAAAAGCCAATCCACGATAAACACGCCGTGCGGGCGAATGAGAATGTAAGAGTAGAGATTGAGATTTTATCTGATTAGCAACTTGGTTTTTTACTATGAAGGTTAAGTACCATTTTTTTATCTTCCTCCTTATATTAATTTTCTCTTCTGTATCCGGGCAGGATGTCTTCTCAACTTTTTATGTTGTGATCGGCGGATTCAAGAGTGAAGAGAACGCGCAGAAGTTCTGCACATACGCACACGAGCAGAATTTGCCCGCGGTATATGCCATGAATGACGAGCGCCAGATCTTTTATGTGTACGTCCGCGCCACACAAACCCAGGACGTTGCAGACGAAATTTTAAAGAACCTCCGCGCAAACACAGTATTTAAGGATGCGTGGGTGTTTAATGGGGTGTTATCCGGAAGCAATCTCATGGCCAAAAAACGGCCTCCTGCGATCGAAAAAGCTCCTGATCCCGCCCCTGTCGTTGAAGAAGTAATTCGCGAGGAGCCGATCGCCAAAGAACAGGAAGATACACCATCAGGATCTGTTCCTACTTCAACGGAGCCGCGCGTAGACGCCCCGAAACCGGTAGGCAAGCCGTTCGTTTTCAAATTGGTGAACGGTGCGACCGGTAGTTCCGTTGAGGGTTTAGTGCGTTTACAGGAAACCGAAAAGGCCCTTCAGTTCCGCGGATTTAACGGTAATGAAAAGGTCTACGTTCCGGCCCCTTCAAACAGATCCGGAAGATGGTATGTGGTATGCCATGTCGTTGGTTTCAGAGAATACAAGAAGCCAGTAGTATATGCAAACGCGCAGGAGGGAGAAGGCGCGACCGTGGGCTCTGATAATGAGGTAGTCATTCCACTCCAGTTAACCAGGGTGCGGAAAGGAGATTATATTGACATGGAAGGAGTTAAATTTTTCAATAATACCGCTCTCTTTACTCCGGGTTCAGAGAGGGAACTTGATGAACTGGTTGCCATGATGGAAGAAAACCCCGAATACCATATAAGGCTTCACGGGCACACCAATGGAAATCAGGCGCGCGACATCGTAAGTATCGGACAAAGTTCCAACTTCTTCAACCCTGACATTGCTAACGCCAAAACTCATGGTTCTGCAAAAGAACTCGCCTTGCTCCGCGCGGAACTGGTAAAAGCCTATTTGATTCAAAAAAGAATTGATGCTTCGCGCATTGCCACCAAAGGCGAAGGCGGAACACAAATGATCGTCGAGCAAAGCGGAACCCTTGCCGGCCTCAACGACAGAGTGGAGGTTGAAATCAGAAAACATTAATCAGTTACACGTTTTTGCAGCCTTTGCTATAGGTGGGGAAGACTTTCAATCTCTGAGTTACCGGTGTAAGGTAATAGTTCATGAGATGCACTAATTCATAGTTCACGTCAATCATAGCGTGGAGATTTGCGTGTCGTATGCAATTTTGCTTTTCAACTATCATCCGTAGTCGGCACGCTTAACTCAACTACATTGCTTGCTACCATAAGGCCATCCCTACGGGATTTACGAAAGTCTCGCATTGAAATATCTTATGAAAAGATGTCTAAGTCCCGTAGGGCCGACCGTATGGTAGAAAAAAGAAGTCAAAGAGACACAGCGTGCCAGGCACAAACGAGATCGGGGCGTACGATATCAGGCACGCCAAGCAGAAACGCCGATCAGTGAGAATTTGAACCGATGAGCCTTAAAGGTTACACATCATTCAACCTGCACATTGAGTTAAAACGAATTACCTGCCCGCCGAAGCTCCGAGGAAGAATGAGCGGTGGATAGCGAAGGAGGGTCAACTGCTTAATTGTCAACTGTCAACTGGTTAGCTCGTCATCGCCTTCAACACATCATGCTGCGTGATAATGTGAACTTTCTCCTGTGCGTCCCGCACCAGCAATGCTTTGTTGTCTTTATTCAATAGTGAGGACAAAACATCCAGCGTGCTGTCAGGTGCAACAAAAAGCATCGGTTTATCCATGACATCACCCACTTCTTTCCGTTGGAGTTGTGGATCATGGATGATCTTTTCCAGGAGACTGGAAGCGCTTATACTTCCAACAAACTGACCATTATCTGTTACGGGAACCTGGTCGATGCCCTCGCGATTAAAAACAAGTATTGCTTCGCTTACTTTCGCAGATTTATTCACAGTGATAAGACTATCCTTTCCGTTGCGCTGCTGAAGGATTTCGCGGGCCGATCCGAACGATCGGGTTTCAAGAAAGCCATGGTCCTTCATCCACTGATCATTGTAAACTTTTGCCAGGTATCTGGTGCCATGATCGGGCAACAAGATCACCATAACACTATCTTTCTTCATATGTTCACGCGCGTATTCAATAGCGCCATGAACAGCCGAACCACTTGACCAACCTACAAAAAGTCCTTCCTCCCTTGAGAGTTTTCGCGCCATGATCGCACCATCCTTATCGGTTACTTTGATAAAAGTATCGATCACATCAAAGTCGACATTCTTCGGCAGAATATCCTCTCCGAAACCCTCAGTCATGTACGGATAAATTTCATTCTCATCAAAAATGCCCGTCTCCTTATATTTTTTGAAAACGGACCCATACGTGTCGATACCCACACTGAAGAGGGAAGGTTTCTTCTCCTTCAGGAATTTTGCAGTTCCGCACATTGAGCCACCTGTACCGACAGTTGCAACGTAATGGGTGATGGCTCCTTCCGTCTCCCGCCATATCTCAGGGCCAGTGGTTTCGTAATGTGCCTGTGTATTTGAAGGGTTGTCGTACTGGTTGGGGTAAATGGAATTGGGAATTTCCTTGTTCAGTTTCCGGGCTACAGAATAATAAGACCTGGGGTCATCGGGTTCAACGTTTGTGGGGCATACGATCACCTCGGCTCCGACGGCTCTTAAAATATTGATCTTTTCCTGTGATTGCTTATCCGCCATCGTGAAAATGCACTTGTAACCTTTGGCAATGGCCGTCAATGCAAGTCCCATCCCCGTATTTCCTGAAGTTCCTTCAATGATCGTTCCGCCAGGTTTTAACTGACCGGACTTTTCCGCATCTAAAATCATCTTCAACGCCATCCTGTCCTTGGTGCTGTTTCCAGGATTGAAATATTCCACTTTGGCCAGGAAAGTGCCGGGAATACCTTTGAAAAGCTTGTTGAGCTTTACCATGGGTGTATTCCCTATCGTATCGACAATTGAATTATAGATCATGTAAAGAGAAAATTATTGGATGACAAAAATACAAAAAACCGTCGGAATGGAGGCAGGAAACTCCTTTAGCCTGAGGCGGCTGCCAGCAGATACAATACCGCCATCCTTACTGCAACCCCATTTTCAACCTGGTCGAGAATAATAGAATGTTTTGAGTCAGCGGCATCACTGCTTAACTCAACCCCGCGATTAATGGGCCCGGGATGCATAATAACGATTGGTTTCATCAGGTCTTCAAGCATCTTTTTGTTGATGCCGTAGTAAATGGAATATTCGCGAAGGGAAGGAAAATATTTGATTTGCTGCCGCTCAAGCTGAATGCGCAGGACATTTGCGACATCACACCACTGCAAAGCTTTCTTCACTTCGAACTCGACCTGAACACCGAGTTGTCCGATAAATTTAGGAAGCAGCGTGGGAGGCCCGCACACCATTACTTTTGCACCTAATTTTTGCAAGGCAAATATATTTGACAAAGCGACCCTTGAATGGAGTATGTCACCGATAATAGCAATTTTTTTTCCGGACACGCTCCCAAATTTTTCCCTTATTGAAAAAGCATCCAGTAATGCCTGGGTGGGATGCTCATGAGTTCCATCGCCCGCATTGACGATGTTTGCGTTGATATGTTTAGAAAGGTAATGCGCCGCGCCGGGACTTGCATGCCTCATTACGACCATGTCGACCTTCATGGCCAGGATGTTATTCACGGTATCCAGTAAGGTTTCTCCTTTTTTCACCGAGCTGGTGGAGGCGGAAAAATTCACCACATCGGCGGACAAACGTTTTTCAGCCAGCTCAAATGAGAGTCGTGTTCGGGTTGAATTTTCAAAGAAAATATTGGCAATGGTGACGTCGCGTAAGGAGGGAACTTTTTTAATGGAGCGGTTGATGATCTCTTTAAAATTGTCTGCAGTTTCAAAAATAAGTTCTATGTCGTCTCTGGTAATGTCTTTGATGCCGAGCAGGTGTTTTTGACTGAGTTTAGACATAGTTCAATCCTTGTTGATCAACCAGATTTTATTTTGTTTATGGCCTTGAGCTTGCAGTTCTACCAAAACGCGCTGCGAGGCCATGGTATTCACCGTCTTGCCGACGTAATCAGGCGCAATAGGCAACTCGCGGTTGTATTTTCTGTCGATCATTACCAGCAATTCGACTTTGGCCGGGCGCCCAAAGGCGATCATGGCATCCATGGCTGCCCGAATAGTCCGGCCCGTAAAGAGCACATCATCGACTAAAACAACTTTTTTACCTTCAATGATAAATGGGATCCGGTTTTCACGGGCTTTGATCGGCTCCTCGCGCCTGCGAAAATCGTCGCGGTGGAAAGTGGCATCGAGGTAACCCAACGGAATTCCCTTAATGTCCTTTTCAAGATTCTTATGGATAAGTTCAGCCAAAAAGATACCCCTTGGCTGCATTCCAATGATTACGGTATCCGAAAATGTATGATGATTTTCAATTAACTGCTGGCAAAGCCGGCTGACTGTAATGTCCAGAAGGTCAGAATCAAGGATAAGTTTTTTCTGCATACTTGCCGGGGCAAATATAGAAATTAAAGTTGTAACTTTTTAGGCGCCTTAAGGTTGAATGCCAGTTAAAAAAGGTTTAATACCAGTTGAAAGCCAGGTCTAAAGTCAGGTTAAATGCAGGTCGAAAGACAAGTTAAAAAATCAGGTTTAAAGTCAAGTGTAAATACCGGGTTACCACGCCGTGCTTATACTTCTATTTAACCTGAATCTAAACCTGCATTATACCTGCATTTAAACCTGCATTTATACTTGTACTTATCTACTGGGGAAAGTGGACCTTATTAATAAAAAAAACGCGGCGCCGTAATGAACCCCCTGCTGAAGGAGTCACTATGTCCTGGACCCCGTATGCGTACAGGTAATGCCTATACCAGTATTCGAGTTTATTCGCGTCATTTCTATCATCCCTGATAATGTCCTTTTCATTAAAAGTGCGGATAGGATCCTTTGTTTTACCTTCAAGCACCAGGTCATCTTTTATGATCTTAGTGCGAATGTGGTTCTCGAACAGGTACATGAGCGCAAGCCTGTCGGGAAGCACTTCGAGCTTTACAAACTGTTCCAGCGTAAATGTTTTTACGTCGTTGATCTCAAAACTGTTATCCCATAAGAGTTTTCCGTCCTCATTAAATCCCATAACCACGGCATGCGTATAGTAATAGCCGTCGAAGATCCTTCCATCCTGTATCAGGTTATTGGGCATTGATCCATACGGAGTAAAAAAACGGTAATGGCCGCCGTCAGTAGAAACGTAACGGGGATAAAAAGCTTCGCCCAACAATACGAATTGATCTTTGTAGGGAACGAGTTCGTGAACGAGAAACCGGTAATTGAATTTGATTTTTTTTCCCTTGATCTTTTTTCTTTCAATCCTGTTTTTGATCCTCTTCTCGCGGTTGGCCCTCATGTATTGAAAAAAATTCTTCAGGTCTCCAAAATTATAATACTTGATTTGTTCAAACCCGGAAGGTTCAATGGTTGCAATAAACAAACCTCTTGAGAATTCTGATGAACGGGTTCCATATACACCCGCGACAATCTGTTTATCACCTTCCATTTTTATGGATCTGCCGAAGATCAGATGTCTGTTCTCTTCCGGCTGAAGAGAAAGGTTCCTCAACAGATTTCCTTCAGGATCATAGTTCTTAATCCAGATGGTGCGTTGGCGTGCAAGATTTTTTGCACTGATCAGTACATCAAATGAGCCATCTTCATGTGTTTTGATCTGCGTTAGTTCGCCCGCTTCACTGAAAAGGCCTGGCAACACCTTTGAGCGCATCGTGGAAAAGGAATAGTGAATCACCACTGGAATACGGTTGTAATAACCTCCAATCACTGCGGCATCGTCCGTAACCTGGAATTCAGTTGGCGAAAAAGGTATATAGCCTTTGACGTGGTACTGAACAAACCGGCCATCAACTTCAGTTATGACGATCAGGATCAAATCATTTTTGCTGAAATCTTTGTAACGCAAAAGCAGGAAGAGCTTTTCATAATATGCCTTCGTGCCCATGAGCCGGTAGTTTTTCTCCACTGCAATAAAACCCGCCCAGTTTTGTTTAAAGGTTGTGTCCAGCTTGATGAGGTGGATCTGGTCTTCTTTAATTCCTGCCAATTGCCTGTGGAGGAATAAACCGTTATCTGAAGACGGAATGATATCAAAAAATTCACTTCTGCCCTGGACGGGCACTTCAAACCGGCCGGTTTGCATAACCTGTGCGCTGACCGGGCAAAAGAATCCCGGAGCCAGAAAAAGGCTGCAAGCAGTAACCGTTTTAGTTAACCACGATCTTGTTAATATAGAAAACATCCCTTACTCTGTTCTCTTTGTTTTCCGGGTTGCGAACGGTATGATAACCCCATAAATAAAAAGTATTTCCTACCCAGTGTCGAACTCCATCTTCAAGCTCTTTTTCCGAACGTATTTCTTCTGAAGGTCCCTTTGTTCTGATCTTCTCCGTGGCCTCTGTTTCCGTGCCCTCTTCAAGTGAAATAGTCTTTATCTTTAATTCAGATTCTTTCTTGTATATAAAATGCAGATTGTCATCGTCGGCGTAAAAATCGGAGACTTGTTCCAGCGCCGGCCGTTTTAAATCATCGAGGATGATGCTCTGGTCCCAGATAAGGTTGCCGGTAGCATCGAAAGCAACAGCCACTGTTTCGTATAACTTGATGTTGTCGTTATTCCGCATGTTATCACCGTAAGCGTAGGGCCGATACATTCGCATCCCTGGATAATAGCCAGGCCAGAAGGGATTGTAATAATAATAGGGGTTCGAATAATAAGGCCTGCCGTATGGACTATTATAGTAAGGATTTACGGTACTGGTTGGGTTGTACACTTCAGCCAGCATCAAAAAACCATTGGAAGTCTCTTCAATTCTGAAAGGCATCACGTAACTGGTGAAAGACGGCTTGCGCCCGTCCATGATCGCATCACGGGTACTTTCCTTAATTTTCTCAGCCCTTTTAGGATTCAGGTAATCCGTGAAATGATTCATCATCCCGAAATGAAAGTAATTGATTTTCTGTTCGCTGAAAGGATCAACAGCAAGGGAAAAAAATCCCAGCGATTGTTTGCCCTGTTTCTCACCCCAGGTTCCAAGCAACACTAACTCTTCGCGTTTGAGAGTACTGCTCAGACTGTTTTGCAGGGATTTGTCTTCATCAATGGGAACCACGTCTTCCAACAATAATTTTCCGGTGTCATCAAATGTTTTGAACACAAGTTTTCTCTCTGACCGCAGACTTCGATCGATGAGCACCGAATTAAAAGTGCCATTTTCATTTACGCGCAGCTCGACCAATTCATTATCTTTTTGGAAAAACCCGGGGATAACCTTGATGGAGTTGTTCGCTGGTTCAAATAACAATATCGCAGGTTCATTGGTAACATAGCCACCAAGAATGATGTTGGCGCCAACCTTACTGAAATGCGTGATCTTAAAATCAAGCTCTGGATTTATTTCAAACCTGCCGGATTCAACTCCCGAGGCGGTATTTACTTCGATCAATTCCAAATTATTCTTCGTCGTTTCTCCGGTCCGGAATAAAAGCAAAAGCTGATCTTTGCCGATCTCATAACCGAGCAAACTGTGGCGATGGTTGATTTCAAGTTCGAGTTTGGCTTTTTCGGCCAGATTGGTATCCAGAATAATTATTTCCCAAAACTGCTTATTTCCCTGGTACTTCTCCCGGTCACGGACCAGTGCCAGCCCCTCCTCTTCCAGGGAAATGACGGTAAAGTATTCATCAGAATTTTTTTGAATTATTTCAAAGCGATCTGTTTGCTGCACCTGGGCCTTTACAAACTGACCGGCGGATAAGAAAAAAACAAACAGCAATCCCAACAGATTTGTCTTCCATGTCTTTGTAGATTCTTTATGCTTCATCACTCGTTATTTAGCTTCACTTAACCCTGTTATTAATTTATACTCCGATGGCTCAACTGGCTGGACGGAAAGCCGCGATGCCCGCACAAGCACCATATCAGATAAACGCTTATCCGACTTAATTTGTGCAAGAGAAACAGTATTTTTTAGAGCTTTCAAGGGAGATAATTCAACGACAACCCATTCACCGTCTTTGGGGTCTGGATAGGCGCCTTTTGTCACTTGTGCGGTGCCCACAATAGCTTTTTCTTCCCCCGTATGGTATATAAAAACGGTGTCGCCTTTCTCCATCTTTTTCAGGTTGCTACGCGCCTGGAAGTTTCTGACTCCATCCCAAACGGTTTTTTTATCCTTTACCAAATCGTTCCACGAATAGGAATCCGGTTCAGTTTTTAACAACCAGTAATTCATAAGAAATGATTATGCTGTCTAAAATAAGAAAATATGGGTCAATTAAACTATTCCGCAAAAGCATTTAACCCGTAAAACCTCCAGGGGTAACAGGGTTCCAGCCAGCGGGCAGGTGAGAATGCGGTAATTTTTGAGCTTGGCCTAGTACGCCCTTACGAGCTTTCCTTCCATGTAATTGAGGTATGAACGGTTCACCACCTTCATTCCTCCTGGCGTTGGATAATTTCCGGTGAAATACCAATCGCCCAGGTGGCGGGGACACGCCTTATGAAGGTTATCTACAGTTTGAAAGACCACCTTCACCTCAGCTTTCATTCCCACAGGTTTCACAATCTCGGAAATTTTCTGGGAGAGCTCTTCATTGGTGAACTGATCATAGAGAAGCTTTACGTAATTTTGCTGATTCTGATGCCCCTTTGCCCGCAGACATTTTTCATAAACCTCTCCAAGCAGATCGTCCTTACCGTGGTCTTTTAACAAACCGATCATCGCCCTGAAGGCAAGGAAATCTCCCATCTTGCTCATATCGATGCCATAACAGTCAGGAAAACGGATCTGTGGAGCTGAGGAGACGACAACAATTTTCTTGGGACCTAACCGATCGAGCATTGTCAGGATACTTTTTTCAAGTGTCGTTCCCCGGACGATAGAATCGTCTATCACCACAAGGGTGTCTTTGTTCTTGTGGATGACTTCATAGGTGGTATCATACACATGCGCCACCATCTCATCACGGTGATCCTCATCAGTAATGAAGGTCCGGAGCTTTACATCTTTTGAGACAAGCTTTTCGATTCGCGGCCGGAATGAAATAATATCTTCAATGGAATCTACAGTAGGTTTTCCATCTACGATAATTTCTTTTTGCCTCTTGATGAGGTAGTCTTCAACGCCGGCCATCAATCCGTAAAAGGCTGTTTCGGCTGTATTGGGAATGTAGGAGAAGACTGTGTTCCTCAGGTCAAAATTAATTGCCTTTAAAACCTGGGGCACCAATAAACGGCCGAGTGCTTTTCTCTCTTTGTAAATATCAGGGTCGTTGCCACGGGAAAAATATATTCGTTCAAAGCTGCAGGATTTTTTTTCTCCGGCTTTCACGATCTGGTGCTGAGTAAACTCGCCGCTTTTTGAAATGATCAGCGCGTGACCAGGTTTAATCTCCTCAATCTGGTTGTAGTTCACATTGAAGGCAGTTTTAATTGCCGGCTTTTCAGAAGCTACAACCACAACTTCGTCGTCAGCATAAAAATACGCCGGTCGGATGCCATTCGGATCGCGAACCACAAAAGCAGATCCGGAGCCGGTCAGGCCAGCCATGATATAGCCGCCATCGAAATCCTTACAGGCGCGTTTCAAAACCCGTTGAAGGTTTAATTCGTCCTCAATGATGTCTGATATTTCGCTGTTCGAGTACTTGTCTTTGTATTTTTCAAAAATGCCCTGCACCTCTTCATCGAGAAAATGCCCGATCTTTTCCATTACGGTTATAGTGTCAACCTTTTCTTTTGGGTGCTGACCCAGGTTAACAAGAATATCGAAGAGCTCTTCAACATTGGTCATGTTGAAATTTCCCGCCATTACGAGATTACGGCTGCGCCAGTTATTCTGACGCAAGAATGGATGCACATTTTCAATGCTGTTCAGACCATGAGTTCCGTAGCGCAAATGCCCTAACCATAATTCACCGGTGAATGCAACATTTGCTTTCAACCAGTGTTCATTTCGGAATTTATCTTTTCCTGCTTTTAGGGCTTTCCTATATTTTTTGCCGATTTTTTTGAAGAGGTGGGCAACAGGTTGGGTTTTGATCGAGCGGTACCGACTGATATAACGGCGGCCGGCTTCTACATCAATTTTTATGTTTGCAACCCCTGCGCCGTCCTGACCCCGGTTGTGTTGTTTTTCCATGAGGATGTACATCTTGTTCATGGCGAAGGTTGGGCCATATTTTTCGATGTAGTAAGAAAGAGGCTTTCGCAGGCGGATCAGGGCTATTCCGCATTCATGAAGAATCTGGTCGCTCATTTTAATGGGTTAAAAAAACACCGTAAGCCAGTGCTATTTATCTTCAACAAAAACCTAAAGCACAAAGTTAATTCTATTAATCAAACTCATCAACAATCCGGGGATGAAGAAGATCACAACAATTAATACAACCAGAATCAAGCCTAAAAAATTTTCAAATCCACCCTTTTTTTCGACTTCGGGGCTTTCACCGGCTTTAATAAAGGCGAAATAGGGGATTCTTAAATAGTAGAACAAAGAAACCACGGTATTGAGCAATCCGAATATTAAAAGCCAGAGTAACAGGCTTTTATGAGTTTCCTGGTACGATTCCCACAAACTGGAAAAAATGAAAAGTTTGGCTGTAAATCCCGAAGTGGGCGGCAAACCCGTGAGAGCTACCAACCCTACAGTTAGTCCAACCGAAGCCCAGATAAAACGCTTTCCTCTGCCCGCAAACGATGGCATTGAGTAGACGCCGTGCATCTCGAAATAAGAGAGGTAGACAAAAACGGCAAAATTCATCAACAAGTAAATCGCTGCATAGAAAAGCATAAAATGGATGCCTTGCGGAAGAAATGCTGCCACGCCTACCAGCAAAAACCCGGATTGCGCGATCGACGAATATGCCATCATCCTTTTTGGATTCTTTTGCCAAAGCGCCGAAAAATTTCCGATGGTTATGGTAAGAATTGCAACAGCAGCAATAATCATTTGCCAGTCATATTCCCCCTGACCAAAAAGATGCAGGGCAAGCAGGAGTTTTGTCAGCACTCCTATGGCTGCAAGTTTGGGTGCTACCGACAAGAAGGCAATAACAGGAACAGGTGCGGCTTCATAAACATCGGGGGCCCATGGATGCATCGGAGCCGCACCCATCTTGAACAAAAAGCCTGCAAGACCCATCAATCCGCCGATCAACAACAAAGGAGAAGGATCATCTATCAGGCGATCAAAAAACAGCGAAGATGTGAAATCGATGGTTCCGGTTAAACCATAAAGTATGGTGAAACCGTAAAGCATAATAGCGGAAGCAGTGGAACCAAATAAAAAATATTTCAGACTACCTTCACTTCCCGATTTGTTGAATGAATACCCGGCCAGCACATAGGAGCTTATTGAAATAAGTTCAAGAGATAAAAAGGCGATAATGAAATTGGTGCTCATTAACAATAAATGACAACCCAGCGCTACCGAAAGGATAAGCACATAATACTCGGATAAATGCCTTCCTTCCGGATTTCGGATTGACATCAGACAGGTAAGCCCGACACTTAAGTCTACCAGGAGCATCAGAAATTCTCCGAATCCATCGCGCTGCAACACCCCATTGAACAACATGATGTTTGTTTGAAGTCCGCCGGCAACAAGAAGAATGAACGAGCCCGCCGCCGTGAGAAAAGCAATGGCATTGAAAAGTTTGTTTTTATTATTGTTGAACAAACCTGCTACCAGTACCACGATAAGGCCAGCGGTAAGGACAAGCTCAGGGATAACAAATGCAAAGCTTTCAGTTATGCCGGTTAATTGTTCATTCAAACTTTGCACCAGTTCTAGAGGTTAAGCGTGAGTCGTTTCCCCGTATCCAAAATAGTATTCACGAAGTGCTCTGTGTATGGATTGATCCAGTCCAATATCAACTGTGGAAAAATCCCGAACAGGAAGGCTGCCACACATAAAGGAACCATTACCATATATTCCCTTGCCGATAAAGGCGTCAACAGTTCCATTTTATCTTCGCCTTTTACGTGGAATTTTCCAAAGAACATGCGTTGAATTGTCCAAAGATAGTAGCCTGCTCCCAGTATCAGACCTAACGTGCTGATCACCGCTAAGCTTTCATGAATTAACCCGTTCACTGAATTCGATTTGAATGCGCCCAAAAAAACCATGATCTCTGCGATGAACCCTGAAAATCCAGGTAATCCCATCGAAGCAAAAAAGCCGATCAACACAATGGAGAAATAGGCTGGCATCTTAGTAGCAAGCCCTGAATAGTGATCGATCGTCCGGTCATGAGTGCGATCTGATAAAACCCCTGCTATCAGGAAGAGCAGGGCTGAGATTATCCCATGACTAAACATCTGATAAATGGATCCTGTTACACCTTCCGTTGTCATTGATGCAAGCCCCAGGAGGACAAATCCCATATGCGATACGGAAGAGTAAGCAATCAGTCGTTTAAGGTCTTTGCTGGCCATCGCATTCAGGGCGCCGTAGAGGATAGAGATCACTCCCAGCAAACCAATGAGCCAGCTAAACCCAAGTGCGGCTTCAGGAAAAACCGGAAAGGCTATGCGCATAAGACCATATCCACCGATTTTAAGTAACAACGCTGCTAAAACCACGGACACCGGCGTCGGCGCTTCGACGTGGGCATCGGGTAGCCAGGTATGCAGCGGAACCATCGGCAGTTTGATGGCGAACCCGAAAAACAAAAGTAAAAAGCCCCACTCGCGTGCATTCAGCGAACCAATCATCCAGGGATTAGCGGGATCAAAAATTGAATCCCGGATGAAATTTTCAGGCGCCGTCATTTGCAAAAGGTTGAAGGTATGAACAACTCTTGCAGACTGATCAGGATCCTGAACGGAAAGATATAAGCCGATAAGCACGATCAGGATCAGTATCGATCCCAGGAGAGTATAAAGGAAAAATTTGATCGAAGCATATTCACTTCTCGGACCGCCCCACATGCCGATAAGAAAAAACATCGGCAACAACATGAACTCGAAGAAAAGATAAAAGAGAAGAAAATCCAGTGCCGTGAACGTCCCAACAATGGCCGCATTTAGTATCAGCAGAAGAACGAAATAACCTTTGACATTTTTATTGATGATCCATGATGAAATGCCGGCGATAAACATGATGAATACCGCCAGGCACACAAAAATGATATTCAACCCGTCGATGGCCACGAAATATTGCGCTTTCAGAATCCCCCAGCTTCCCAGGTCGAGTGATATCCACGGTTTTTGTTCAACAAATTGCAGGGAAAGCGAGGGTTCGTAACTGATGAGAAGCCGGACCAGCACAAGAATCTGAACCAGGCTGCAAACCAGGGCGATCATCCGAAAAAATTTTTCAAAGGAAGAAGGGATAAAGAGGGCGATGAGCGCTGCAATAAGGGGGGTAAAAATCAGTAGAGAAAGTAAATATTGCTGCATCTTTGGTTAATAAGTCATGAGCGGTGCTTTTACTTATTATTTAATCGCCCAAATTATAAAAATAATGATTGCGAAAACCGCCCAGAAAATATAAAGCTGGATATTTCCACCTTGAAAAGAACGCGTGATTTTCCCACCAAGACCCGCCAGCCGCGCCGTTCCGTTTACAGTTCCATCGATAAAAACACGGTCTACCCAGGCTACAAAATGGGCAAGAATAACCTGAACATATACCATGGCGTGGATACCCCTGTCGATCCACCTTTTCTCGATAAAGGAGACAGCGCTTGAACTAGTACTAATAACTACTCCCAGCACAACTCCGTAAACTTTGTCGACATAAAAACCATTTCTCAACGCCTCATTTGTTTTGGACTGTCCTCTGTTGAAGATATACCAGCTCAGCATCACGGCAACCCCCACCCAAATAACTGAAAAAATTGTAATCCAAACAGCGTAGGAGGAAGGTTCCGCGGGCGGTAACATCCATCCCTTAAAATCAAAAGGATTCCATGAAACTAACATCCAAAGGGAACAAAGCGCGAGGATAACAACCGGGAGACGCATCACCCATGAGGGCTCTTCAGGAGTAAGTGACCTGATGGTCCTTGCCTCACCCATGAAGACTAACCATATCATACGGAATGTATACAACACGGTCAGAAAAGATACGCTGATAATCACCACAAGCATGAGCAATGAAATCAAATTTGTATGTGTCACAAGCGCTGTGAGGATCGCTTCTTTTGAAAGGAAGCCTGAGAAGAAAGGAACTCCTGCAAGCGAAGCCCCGCTCAACAAAAAAGTTGCAAAAGTTGTGGGCAGTTTGGTTTTCAATCCACCCATGTTGCGAATATCCTGAACGTCAAAATGCAAATGCGCTGGCTGCGCCTTGTGAAGAGCGTGAATGACAATGCCGGCAGAAAGAAACAAACATGATTTAAAAAAGGCGTGCGTTAACAAATGAAGTAACGCAGCATCCACTACTCCCATTCCAATGGCGAGGATCATCAAACCAAGCTGCGACATGGTGGAGTAGGCAAGGATTCTTTTGATATCATATTGGGATAATGCAGCCACGGCCCCGATAATCGTAGTGATCATACCGGTAACAGCAACCACCAACAAAGCATCCTCTGTAAATAAACCATACATTCTAACCAGAAGATATACACCGGCGGCAACCATGGTCGCAGCGTGAATCAACGCGGAAACAGGAGTTGGCCCCTCCATTGCATCGGGAAGCCAGGTGAATAATGGAAATTGGGCTGACTTGCCGATGACGCCACAAAAGATGCAGAGCGATGCCGCGCTTTGCCATGTTGAAGTTGTCGGTGACAAAAGGATTTCGGTAATGCTGAAAGTTTCATACGTTGCCCACACGATCATCAGCCCTACGAGAAATCCGGCGTCGCCGATCCGGTTCATGATAAAAGCTTTGGAGGCAGCACGGCCTGCTTCGGGTTTTTTCGTCCAGTGCCCTATCAGCATGTAAGAAGAAAAGCCCACCAGTTCCCAAAAAATGAAGAGGAACAAAAGGTTGTCGCTCAAAACAATTCCCTGCATGGAGAAGGTAAAGAATCCAAGCATGGCAAAATACCTCCTCCAGTCAGGATCGCCTTCCATATATGCCGCAGAGTAGAGGTGTACTAAAAAAGAAATAAAGGCGACGACCACTAGCATCAGGATGCTGCGGTTGGACAAGGCCAGGTCAGCGCTAAAACTGTGATCTCCCACAATGAACCAATCAAGAGCAAGCACCAGGGGTTGGTTTTTCCAAAACGCAATGAGGAGGATGGTAGCGCTGACAAAGCTCAGCAGCATCCAGAATATTGAAATAAAGGAAATGGTTTTAGGATTGGGAACAGCTATCAGACACACCGTTATAAAAGATGCAACCGGGGCAAGAAGGGTAATGAAAGCCAGAAGTTGGAATGAGTTGTCCACGGCCTTACCCCTTTAGTTCTGCGATCTCATCCGGAACAGATGATTGATAGTACTGGTACACCCGAAGCACAATCGCCAGCCCTACAGCCGCTTCAGAAACGGCAACAATAATAACGAACAAAACAAAAATGTGACCATGCAACTCCGCGGGGTATTGCTGATTGAATGCCACCAGGTTGAGATTCGAAGCATTTAACATCAGTTCAATTCCCAGCAAGACCATGATGGCATTCCGCTTTACGATTACAATTATGAGTCCTGCACAAAATAAAAATGCCGCCAGATAGGGTAAATAGTGAAATGGTAGCATCATGCTTTTGATTTTAAGTGGGAGGTAACCACCGCTGCGCCAACTAATGCGATCAAAAGCAATAATCCTGCAACCTCGAAAGGCACAGGATATCTGCTGAATATGGCTAACCCGATGACGCGGATGTCTTCAGGCTGTAACCCGCTCGTTGCGCCGGATGGTAGGGAGGGAAGGAAACGGGTCAGCAAAATAAACAGGCTGATGCCGGCAATCCCCCCGCTCAATATATGTGTATTCTCAACAACCAGTGGCCGCCCGGAGATTTTCGTCGTTAGCATAATTCCAAAAATAATGATCACCAGTATTCCACCGGCGTAAATAAGGATTTGGGCGACGGCGAGAAATTCGGCAAAGGATAAAACGTAGAGAGCTGCCACAGACAGCAATGATACCAGGAGAAAAAGGGCGCTTTTAAATACATTTTTTGAAAAGACGATGGCTCCGGCAGACACTCCGGCGAGTATGATAAAGAAGTAAAATAGGATCGTTACACCATTCATGTAGTTGGAGGATTGGATCCCGGTGGTTTTATTTTTGGTCTGAAAACCGGTTTCGGCGCGGGAGTGGGCGATGCTGAAGTTTCTTTCTTTGTTTCAGCAGGCGAGGCGGGCTGCTGGGGGCCAGCTTTGCTTTTTTGATACTGCTCAAAAAGATTTTTCTTTTCCGCGATCTCGGCCTGAGACATTTCGGCAAACGCAAAGTTGTGTTCCCGGATCTCGGTAACGCTGAAATCAAAAACTTTTGTCATCGTCAGGCATTCGGTGGGGCAAACGGTGGTGCAAAGACCGCAGAAGCAACATTTGGCCATATCAATGTCAAATTTGGCCGCATAGATCCGTTTTGGTGTGCCGTCGGAAGTTTTGCCGATTTCTTCCGTTGCCCTTATGGGCTCAATTTCGATACAATCAACCGGACAGATCTTAGCACATTTGTCGCACACAATACAATCGTCAATTTCATTGTGAAGGCGATACCGGCCATTGTCAGGTACCGCTATCATTTCATGGGGATATTGAATGGTCGAAATTCCTTCGGTGTGCGAAAAATACCGGTCATCGGTGATGGGGATAATGGTTCTTTTTTTTGTTGACCGGAGTATGTGGGCGAAAGTAATCTTCAAACCCTGACGCAGGGAGCGAAAGGAGCTAAACAGGTTATTGAAATACGACCGTTTGTTTAGGTGCATACCAGATAATCAGGCAAAAATAAGAAAGAAATAGCAGTACGAAGTAGGTAAATCCCGGAGATTATTGGGGTTTGGGTATCGTAAATGAAAATTTACTGCCTTTTCCTACTTCACTTTCGACAAAAATTTTCCCGCCGTTCTTCTCCACAAATTCTTTGCAGAGGATAAGGCCGAGCCCTGTGCCTTTCTCATTTGCCGTACCGCGGGTAGTGTAAGGAGCGGTTTTATCAAAAAGAATTTTCAATACGTCGTCATTCATACCCACGCCATTGTCTTTCACAGTTATCAGCCATTCGTTGTCATGATCTTTGGCGCCGATAACAACTTCGCCCCCATCATTGGTAAATTTTATGGCGTTGGTCATCAGGTTCCGGATCACCAGGTTGACCGTGTTTGAATCCGCGAAACCAATAGTGTTCGGTGGAACCTGATTGTTGAGCTTGATCTGCTTGTTCGACACGGACCCCAACAGTTGAATGTTTTCATCCACTATTTTATGCAGGTCAATACGCGTGGCCTGCAGATTCAGTTTGTCCATTTGCAACAACGTCCAGTCGAGGAGATTATTGAGCAAGGTTCGCGTGTGATTAAACCGCGATTTCAGCTCGTGAATATGACGCGATAACTCGTCTGGTTTTACCGCTCCCTTGTCGAGCAGGTCCAGCAATCCGGCCAGTGCATTGATAGGCGATCGAAGGTCATGTGAAATAATAGAGAAAAATTTATCTTTTACCTGATTGAGACGTTCGAGTTCTTCGCTGCGGGTCTCCATTTCCTGTTGATGTCTTAACAGCAGCGTATTGATCTGCCTGCGTCGCTGTCCGCTGCGGTAAACTGTTGCCAGCAGAATGACACTCAACGCCATTACCACCACCAGGATGTTTCTGATAAATTCCTGTCTTTTGATGGTGTCGTCCTTGAGATTCCGTTCCTGATTTAAGGCCGCGATTTCCGAATCCTTGTCTTCTGTCTCGAATCGGATCTGATCGCGCAAAAGCTTCTCCTGCATATCCTGGCTGAACAGACTGTCTTCGAGCTGCTTAAATTGTTTGAAATAAGCCAGGGAATTCTTGTAATCCTTCTTCAGCTCATAAAGGTTGGAAAGCGTACTATATCCCCGGATCTCAAGTATGCGTGCGTTGGATTGTTTTGCAAGCGACAAACTGCGGCTAATGGATTGCATTGCCTCATCGTACTTTCCCTGTTCAATAAAGACAAGGCCGCGACCCAGTTCAACTTCAGCAATTCCAAATTCGTTTCCTGTTCTTTCGTGCAGCTTGTAGGTTGTATCGTAGTAAGCCAGTGCATGATCATAGTTTTTGGAATGCAAATGCACGGTAGCAAGTTTTGCGAGGGTTTTGGGTTCCAGCACTCCAAGGTTTTGTTCACGGGTAAGGTTCACCGAGCGGAGCAGGATATTCAATGCAGAATCGTACTCCCCTTTTCGGAGCATGACATCGCCTATTTCATCCAGTGAATAGGGAATCCCCTCAATGTCATTGATGTCACGACTCTTTTGCAGGGACAGATTGAGGTGCGCCAGTGCGCGATCATACTGCCCGAGTTCTTTAAAGACCCTTCCAACATTGTGGAGGGCTATGGCCATGCGCAGGGAATCCTGGATGTTTTGCGCTACACGGTAAGATTGTGTGAAATAATAATACGCCTCGTCGTATTCACCGAGATCGTAATAATCACTGGCGACATTGTTATAATCGATGCTGAGGTTTACGCTGTCGCTGTTCTGTATGCTGTTTTGCAAAGCGAGATTATCGTATCGCAAGGCAGTACTGTAATCACCGCTGATGGCGTATAACAGGCCTATGTTCTGATAAGCCCGTATTTTTTGTTTCCGGAAATTGTTGCCCTCTGCAAGCTTAAGAGCATTTTCCGCATGCTCTCTGCTTCTATTGATATTGGTGTATTGGTATTCACGCGACAGGCTGATCAAGACCGATATCCGGTTGGAGTCGGGCAGGTTATTGTTCAATGCCGACTCAAGGCTGTCAATAGTGCCCTGAGCCCAGACTGCACCTGAACAATGCAGAAATAGAATAATATAGAAACAGTTAAGGCGCACGCTATTTAAATGAATATGATTTTCCAAAACGCAAACACGATGATGAATAGCAGAGCAATTGGCGTCAAGTATTTCCAGCTTAACGTCATCAGTTGATCGACCCTGAGCCGGGGATAAGTCCAGCGAATCCAGATCTGAACGGAAACAAAAAACAGCGACTTACTCATCAGCCAAAAAATACCCCACAATGTCGAAGCTATTGTTCCGGGTTCACCGGTCGTCCAGGAAGCCAGGGTTAAAGAACCTACGTTGGGCAAGGGTGTATTCCAGCTTCCGAAAAATAACACTGCCCCTAATATACTTACTAATAGCATCATTGCATACTCACCCAACATGATCACCGCAAACCTAAATCCCGAGTATTCAGTATGGAACCCTGCCACAAGTTCTGATTCAGCCTCCGGCAGGTCGAAGGGGGCGCGGTTACATTCTGCAAGTGAAGCAATAAAAAATATTACCCATGTAAAAAAAAGCAGGGGCATTCTGAAAATATTCCAGGCAACGAATCCACCGGTTTTTTCTACAGCTATATTCAGTGAAGGAATGTTAAAGAGATATTGGGGTTCGGTGGATAAGATACCCTGTTGATAGGAAATCTCCTGAAGGTCAAGGGTCTGGGAAAAGATACAGACACTGATCACTGCTAACCCCAGTGGCACTTCATAGGAAATCAGTTGGGCCGCCGAACGCATTGTTCCTAACACACTGTATTTATTGTTGGAACTCCATCCCGCCAGAATTATTCCGATGACATCCAGGGAAATAATGGCCAGCAGAAAGAAAAGACCCGAGGATAATGCCGCGCCGGACCACGATGGACTTAGAGGCAATACCGAAAAACCTGCAAATACTGACACAAATATTACAACGGGAGCAATTTTGAATAATCCCTTCTGGGCTTTCGCCGGAATGATATCCTCTTTTTGAAGAAGTTTCAGAAGATCCGCAACGGTTTGAGCTATTCCATAATAACCCACTTCCATAGGGCCGAGCCTGTCCTGAATAAACGCAGATATTTTCCGCTCTGCGTAGATGGCTAAAACCGCATAAATGACTAGAAAAGGTAAAAGAAAAATGATTGTTGTCAATCCCCTGAATTTCTACCTAAGATGCTAAAATTTATTCGTGAACCGGCACAACATTTCTTTCCAGGCGAAGATTTGTCACCAACTGGTGTAATGCCGGGTCAATTCCATAGTGAATGCTTTTCAAGTTTTACAGATTCGTGAAAAAACATACGTGCCGAAGACTCAAAGGATTCTGTAAAATCCGATACCAGAAAATGGTGATCTGCGCGATGGGTGGTATTCAACAGGCCCTCTTCTGATAAATATTTCAGCAGCGCTTGCGCTACCACTTCAGAGGAGTCAAGGATCTTCATCTTGCCACCATAATATTCGTTTATTTCTTTTTTGATCAGCGGATAATGGGTACAGGCGAGAATGAGCGCCTCAATGTTTTTTAACTCAGGATCTGATAAATATTGAGCGATGATCTCATGACTGATCTGGTTGTTAAAAAAACCTTCCTCTATCATGGGCGCCAACAACGGGGTCGCAAGGGAATGCAAGGTTATATTCTTGTTCGCTTCCTGAATTTTTCGCCCATACACACCCGATTGTACCGTCCGCTTGGTACCAATTAATCCAATATTCGTTCCTTTAAAATTCCGGATCACCAACTCAACCATGGGATCAATTACATTGATGACGTGCGTATCCGTGCGGACATATTCCTTCAGCAGCTCATACGATGCTGAACTCGCGGAGTTGCATGCGATGACAATCACCTTACAACCTTTTTTCAATAGTATGTCGGCAATTTTTATAGAGTAAACCTGGATGGCAGCCTCCGATTTATCTCCGTAAGGCAAATGAGCAGTATCGCCGAAATAAATAAGATCTTCTTCCGGTAATAAAGTTTTGATGGCATGCGCCACGGTAAGCCCTCCGATTCCACTGTCGAATATTCCGATGGGTTTTTTTTGCTTATTCTCCATTTAACCGCTTATGCCTCCCTAACATTTATTATTCCCAGAATCAAAAAGCAAATTGGGAATAATAATTCATTGTCGCGGTAAAGAAAGCAAAAAATTTGAAAGACTGGTCCAGTCTGAATAGCATCACCTTATAATTCCTGCTGAAACGCCACGACGTTGGTGGCGACCATGCAGGGTCACGCTACATTCTCCGAAAGTTTTGCGATCACTGACTCACGTGCCTCGCGATGGTTGCAGTAACCGCAACGGTAGTGCTTTACAAGAAGCCCGGGTTCATCATCAGTGGGTTGTTGTTCAATTTCCTCGTTTCGCACCCGGAAAGTAACATACCCGCACTCGGGACATTCTATTGCATGCTGGTAAGCATGGTACTTTTCTACTTTCGTGAAACCTGTCTGCTCATCAAGCCACACATCGTAATCAACAGAGTGCACTTCACTTTGTTCCCTGAACAATTCCGGTTCAAGGTGTGCCTCCTCTTCTTTTTCCTTCAGCTTGCGCATGACGTTTCCCGAAGGAGAGAGCCTTGGCTTGTGGCGTAACTTGTTGAGGCGTTTTTCAACGTACTGCGGATAATAGATCCGGACGAGACTGTAAAAAATAAAATACGCGATTACGGCAAAACTCGCTGTCATGAAAATCCGAACGTAGAACCAGATGGTGACATCTGAAAAGATCATCTTTGTTCCAATAGAATTGGCGTAGAAAGCAGCACCCGTAATAAGGGCGATCACAGCGTACCAGAAAAATTTGATTTCATTGAGGTTAACATAATCATATTTTTCCTTGTAATCTTTGATCATCATGATCCGGAACTCATGATACAACAGGATCAGTAGTGCAAGGCCGACACAGACGTATGCTCCCAGGCTCATGTATCGATCCCAGGACAAAATAAAATCCGAATTGCTTTCCATAGGATTAAGGGGTTAGGGGATAGTAATTTAAACAATTCATTCATCTTTTAATACAATCCGGGGGGAATTTCTTTACGGGATTTCCGCCTTACCCGACTATTTGTAATATTGCGGACAAAAGAAAAAGGCAGAAAATATGGGATATAACCTATTAAAAGGAAAACGCGGGATAATTTTCGGAGCACTGGACGAGAACTCAATCGCCTGGAAAACAGCCTTGAAAGTAAAAGAGGAAGGCGGAGTATTTACACTCACCAACGCCCCAATAGCCATGCGGATGGGCAAGATCAACGACCTGGCTAAAAGCTGCAATGCGGAAATTATCCCCGCCGACGCTACCTCCGAACAAGACCTCAATACCCTTTTTACTAAATCTATGGAGGTGCTGGGAGGCAAACTGGACTTTGTTCTTCACTCTATTGGAATGAGTCCCAACGTCAGAAAGAACAGGGACTACGGCGACCTTAACTATGACTGGTTTTTAAAGACGCTGGATATTTCGGGCCTGTCCTTCCATAAAGTTTTGCAAACCGCAGAGAAGACTGACGCCATGAATGAACACGGTTCTATCCTAGCCTTAACTTACATTGCCGCACAGCGGGTATTCCCCGACTACTCCGATATGGCGCAGGCAAAGGCCGTGCTCGAATCCATCGCGCGGAGTTATGGATACCGGTTTGGGAAATCGAAGAAGGTACGGGTCAACACTATCTCCCAATCCCCAACCAAAACAACCGCAGGGGTTGGTATTGCAGGTTTTGATATGTTCTTCGATTATGCGCAAATGATGTCGCCGCTGGGAAATGCATCCGCGGAAGATTGTGCTGCTTATATTACTGTGATGTTTTCCGATCTTACACGAATGGTTACCATGCAGAATCTCATGCACGACGGCGGCTTCTCCACAACGGGTATTACCCAGGACCTGATCGAAAAACTTTCCAAATAACTATTGCATTGGCAATTGGTTTCTCGCCAACAGCCAACAACCAATAGCCAACAATTGCTATGGTTTCTTTTCCATCCTGTAAGATTAACCTTGGATTAAATATTATCAGCAAAAGGCCTGACGGGTACCATAATATCACCACCTGTTTCTACCCCGTTCAATGGAATGACGTGTTGGATATTGTTCCGGCAAAAAGCTTTTCTTTTTCCCAATCAGGAATACCCGTTTCCGGTGCGGCCGCTGACAACCTTTGTGTTCGTGCATACGAAATCCTGAAAAAGATCTACGGTCTTAAGCCGGTGGCTATTCACCTCCATAAGATAATTCCAATAGGTGCGGGGTTGGGCGGCGGATCGTCTGACGGAGCTTATACTTTGCGCACGCTGAACGGGATTTTTGACCTCGCACTCAGCGGGGAAAAATTGAAGGAGTACGCCGCGCAGCTCGGGAGTGACTGCGCTTTTTTTATTGAAAACAAAGCAATGATCGGTACGGGAAGGGGAGAGATATTATCAGATGTCGCCGTGAGCCTGAAGGGAAAATACCTCGTGATCGTAAAGCCGGAAGTGCACATTTCTACCGCCCGGGCTTTCGCCGGAATTACACCGCGAAACCGGACGACAGACCTCCGGCAGATATTGGAACATCATCCGATCGGAGAATGGAAAGAATTGCTTGGGAATGATTTCGAGGCGGTATTGTTCAAACAGTTTCCGCTTGTTGAAGCCCTTCATCAAAAAATGTATGCATTGGGCGCCTCCTACGCAAGTCTGACCGGTTCGGGATCCGCTGTCTTCGGGATCTTTAAAAATGAAGTGGATCTGAAAAAAGAGTTTGATAGCCTTGTTTACTGGTGCGGCTTTCTGGATTAATCCAGCAGAACAGTTCTGTCGAAGCGCTTCTTGACCATGGGGTAAGTTATTACAGCGCCCAGGATAACGAGTGTGCCTATGTAAAAATTCAGGGTCATTTTTTCCTGCTGGCCGAAAATAATTAGGGCCATGATGATGCCGTAGACGGGTTCGAGATTGAGGGTCAGCTGAATCATAAAAACCGATATTCGCTTCATAAGATCAACGGCCACGGTATACGCATATACTGAACAAACTCCCGCCAGGATCGCGATATAAAGAAAATCCATTCCGGCAGGAAGCAACGGCCACCGGAGCTCCACGCCGGCGAGTTGTAAAAAAGGCAGAAATATTCCGGTAGCTATAAATACACCTATCATTTCATAAAAGGTGATGCTGCGCGCAGAAACCCGTTTCACCATTCTTGAGTTAAACACTGCAAACAATGATGAAGAAAAACCGGCAAAGATGCCGATCAGTAATCCGAGCTTGTATTGAAAATCAAATGAGAAAATAATATAAAGACCTGTGATCACAATAAGGCCGAGCAATACTTCATATTTTTTGATGCGCGTTTTGTTGAACCAGGGTTCCAGGATCGCGGCCCACAGGGAGTTTGTTGCAAATCCAACCAGACTCACCGAAACATTCGAGACTCGCGCCGACCCGAAAAAGGCAATCCAGTGAAGTGAAACAATGGCCCCGATAGCAAGGAGTTTAAAGAGGTCAGCGCGGGAAATTTTAAAAGTAGCTTTTGAAAAATATATCACGGCTCCCATGCCGATGGCGGCGAGGATAGAGCGGTACCAAACCATTTCCACAGCCGGGATCGAAACGAGCTTGCCGAGAATGGCTGAGAATCCCCAAAGAAAAACAATAAAATGAAGCTTCAGGTAATCGGTTGATGATGCCATTAACGCGGAACGTATTTATACATGGCCATGGAAATCACGCCGAAAACAATGTTGGGTATCCATACCGATATCTGCGGAGGGGTTGAACCTGCTTCTGCAAATGTGCGGAATAAAGTGAAGAATAAAATGAAAATGAAGGAGAGCAGGAAACCAACAGCAATCTGCAATCCGGTTCCACCCCGGCTTTTCCGGGAAGAAACGATCACCCCCATGAACACGAGTATCATGATCGTAAAAGGAGCGGAATAACGGGTGTATTTTTCCACCTCGTACACTTCGACACCCGTAGATCCTCTGGCTTTTAATGTTCTGATGTACTCATTCAATTCATTTAAGGTCATGCCATCATATTTGCGGTAATCGCTTTCGAATTCCTTCGGATGTATCACCAGCGCTGTGTCCAGGCTGGAGCCGCTTGTCAGACTGTCTCTGCTCACAACCACCTGCGTATTCTGGAAAGCCGGAACGGATTCCGGGCGGGAAGCGGTTTCAAATACGCGGTCGATCTTGCGTATTTTATAGTCCCGCAAGGTCCACTTTTGTTTTGTGGTGTCCCATTCAATACGGTTCGCGGTAAGTTTTTCGATGAGCCGGTTGTCCCTGAACCGCTCAAGCGAAAAGTGATAGCCTGTATTCGTATTGTTGTTATAACTCTGCAAATACAAATAGATCTCAGGCGCCACCTGAATGTGAATATTCCTTTTGTCGTAATAAAATTTATTCTTGATATACAGCACTTCAAATTCCAGCCGCGATTTGTTGGAATCGGGAATGATCCATCCGTTCAACAGAAAGCTAATGCTGCCGATGATTCCCGCGCCAATCAAAAAAGGCAGGAGGAACCTCTTGAAACTTACGCCACTGCTCAACACTGCAATTACTTCAGTGTGGCCAGCCATTCGGGCGCATACATACACCGTGGCAATAAACATGGTGATTGGCGCAATAAAACTGCCGATCCAGGAAATATAGTCAAGGTAATATCCTGCTATCTGCGCGCTGGTTACCCCGGCCTTCGCAAATTTGTCCATCTTCTCGGTGAGGTCAATAACAGTGATGACCGCCAGCAGTATCACAACCACGAAAAAGAATGTGCTCAGCAGCGTCTTTAAAATATATTTATCCAGAATCTTCATGGGCAGTCCACAGTCCACAGCCCACGGTCCACAGCAAGGTGGGCGTGGCTGCCGACTGTTATAATCGTTGTGATGTTACTTTTACCATTTTATTTTTCCAGTCAGCAAAAGTGCCCTCCTGTATCTTTTTTCTCGCTTCCCTTACCAGCCAAAGGTAAAACGTAAGGTTCTGAAGGGTAGCAATTTGCGCGCCTAGTATCTCTTTATTCATGATCAGGTGACGAAGATACGCCTTTGTATAAAACGATGACGCATATCCACCGAGGTCTGGATCTATAGCTGAAAGGTCATCTTTCCATTTTTCGTTCCTGATATTGATGATTCCGCGGGTTGTAAACAACATGCCGTTACGGGCATTACGGGTGGGCATAACACAATCGAACATATCTATCCCCAGGGCTATGCACTCGAGAATGTTTTCGGGCGTTCCCACCCCCATTAAATAGCGCGGTCTGCTGGCCGGCAGTATATTGCATACAATGCTTGTCATGGCGTACATATCTTCGGCAGGCTCGCCCACCGATAAACCCCCGATCGCGTTACCGGGTTGGTCCTGGGCTGAAATAAATTCCGCAGATCTTTCCCTGAGATCTTTATAAGTACTTCCCTGAACGATTGGAAATAAAGCCTGTTCATAACCGTAAGCGGGTGCGGTGTTTCTCATCCGATCAACACAGCGCTTCAACCATTGATGCGTGAGTTCCAGCGAAATCCGTGCATATTCATAATCGCATGGAAATGGCGTGCATTCATCAAAAGCCATGATGATATCAGCTCCTATCGATCGCTGGATGTCAATAACTGATTCCGGAGTAAAGATATGAGACGAACCATCGATGTGTGACCTGAACGCAACACCTGCTTCAGATATTTTCCGGTTCTCCGCAAGAGAGTACACCTGGTAACCGCCGCTGTCAGTTAAAATTGGTTTGCTCCAGCCATTGAATTTATGGAGCCCTCCGGCTTTTTCAAGCAACGCAATGCCCGGGCGCAAGTAAAGGTGATAGGTATTTCCGAGAATGACCTGGGCTTTGATATCTGTTTCAAGTTCGCGCTGGTGGACAGCCTTCACCGACCCCGCTGTGCCCACTGGCATAAATATCGGTGTCTCGATCTCACCGTGGACGGTGGAAAGAATACCCGCCCTCGCGGATGAATGCGGATCCTGGGCAACCAGTCTGAATTTCATAAAGGCCCAAAAATAAGTTAAATACAGGTTAAATACAGGTTGAAATACAGGTCAACTGGTAGGGGGTAAAGTACCTATTTACCTTCCTTTCAACCTACGCGTGCGTGGTACTATTTTAATGACTTCCGGAATTCAGGTAGGAATTTATATTCTCGGGCGAGATGATCTCCAGGGGAAGTAAATCGCGGGCAGGAGCTGTTTTTTTAAGAATAAGATGGCTGACCAGGTGGTTAATTCCCAGGAATGCCTGTCGTTTTGGATTTTGATTGATAAGGAAGTTGATGATGCCTTTTTTCATGTAACGTATATTTTCTTCCAGCATATCGTAGCCGATCAGTTTCACCTCCGTCTTGTTATAGCGCTCAAGGAAAGCGGCAATGTTAAAAGTACCTTTGGAAGTACTGACGAAAATTCCTTTCAGCTGGGGTTCTTTCAGCAGGTCCGCCAGGTGCTCTTCCAAAGATGCGTCGGACGGATTGTAAAGGTTGAGCGTTCGTATTTCGAATTTGCCGTTATTGGTCCGCTGAAAATATTCGCGGAAGCCGCGTTCTTTTTCCGCGAGGTGTACTGAGTTTCCGAGGTCTTCGTTCATGTGCAGCACGGCCAGAACACCTGATTCTCCTCGCAAGGCAAGTTGCATAAGTTCACCGCCAACCTTGCCGCTCTGGTAGAGATCCTGACCAATAAAACTCAGGGACGCAACCTGCTCAATGTTTGTGTTAAAAAGCACGTAAGGGATGCCCAGCGATTGAAAACGGTTGAAATATGGAAGAGTTTCATGATAAAAGATCGGTGCGATCAGTATTCCGTCGGGATTGTCGGTAGTAAGAGCTTCAGCAACTTCCCGGAACGAACTCTTTTCATACAGGTTGAAAAAGTAGGGTACTACATTCACGCCATAACGCAGCCATTCGGTTTGCGCCTGATCAATTCCGGCTTTTGAGGACGCCCAATACGGATCTTGGGCGGGGTCGGGAATCAGGGCAGCGATGGTGTATGTTTTATTGGAGCCCAACGTTCGGGCAATGACGTTAGGTTTGTAGTCTATCTGGTCCAGAACAGTCAGGACCTTTTTTAAGGCTTCTTCCGAAACCCTGCCGCGATTGTGAAGAACCCGGTCTACGGTTCCTACTGAAACACCCGATAACTGCGCGATATCCTTGATCCTTACGTTCTTGGCATTCATATCCGTGAAGTTCGCTGCGTAAAATTAGGGAATCTGTTGGCGTACACAATATATATGTGTGCGCACACAATTTTGTGCTTTTTCCTTGCTTTTTTCGCAAAAATTGTGTATTTTATTTGAACAGGACACTGTCTTCTATCATTCAAACGGAAAAAATTGAAACAAGTCCATTATTAAGACAAAGGGTTTAGAGACTCTATTCAGGAAGCTTGTGACCAAAGCCTTTTATTGCGTTTCCAGACCGACTCATTTTTGGAGGAAAATCGCTCCGGAGCTTTTTGTTTTTACCCGGTTAAAAAATCCTTTCGAGCTCGGCATCAAAAGTTATCTTTGTGCCTCAAACCCCATTAACCGTTGCAGATTCTAATTTTATTTTTTCTGATAGCCGTTGGTATTCAGCTGGTTTATCTGTTTGTTTTTTTGATCGCCTTTGCCCGAAAGCCTCAACAAGGTAGTGAAGCACAGGTGCCGGTGTCTATAGTAGTGTGCGCACATGATGAAGCGGAAAATCTGAAAGCGCTAATTCCATTATTGTTATCTCAGGACTACCCGGAGTTTGAAGTGATCATTGTAAATGATCGTTCGAATGACAGCACCTTTGATTTTTTGCTGGAAGAAACGAAAGTTCATGCGCGGCTTCGCATGGTAAATGTAAAGGATACTCCCGAGCGCGTGAATGGTAAAAAATACGGCATAACCCTGGGTATCAAGGCTGCCGCGCACGAGTGGATCCTTTTGACCGATGCCGATTGTCGTCCACGCGACTCGCAATGGATTCGCAGCATGAGCCGTCATTTCGTTAACGGTACACAGTTTGTTCTGGGTTTTTCTCCGTACCTGAGGCAACCCGGGTTTGTTAATTTATTTGTTCGCTTTGAAACACTTCTTACGGCCATTCAATATTTTGCTTTTGGATGGATGAAAAATCCCTACATGGGCGTGGGAAGAAATCTCGCCTACCGGAAATCGCTTTTCCTTGAACAGAAGGGTTTTAACAATTACCTGCATGTAACGGGAGGCGATGACGACCTCTTTGTTAATATGCACGCGCACGGAGGAAATACCCGTTTACAACTCGAACCGGAAAGTCACGTATATTCAATTCCAAAAACTACATGGCAATCTTTTATTGACCAAAAGGTCAGGCATCTTTCGGTGGGCAAGCGCTATCGCTTTTCTCACCGCTTCTTACTCGCACTCTTTGGCGTTGCGTGGATATTGACATGGCTGTCGTGGCTGATCCTTGTTATCTGGTTAATGATCTCCTTAGCGGGATCGAAGACAACCCTGATTGCAGTTGAGACCTATCTCATTCTGGGGCCGTTCCTGCTTAGGTGGATCCTCTTAATTCTTCTGTTCAGGTCGATGTTGAAGAAATCATCCCTGGGCTTCGGGCTGTGGACCCTTCCGATCTTAGATTTTGTATATGCGATTTACTATCTTTCAACGGGTCTCGTGGCGCTAACAACTAAAAAGATTCGATGGAGGAACTGAAACGCGATTTTTCGGATAAGGCAGTGGAGGACTTTCGCCTGATCGACCTGGCAGTCGGTGGCGACGATAAGGCCTATGCTAAATTATTACAGCGTTATAAGCGTCCGGTGTATCACATGATCCTGAAAATGGTCAGGAATGTCGATGATGCCGAGGATCTCACAATAGAATCTTTCGCCAAAGCTTTCCGCAGTCTTCATCGCTTCAAAAAGGATTTTACTTTCAGCACATGGCTCTTCCGCATTGCCACTAACAATACCATTGATTTTATCCGGAAGAAAAAACTGAATACACTAAGTATAGAAAATACTTTTACGGATGATGACGGCCAATCGGTCTCCATTGATGTGGAGGATGAGAATCTCAATCCACAGGAGGAAACGATTAAAGCCCAGAAGGCAGAACTTATCCAGATCTTTGTTGGTAAGCTCCCGCCCAAATATCAAAAGCTTGTGAGGCTTCGGTATTTTCACGAGCTTTCGTATGAAGAAATAGCGGTGGAACTCGATGCTCCCCTGGGAACGGTGAAAGCCCAACTCCACCGCGCCCGTGAACTCATGTTTGAAATGGTGAAGAATAAGCGTGATCATATCTG
Organism: Cyclobacteriaceae bacterium; assembly: GCA_040902445.1. GTDB lineage: Bacteria > Bacteroidota > Bacteroidia > Cytophagales > Cyclobacteriaceae > Chryseosolibacter. The sequence goes on along the minus strand of JBBDXJ010000322.1, from coordinate 25,961 downwards.
ATCGATCCTGAATTTGCAAAGCACTGAACTCATATTTTTCTATTTTCCGGAGTTGACGGCGTTGCAAAAGGAACAGTTCACTCAACTACTGCCGCTGTATTCGGAATGGAACGAAAAGATCAATGTCATATCCCGGAAAGACATTGACAATCTCTATGTCAACCATGTTTTACATTCACTGGGCATCGCAAAACTAACGCACTTCAACCCCGGGGCTGAGATCCTTGATGTCGGTACTGGAGGTGGTTTTCCCGGCATTCCCCTTGCCATCCTTTTTCCCCGCACGCAGTTTCACCTTGTCGATTCCATTGGAAAAAAAATTACGGTTGTGAAGAATGTGGCGCAGGGAATAGGCCTGAAAAATATCCGGGCGGAGCAGATCCGCGCTGAACAGGTAAATGGCGAATACGATTTTATTGTTAGCCGCGCAGTGACACGTCTCAAAGAATTTTACGGATGGGTAAACGGGAAGGTGAAGAAAGAATCAAAGCACGCCTTATATAATGGCATCCTGTATCTTAAAGGCGGTGACCTCGATGAAGAACTGGCCGAACTGAAAAAACCACACCAGATCTTTGAACTGAATACGGTGTTCGGGGAAGACTTCTTCGAGACGAAGAAGGTGGTTTACGTGCCTTTGTGAGTGGTGAGTGGTCAGTTGTGAGTGGGTGCGTGCGCTAAATTCAGTTTATACATTTTATAGCTGGGTTGCGCCAAATTACTTCGTGAGTTGTTTAGTTGTCTCCGCGGAGTCTCCTGTCTCAGGGACTCCGCTGCATCGGAGCACCAACTTTCGGAGATTGGATGGCATGTTATATGAAAGTGGGTGCGTGCGCTAAATTCAGTTTATACATTTTATAGCTGGGTTGCGCCAATTACTTCGTGAGTGGTCAGTGGTGAGACACTCCGCAGGAGCAGAAACTATAAAGGATTCACCAATGCTGGCCTCTATTTTCATAAGCGGATTAACATCATCGTATTTACATCCACCCGTCAGAGCAAGAATTGTAATTATATAGAAGGTTTTCATGACTTAGTTATTTATGTTCATTGTTTTGACACATTAACCAAATCAACAGGTTGTCTTGATCTATAGGTTACTTGTTAACTATTAATTTTTCAATCCATCGGCCATTACTATTGGTTACTACCACAAGATAAATACCAGGCAACAAATACCCTATATCCATAGTATCCTCTTCAGATCCAAAAATACTTCTGGCCACTATTTTACCCATGGCATCTGCTATGAGCACCAAATTTTCCTCTTTCCGGGGGGTAAATAGCCTGATGGAAAGCCAATAAGAAGTCGGGTTAGGAAATACTGTTAGTTCTGCAGGCACTTCTTCGTCATACATATTATTTGATGCAACTCTTTGCCGCGCTGCTTTTGCCATCTTAGTGTCTGTGTAATTGGATTTTTAGAGCTTAAGTAAACGACATTGGATTATGAATAGTGGAATCCCGCGCTCCCAACCTGACCAAACTTTGCATTCTTAGATTTGAGTTCAGTTGGCAACATGAACACGTGAACGGATCCGCACATTTATCACGTCTTAATGATCCGGCAAGAAAACGGCAACACGATCTTAACCTTCACAGGCTGATCATTTTTGGTTCCGGGTTTCCATTGCTCTTTACTCACTTCTTTAAAACCATTCAGCGCAGCTTTATCACATCCAAAACCCAATCCTGATTTTACTGATGCATCCACAACGGCGCCATCGGTGTTGACCACAAATTCAATGAATACCAAACCCTGGATCATTTACTTAACTGCTAGCAGGAGCCACTCACCACTCACCACTCACCACTCACTACTCACTACTCACGTTCCCCATCATCTCTGTCATCGCATCAAACGTCGTTTGTTTCAATTCCCTGACATTTTGCGCGGTGAGTGCTGTGGTTGGAATTTCTTTTCCTACATAGAGGCGGATCAGTCCAGGCTTTAAGTTTATGGTGCCCGGCGGCATAAGGCGACCGGCGCCAAGAATAACTATTGGAAGAACGGGTTGCTGAGTGTCGAGGGCGATTCGAAAGGCTCCATCGTGAAATGGTTGTAATAAATTCTTTGTGCGGTTTTGGGTACCCTCCGCGAAGATCAGTATAGAGATCCCGTTTTTCAGGAAAAGTTTTAACCGGTCAATACTTTTTTTCCTGCTTTCAGGACTGGAGCGGTCAACAATAATTGCTGCGGTACTGGCAATCCATCCAAAGATTGGGATCTTTGATAATTCTTTTTTTGCAAGAGGCCGGAATTGTCCGGGTAATAACATGACTAGTCCGGGGATATCGAGAAAGGAGGTGTGGTTGCTGACATAGATGTATGCTTTTCCCCCGGAAAAGTTTTCCCTCCCAAAAAATTTATAGCGGATAAAAGTAAGTTTACTGAACATCCAGCTCCACAGCCAGAGGAAGGCGTAACCGATGGAGCCAAAACGCTGGCCGAGTAAAAAAGGCAGAACAATTCCCGGCAGCAGGATGATCATAAAGACAGTGAACACAAGGAACACCCAGAGCTTGTACAAAAAACCCACGACAACTTTCAGGATTTTCAAGGCACACTAATGTTTACTCCAGAACTTTAGGTACACGGAAATAATCATCATCTTTTTTGGGAGCATGACGCAGGGCGCGTTCATGGCTAAGGTGTTCTTTTACTTCATCTTCGCGAAATGCATTCACTTCGTGTGACATCGTAGTCAATGGCTCAACGCCATCGGTGTTCACTTCTTTTAATTTTTCCACCCAGTTGACAATTTCCGTCATGTCACGCATCATTTTTTCGGCATCCTTCTCATCAAATTCGAGTCGCGAGAGATGGGCTATCTTATCCAGTAGTTCGCGGTTAATTTTCATGCTTGCTTAAATGATTATAGAGTTCGTTTTCAATTACCCTTTTTACTTTGGCTTTCAAAATATGCAATTCCTTTAAGGTATAAATGGAAGGATCTATGGGTTCATGGAAGATCACTTTCATGGGCTTCCAATGCAACACGAATCGGTCAGGGGGCAAAATTATCCAATTAAATGGAATGGTGACAGGAACGATGGGGATTTGTTTTTCAATGGCAGCGCGAAATGCACCATCTTTAAATTCACCCATGGCAGGGGGGTATTTAGTGACGATGCCACCTTCGGGAAAAATAACGAGACTCTTGCCCTGATCGATAGCTTTGAGTGATTTCACGAGGGTGATATAGCGGCTTTTCAACTTGGCGCGGTCTACCGTAATGTGAAGTTTACTGTACATAAACCCAAAAAACGGAATGTTTTCCATGTCATTTTTTCCGACAAACACCGTGTCGTGCTTGTTTAGCGCCAGCGTGGCGATATCAATGTAGGAACAGTGATTCGGGCAAAATATGTATTGTTTTTTAGGGTTAAAATGTGCTTGATAAACCACCTTAAAAGGGAGACCGATCAGTATGAGTAATAGCTTTGCCCACCATCGGTTGAACTTCCCCACAAACCTGAACTTCTTAGGAAAAATAATGGGGATGAGCAGCAGGAAGAAAAAAACAACAAAGAGGAGAAAAAATATAATAAGGCCATAAAAAGTATAAAGCCTCCAGAGAAATTTCATTTCGTAATCTTATTTACAAGGAACCGGAAATGGCTACGCTGATTTTGAAGCCTTCGGCTGGGTTCTGTCCATGGCCATTTCAGGGGTCAAGCTACATAATTTGAATCCGATGAAAAAATCTTTTTAAAGCCGGTAATATTGCAACCTGGAAGGTTCTTCAACTTGACCTATGCAGCGGAAGTATCCGCAGGTGAGGTGACATATTGAATGATGCAACGCTCATCTTTCAGAATGCGTCCGGCATTCTTTACTTCAATGTGCGACCGCGCATCATCCATTTTTTCTTTTACAGCATGTTTGATCTCTTTCATTCTCAGGCACTCGATGAACCTTTTCACCTGTTCTGCATTTTGAAGTATGAGTTCGGGTACTTTTGTGGGTTTGTCGTCATCGCCTTTGGCAACCATGGTAAAGTAAGAGGAGTTGGTGTGTTTGACCGTTCCGGATTTTACATTCTGCGCTTCAACCCTTATGCCGACGATCAAAGAGGACCGGCCCACGTAATTCACCGAAGCATGCAGGGCGACGAGTTCTCCGACTTCGACGGGTTGTAAAAACTCCACTTTATCCACCGACACTGTTACGCAGTAGGTGCCAGCGTGTTTGCTTGCGCAGGCATACGCCACCTTATCCATGAGCGAGAGCAGTATCCCGCCGTGAATTTTCCCGCCGAAGTTGGCATAGGAGGGGATCATGAGTTCGGTAATGGTGGTCTGAGAATACCTTACCGGTTTGGCGTGGGGTTGCATAGGTTGTTTTCCAAAAGGTAATAAAATTCTGACTCAGGTTAAGGCGATCCGGCAATTTAGTAACGGGTGATATTAATATCTGTCATATCGAATTGATTAATTGTTCCCTTTGCTAACTTTAAAAATTAGAAATACGCTTATGACAGGGCCCTGCCTTAATTGTGCCAATCCAGCAACGGGAAATTTTTGTGAAAAATGCGGGCAAAAAACTTCAACGCTTTTTTTTCGGAGTTTTCTGGCAGCTATAGCAGTCGCCGTGCTCTTTGCCATCGCTATGGCTCGTGCTATCGCAGCGGATTAATATTGGTTTGTTGGCGATTCCGTTTTTTCGTCGCCGAGACCTTTCATGTCTTCTAAAATCGACCCTAACGGGCACGTTAGTAAAATCAATTCATCTTGCATTCATCATATTATTTTCAGAATTTGAGTAAACCAGTATTTGACGCCACGTAAACCCCGGCTAATATGGATAGGATAAAACACGCATTATTTATCATTCTGCTGATCACTGGTTGTAAATCTGATAGCACCAGTGAAACAGCTTATGACTCGGTTGCAGCCATCAGTACTGATTCAGTGACGGAAGCTGATCTGCTCTATGAAGGTGCACCTGAGCAAAATACAATAGTAAACGCTGATGGTAAATTGGAATTTGAATTTGTCAATGAGGAAATTGGCGCTGATCCGTTTATCGAGGATTTCAGATCCATACTCGCCTCGATCGGGGAGTATAAGATCGCTAAAAAACCAATTGCAAACCTGCATGACTCTACGTTGACAGACACGCTTATGACGGTCAATTTTGGGAAATCGACGATGGAGTATTATCGGCCTCAAAGCAGTCAAAATGGGCTGCTGATCTCGGCAGATATCCATTCCGATAAGGTTGAATTTAAAAAAGGCATCAGAATTGGAATGACTCTGGAGGAGTTCTCATCCTTGTTTGAAGAATTAAGAGGCAAGGAAAATCTAAGCCTGGTGCGAATATCGACTTTCGAGGGATTGACCAACAGCGAATATTTATTTGTCAATAACAAGCTCACGTCGGTGAAGTTTGCGACCTATTTTGATTAAAATTTCTGGAAACTGTTCCCGAAACCTTAGGAGTCAGCATGAATAAGACCATCCATCGCGAAAGCGCAACGACAACAAAAATATTTGACAGCCGAACCTTAAAGACAGATTATGCTACGTTGATGCCGATCCTGAGGCCAGGTCTTTGGGTACTGGATGTCGGATGCGGAACGGGCGCGATCTCAAAAGGAATAGCAGAACATGTTGGGACAACCGGTTACGTACTTGGAATCGACAACACCGAGGCCTTTATTAAAAGCGGAAGCGAAACTTACAAAGATGTTTGCAACCTCGAATTGGTTCATGCTGACTTATTCAATTTCCAGCCTCCCGAAAAGTTTGATCTGATCGTCGCCGCCAGAATTTTACAATGGCTCAATAATCCAAAAGACGCGTTGACAACGCTGGCGTCATTTCTAAAACCAGGAGGACAGATATCCATTCTTGACTACAACCATACCGCTTTGGAGTGGAGACCTCAACCGCCCGAAAGTATGCTGGTATTTTATCAGGCTTTCTTGAAGTGGCGCGCCGAGTCGGGGATGGACAACAGAATTGCGGAAAACCTGGCGGATCATTTCCGTGAATCAGGCTTTCACTCAATTGAAGTTTTCAATGCGGATGAAGTTTACAAAAAGGATCAAGAGTGTTTTATTGAGAGAATCGGCATATGGTCCAGGGTTGCTGAACTGAAATAAATTGTGGAAGATGGATATATTTCAGAGGAGATGAGAAAGAGGGTGATAGAAGAATACAACCACTGGATTGAAAACGACGCCGAATGTATGGTTATGAAGTTGAAAGAGGTAAGAGGTAAAATTTGACCTGTTCAAAATTATTCTCAGCCCTGACCAAAAAGCTCGGAGCTCGAAACTGGAAACTCGTAGCTATTTTCAGATCCCTTTCATTCTTGCTACTTTCAGGATGGCCATGATGCTCATGCTATCGGTGATCTTACCGTGTAGCACCATATCAAGCGCTTCTTTGAACGGCAGCTTCCATACTTTCAGGTCAGCTTCCGTTTCTTCCAAAGAATTATTTCCTTCCTCCGGATCTTCGGCCAGGAAGATATGGCCTTCTTCGTCGGTGACAGAATTAGAGGTATGAAGGTGAATAATTTCTGACCACAACCCGCCTGTCAATCCTGTTTCTTCCCGCAATTCGCGTTGTGCGCTTTCAAGCGGATCCTGGTTTAAAGGACCTCCACCTTCGGGAATTTCCCAGTGCCACGCATTTAAAGTGTAGCGGTATTGTCCCACTAGCCAGGTATTCAGGTCTTTATCCAATGCAATGATCCCTATAGCTTTGTTTTTGAAATGGACTTTGCCATAAATTCCTTTTCCCCCGGAAGGGTTGATCACCTGATATTCAGTTACAGTAATCCACGGGTTATCGTATTTGGTATCACCGGAAATGGTCGTCCATGGATTTTTTATTTCTTCTTTAGTCATTATATAAGTCTTTAACTACAAGCTGATAGAGTGCTGACAGTGAATAGCCTATTAAATTTTCAGGCCAGGGGGCGGGTGACCGGTCTCCAAAAGTATTAAAATGTTTTTTGAGTACTGGGTTTATCAATTTATTTTTAAAGGGAAATTGGTTTATGCTGCGATCATCCTTTACGAAAGACCTGACGGAAGCTGGCTGTGATGAAGCGGGGCGGGGTTGTCTGGCGGGCCCTGTGGTTGCTGCGGCGGTAATTTTTCCAAAAAAATACAGACATAAACGTTTGAATGACTCCAAACAATTATGCCGGGAGGAGCGCGAGGAGTTGCGGTACCACATCGAAAAGGATGCTCTCGCCTGGGCAGTGGGGGAAGTTGACCATGAAGAAATAGACCGTATCAACATTCTCAACGCTTCCTTTAAAGCAATGCACCTTGCTTTGGATAAACTTTCCATGCAGCCCGAACTCTTGTTGATCGATGGCAACCGGTTTAATCCATATAGAGATTTTAAATATGAATGCATCATAAAGGGTGATGCCAAATACCTTTCAATTGCAGCAGCTTCTGTTCTCGCAAAAACATACCGCGATGATCTTATGAATCACCTTGCGAAGCAATTTTGCGGATATGGGTGGGAAACCAACGTTGGTTATCCTACACCGGAACACCGCGATGGTATACGATTGCTGGGCATTACACCCTATCACCGCAAATCTTTCACCCTGCTCCCTGAACAATTGGAACTTTTCGAATGATGCGATAGGATTCTTTCGTTTCTTTGCATTCTGATCGCATCGTCATGTGTCTGATATTTATCGCACTGAAGAATCATTCGAAATACAAATTGATCGTGGCGGCAAACCGCGATGAATTTTATGATCGCAAAACTGAGCCGGCTTCCTTTTGGCAAGACCATCCCGAAATCCTGGGAGGCCGCGACCTTGAAGCAATGGGAACATGGCTTGGCATGACGAAAAGCGGAAGGATCTGTATGGTCACCAACTTTCGCGACCTGAAAAATATCAACCCAAACGCTCCTTCACGGGGTAAACTCGTTACGGATTTTTTACTGGACAAAACCACCGGTGAAGAGTATCTTAAGAAAGTTGAAACCCGCGCCAGGAAGTATAACGGGTTCAGTTTAATTGCCGGTACCGTTGATTCATTATATTATCTTTCAAATTATAGGGACGGCGTTATCCTTCTGAACTCAGGATTGTTTGGCCTGAGCAATCATTTACTGGAAACTCCCTGGCCAAAGGTGGAGAAAGGAAAAATTGAATTGCAAGCCCTGCTCAAAGGCCCAGTGGTCGACGCCGATGATTTGTTCCGCGTATTATCAGATGACAAAATCGGTGGTGACGAACAACTACCCGATACCGGAGTGGGGCTGGAACTCGAACGAGCCCTCTCCGCCGCGTTTATCAAAAGTCCCGGCTATGGTACGCGCTCCTCAACGGTGATCCTGGTGGACTATCATAATCATGTCGTCTTTCATGAACGTGTTTATGATCCCGTAACTTCCGGTTTTAGCAATCAAAGCTTCCAATTTACCATCGGTTAACCCTGCAAGATTGAAAAAGAAAAAAACTCCTTTTTTGTTAAAGTTGGTTCAATGGGTTTATCCAAAAATGGAGAAAACAATTCCCCCGCTGGCCCACCGTTTTTTTGTGACCATATTTTTTACGCCATTAAATTACGGTGTACCGCACAAAGAGAAAGCCATTGAAAAAGCCGCGGATAAGTTTACAGTGGCTGTGGCCGGAAAAAAGATCCAATGTTATTCCTGGGGCGACGGACCTCCGGTGTTACTGGTTCACGGTTGGGCTGGACGCGCCACGCAGTTCCGCAAAATGATCCCTGCTCTTGTCGGGGAAAAATTCCGGGTGATTGGCTTTGATGGTCCGGCGCATGGGCGTTCACAGGGAAGGTCTACCAATATCCGGGAGTTTGAAGAAGCGTTGAGAAAAATTTGCGATAGAACAGGTGAGCCCGAAGCCATCATTGCACATTCATTTGGCGGGGGTGCGGTATTGTATGCAGCGATGAATGGCTTAAGGGTAAAAAAACTGATCAACATCGCCGCGCCCACCATCGGAGACGAAATTATCCATACTTACTTAAAAACGATAAATGGTTCGCCGGGAACTGCGAAATTTTTTAAATCCTATATTCACAAGACTACAGGCCGGCCTTTTGAGGAATTTACCGGCTTGCATTTCATCCGGAATATCAAACAGGATATGGAGCTGTTGCTCGTCCATGATGAGAATGATACCGAAGTGTCTTTAAATCATGCGCTTGAAATGTTGAAAAGCTACCCCCGGGCTACATTATTTCGGACCAGGGGCCTGGGGCACACCCGGATCCTGAAAGATGAGGAAGTTATCAAAAAGTGTGTGGCATTTATAAACGCCCCTCCTGCGTGAGGCACTTCGCCGGGCGAGGCCTTCCTGGTTGAGGCGCTTCGGCAGACAATGATGAACCAGTTGAGGTTCATCGCCGTTCAATACAGGAACAGGCGTTTATAAATGATCAGCTTTAGGCTTTTTCCTTATTTTTTGCCTTTCAAATCGTTAAACAGGTTTCCTGCATAAGATCTGAGGCAACTTTTTAAGTTTTTAGACCATCTTTGTAATTAATCAACAATTCCGTTAACTAATAGAATCGATGAAAATTATTGAAACAAAGGAGATTTCAAAGGTTTACCGAATGGGTAACCAAATAGTAAATGCGCTTCAATCGATCTCTATTGTTATCGACCGCGGGGAATATGTCGCTTTCATGGGACCTTCCGGCTCGGGGAAATCAACGCTCATGAATATTGTAGGGTGTCTGGATACACCTACCACGGGCACTTATATGCTGAACAACAAGCTGGTCAGCGAGATGACTGAGAACGAGCTGGCCGATACGCGAAATAAGGAAATCGGATTTGTTTTCCAGACTTTCAACCTTTTGCCCAGAGCCTCCGCGCTGGAAAACGTCGCCCTGCCTTTGATCTATGCGGGATACAGTAAATCCGAACGCAATGAAATGGCAATGTCCACACTGGATAGCGTGGGATTGGGTGACCGTGCCCACCACCGGCCGAATGAATTGTCGGGTGGTCAGCGCCAGCGTGTAGCCATTGCCCGCGCTCTGGTGAACGACCCATCCATTATCCTTGCCGATGAACCCACCGGTAACCTGGACACCAAAACATCCTATGATATCATGAACCTGTTTCAGGAACTTCATGATAAAGGCAACACCATTATTATGGTGACCCACGAAGATGATATCGCTCACTATGCACACCGCATCATACGCTTGCGCGATGGTCTGACAGAATGGGACCGCAAAAATGACAACGTCAACCGTACGAACGTTCTGGCGCTACCACATACGTCATAATTCAAGAGTTAAAGCATTTGGTTATTAAGGCATCTGTTAGATTTCAAAATCAGTTCTTAAGTCCCCATTCCTTGTGTCTGGGTGATAAGCCCCGCGTTCATTAACTTTGATTCATGAAGATTTATACAAAAACCGGCGATCAGGGAACTACTTCTCTGTTTGGAGGGAAACGCGTTTCAAAAGCTGACGTCCGGATAGAAACCTATGGCACAGTAGATGAATTAAATTCATGGATCGGCCTTTTGCGAGATCAGGAGATCAATACGAACCGCAAAGCGATCTTACTTGCTATCCAGGATCGACTCTTTACGATTGGCTCTATGCTTGCCACGGAAACCGGAAACACCAAAGTCAAAATTCCCATGCTGGCTGAAGAAGATATTTTGATCTTAGAAAAAGAAATTGATGCTATGGAAACTGAGCTGCTACCAATGCGTTCATTTGTACTTCCCGGCGGCCATTCTTCTGTTTCTTTCGCGCATATTACACGCACCGTATGCCGCCGGGCTGAACGACTGGTGATTGGGCTACATCAATCGGAACCTGTCGACCCTGCAGTAATCAAATACCTGAACCGTCTTTCAGATTATTTGTTTGTACTTTCCCGTACAATGGCTCTTGAACTCAAGATTGAAGAAACACCCTGGAAACCCCGGATGTGAGCCCTACGCCCTTCCCTACCAATCGTTAGGTTAGTCTTTCTAAAAATCGTAACTTTCCGGGGTTAGAATAGTGGATATGGTAGATTCTTTAAAAATAGATTTACATCAGGTGAAGCTTTCAAGGCTGCCTGAAATTGATTTCAATGATCGCCCTTTCGGGAAGGTATACAGCGACCACATGTTTATGGCTGATTTTTCGGCAAGGGAATGGAAAAATTTCCGCATCCTTCCATATGGCAATATTTCTGTCAGCCCTGCGACACCGGCTATTCATTACGGTCAATCGATTTTTGAAGGATTAAAGGCGCACCATGGTCCTTCCGGAGAAGCATTGATCTTTCGGCCATACGATAATCTGCGGCGGATGAATATTTCCGCGGAGCGGATGTGCATGCCCTCCATTCCCGAGGAAATTTTTATGGAGAGTCTCAGCGAGCTTATATCGCTCGACCGTAAATGGATACCCACAACAAAAGGTTCTTCTCTATATATAAGACCTTTTATGTTTTCTTCTGATGAATACATTGGTATAAGGCCATCGCAGTCATTTACGTTTATGGTTATCTTAAGTCCTGTTGGTTTTTATTATTCTACTCCTGTCAAAGTAAAGATCGAGACACACTATACGCGGGCATCGCAGGGAGGAACGGGTTATGCCAAGGCCGGGGGAAATTACGGCGGTGCGATCTACCCGGCAAAACTTGCACAAGACCAGGGTTATCATCAATTGATCTGGACAGATGCAAAATCGCACCAGTTCATCGAGGAATCCGGAACAATGAATGTGATGTTCGTGATAAACGATAAACTCATCACTCCAGCATTAAGCGATTCTATTTTAGCGGGTATTACCCGTGATAGTGTATTGCAACTAGCCCGTGCGTGGGGACTACCGGTGGAAGAAAGAAAAATATCGGTAAAGGAAATCGTTGAGTCACTGGAGAAAGGAGCAGTGACGGAAGCGTTTGGAGTGGGTACGGCTGCAACCATTGCCCACATTGAATTGATCGGATATGAAGGCACAAACTATTTGCTGCCCACCTCTGAAAAAAGAGAGTTTTCAAACAAAATACACGAAGAACTTGACGGTATAAAACATGGAACGAGGCCCGACCCATTTGGATGGATTGTAAAAATGTGATCTCATAGTTTATAGAATAATGTTCAATTGGCGGACAGCAATGTTCGCCAATTTTTTTATTTTTAAAACATTTTATAAGCAAGAAACCTTTTTGAGTAGGTCCAGACCGATATTGATTTTCCTTTTTTTATTTTTTGCCGGAGCTGCGCACGGTCAAAAGCAATTGATCTTGTTAAAAAGGGAGAATGTTCTTTTGCGGTTGTATCCGGGAGATGAATTCATTTACAGGTTAAAGGGCAGCAAGACCACAAGAACAACCTATGTCAATAACCTTTCTGATACCGCAGTGGTCACCCACAGGGATACCGTGGCCTTTCATAAAATAGAAAGAATATATTTCAAACAGGGGAAATTTTACAATACTATCGGTGCTGGCCTGGTGATCTTTGGATCAGGCCTGTTTCTCATCGATCAGATTAATGTTGTGCTGGTAAATGGCCAGTCGCCAAATCTGGACGACCGGGTGTCTGTTATCAGCTTATCCTCACTTGCGGTCGGTATACCCTTAATTCTGCTGAAGAAGAGATCCCAAAAGATAAATTATCCCACCCGCCTGATGATGGTGGATAAAGGTTCTGCTTTTTATCGCCCCGATACCCGCCAGTATATTTTGCCTTACGGGGAGAATTAACCCTTTAGCTAAGAATTTTATTCCGATATGCGCATTAAATTAAATTATGCGTATCTTTGATAAAAATCAAGATGAAAACCAGACTCAACATTACTATCGACGAAAGCCTCCTGGAAAGAATAAAGGGTTACGCCGCAAAAAGAAAAACCAGTGTATCAGAATTAGTCGAGAGCTATTTTAAACATCTGACAAAACCATCAAACCGCAGGACCATTATTGACCTCGTTGACCGGTTGGATAAACCATCTATTCCGGAGGGTAAAGATCTAAAGAAGGCCTTTTACGAAGATCAGGCTGAAAAATATGGTTTCTAAAATTTTTCTGGATGCAAATGTCCTCCTGGATTTTATGCTTAAGCGTGAGGGCTACCTTCCGGCTAAACGAATAATTGAAAAGATCATTGGCGGTCGATTAAACGCATTTATTTCACCATCTATTGTTCACATTGTTGCATACTGGCTGACAAAGGCCTACGGAAGTGGAAAAGCGAAGGAGCTTATTTTAGCGTTGCTGTCCACGGTAAGGGTGATTGAAATCGATCACGAAATAACCATTCATGCCTTACATTCCAAAATAAATGATGTTGAGGATGCCTTGCAATATTTTACAGCGGTTCATCACAAACTCGACGCCTTCATTAGCAGGGATAAACAATTACGAAAAGCCGCCACACCAGTTTTGCCGGTATACAGTCCTGATGAACTTTTGAAAATGATGGAATAATCTTTACCGCTATTGCCCTAAACTTTTTATATCCTTATCCCTTATTCCCTATATTTGCGCCCAAACTTAACAATACAATCATGACATCAGACAAGTTGAAAGACTTGAAGGCCCGTGTGAGCGCCTTGAGGAGGTATCTTTGACTACGATCGCAAAGCACTCGAAATAAAAGATGAGGAGCTCATCACCCAGCAGGCCGACTTCTGGGCGAACCCGAAGCAGGCGGAAGTGATTCTAAAGAACATCCGCTCAAAAAAGACCTGGACCGATTCTTTTGAGAAGGTCAATAAATCTTTGGAGGACCTTGAAGTCCTGAATGAATTTCATGAGGCCGGTGATGTAGGCGAAGAAGAAGTAGACCGCGAATATGTTAAAACGGCTACGGGCGTCGAGGAACTGGAGTTCAAAAAAATGCTCAGTGGAGAAGAAGACCAGCTCAGCGCTATGGTCGAGATCAACCCCGGAGCTGGTGGTACGGAGAGTCAGGACTGGGCCGAAATGCTCAACCGCATGTATATCATGTGGGGTGAAAAGAATGGATACAAAGTGACGCAGGTTGATTACCAGTCCGGCGAGGTGGCGGGCATCAAATCAGCTACCCTGGAGGTGGATGGACCTTTTGCCTATGGAAAGCTCAAGGCGGAGATTGGAGTTCACCGGCTTGTTCGGATTTCCCCGTTTGATTCCAACGGACGCAGGCATACTTCCTTTGCCTCCGTATTCGTATATCCCGTTATTGATGATACCATAAATATCGAGATCAATCCGGCGGATATTGAGATCCAAACCTCACGATCCGGTGGCGCGGGTGGCCAGAACGTTAATAAAGTTGAAACCAAAGTTCAGCTGACCCATAAGCCGACAGGGATTGTTATCGTTTGCCAGGTTGAAAGGTCACAACACGCAAACCGTGAAAAGGCGATGCAAATGCTGAAGTCGAGACTTTATCAGGTTGAGATGGAAAAACGCAATGCCGCCCGCGACAAAATCGAAGCCGGGAAGATGAGAATTGATTTTGGTTCACAGATCCGCAATTACGTTTTGCACCCTTACAAGTTGGTAAAGGATGCGCGTACAGGAGTGGAACGAACCGATGCCAACAATGTTCTTGATGGCGACCTGGATGATTTTATCAAGGCATTTCTTTTGGGGGCCCAGGAGAAGCAAACACAACAACTCTGATCTCTGATCTCAGTGATATTCATCTTTTTATCCCTCCGGCTTAAGGGTAGGCAATTGATGTTCTCTATCAAAATGGGGTATCGAAATCAATTGCCATTGGCTTTAGTCAGTGGTGCAGGAAAGGTAAAAAGAGCGGGGCTTTAGCCCAATTGATTTTGGCAACTCAAATCTTCCTGACCTTACCGCTGCCGGATGCGTGGCTATTTATCTTTTTCGGATTTCCTTTATAGGATACGCTTCCGCTTCCGGAAATGTTGGCATCAAGTTCATTCCTAACGTTTATTTCCACGCTGCCTGAGCCGGAGATGCGAACGTCACAACGATTGGTCTGAAGGTCGGCGGCCATGACCTTACCTGAGCCGCTGATGGTAGTTTTAACCACATCTGCTGAACCGCTTGCTTCGATCTTACCGGAGCCCGAAATTCCAAAATCCGCCGTGTTATCGATCGTAGCTGAAAGCATAACTTTTCCTGAACCACTTACGTCACTTTCAAAACTTTCGAAGTGGCCTTTTAAGTCCATGTTGCCGGATCCTGACACGTTAGAGTCGACATCGCCATTGGCTTCCAGGTCAAGTGATAACGAACCGCTCCCACTTACGTTCAGATCGATGTCATTTGTATTGATCTTTGTCTGGCCAATGATGTCACCAGATCCACTGACACTCACGCCTTCGATGTTGGGCACCGTGATGTATACGGTGATCTTTTTATCACCAAAATTCCAGTCAAACCACTTACCTTCTCTTCCTATCTTAAGGCGTCCGCCGTCGACTTCCGTTTCAACTTCTTCAAGTACATCTTTGTCGCCTTCCAATTCTACTTTCTGAGGGCTGCCTTGTTTGAGATAGAGTTTGCCAGGAAATCCGAAGGATATTTTTGTGAAGTTTTCAACACTTCTGACTTCACGGTTCTGGGCTGGTAAGAGGCTGGTGCTCAGCAGCAGCAGCGCGAAAAGGGTTAAAAGGCTGTATTTTTTCATAGGAGGTAATTTGTTTCGGTTTAATAGACTGCTTTAATTCTAAAAGGGTTGCATGAGCCGTCAGGATTCTTTTCCTTGAGACGCAAAAACTTTCCCAAAGGTTACTGTGGATGATTTCTTGCGATGGTTTGCGGATTGATCTTGGCAGTTTATTAGACAGTCAGAAAACCCTTGGATGCCAGAGTGAGGCAAAGGCTGTTGAAATTAGAAAAAAGATGCGTGGTTCTCAACCATAACAATGTGTCCGGAACGGCGCCGCATGAATGGGTAATTGAAATCCACATCCGAACCCCTGGGGGTTCAAAAGATTCAACTGAAAATAACTCCTCAAAGCCCTAAAACCGATTTTAGTTTCGCATAACCTGTTTTGCTTAACGGGATTTTCACGCCGGTTTTAAGAATAGCAAGGTGGGTATCTTTTTCCAAAGGTTCAATGCGTGTGATCTGTGATAGTTGAATCATGTAAGACCGGTGAACGCGGATAAATTGTGAACTGTTCAGCGTTTGTTCATAGAAGCTCATAGTCTTCTTTTTGAGAAACATTTCTTTCGCTGTGAATATTTTAACGTAGTCATCGTAAGCCTCGAGGTAAATGATCTCGGCTGCAGGAATGATCCGGATGTTGGATCCTTCTTTTACAACAATGCGGTTGCTTTCTTCCGGCTGATGGATCTCCCGGGGAACGGAAGGCGTGACCCCCTGGCGTTGTTGCAGCCACTTCCCCATCGCCTTGTCGAATCTATCTTTGCTGAAAGGTTTTAAAAGGTAATCCACGGCCTGGGCTTCGAATGCTTTAATGGCGTATTCATCAAAGGCTGTAGTGAATATCACGCCCGGCGTTTCATCAAGCAATTCCAGCATTTCAAACCCGTTTATCTTCGGCATTTGAATGTCGAGGAAGATCAGATCAGGTTTATGTTGCGCGATGGCTTTCACGCCCTCAAATCCATCGTTGCATTCCTGGACGATCTGGAATTCCGGATAAGACTTCAGATATTCCGAGACTATACTTCGCGCCAAAGGCTCATCGTCAATTAGAACCGTTTTGATCATGCGCTTTGTGGTATTTTAATAGCAGTTGTAAAAATATTTTCTTTTTGAGAAATGGTGACCAGGTCGTTGCGCGCATAAAGCAAATACAATCTTCTTTGGATGGAATTCAATCCGAAGCCGGTTCCTCGTTTGGGCTGGGTTGATGCAGGATCGAATGGATTCTTCACTGTGATCTTAAGATAACCGTTGTCTGCGCTGGCATGAATACTCACAAGGGCATCACCCAGGGTATCGTACAGGCCGAACTTGATCGCGTTTTCAACGACAGGCTGAAGTAACAGCGAAGGAAGTTTCATTGCCAGCGACGATGTTTGACAATCAATATCTGTTTTTAGACGGTGGCCAAAGCGCACTTTTTCGATCTCCAGGTAAAGTGTGAGATGTTCGAGTTCTTCCGACAAAAGTATTAGCTGCTGGTCGTCTTTTTTTAAAGTGCCTCGAAAAAAATCTGAAAGCTGATGGATCATCCTTCGCGCTTCTTCCGGATTTGATCCTGCAAGGGCGCTGATGGAGTTTAAACTGTTGAATAAAAAATGCGGCTGCAGTTGTTGCCTCAGCCTGGAGAGTTCTGCTTCACGGGCGAGCTTTTCAATGGACACATTGCGGTTGTCAGCCTCCTGACGCTCTCGCATATAAAGGGAAAGTCCGGTGAGCGCACTAACAAGCGCAATCATCAACCAGGAATAGAGGCCGCGAATGAAGAGTGATTTGTCAAGGAATGATACATACTCGTCTGTTTCATTTACCAATAGAAGGGTTAAATGGTTGATCGCAAATACGCATAAGATGGCCAGTCCGATACTCATTGCAACCCCGATAACCTGACGTGGCTGGTAATACTTCATGACCAGGATCATGTCGTACCCGGCGATAGCAATAATGAGGTTGGTGACCGCTGAATCCGCCAGGCTAATCCGCCATCCAAATCCGAAAGTGAATTGAAGAGCCAGGGTCTGAAGCAAGATCCAGCAGCTGCACCACAATAAAAAAAAGTAACTAAGTTTGCGATATGAAAAGCTTTGTGCCAAAGGGATTAGGACTTAAAAATATTTATTTGGATTGCATTCTCAGAAAGATCGCTTTCTGATGAATGCAATGAATATAGGACTTGGCTTCGTCTGTTTCATGGATATGTGAATATATTTCCATTCCGTCTTCCAGGTTTTTCAATCCTACGATCTCGGCCACGTTAATAAATTCCCATTTTACGGTGTTTTTTTTGTCATTGAGGAAAGAATCTTCTTCACTCAGGCCGATGGTACGCGCTTTCAGGAACGCCTCTTCTTCCGAGTCGGCGGCGATCAACCTGAGTTGTTCGTCAAATTGCGGTTTATGTTGCGTGTTTTCAGCAGTTATCCTGAATACGATCTTTGAAATATACCAGTTCATAAACTATGATGAAAAAGAATGATTAAAGAAAACTTAATAAGTGCGAAGCACTAATAACTCCTGATGTCGATTCCACCAAAAATACATGTCCCTTTCAGGATCAATACTTTGTTGGTTTCTTCTGTTGTCGCATTGCTCAACAGGGGGCGTTTATCCTCCACGCCTCCAAAAATCGCGACCATGTCTTTTGACTGGATCCTCCAATGCGGAGGAACGATCAGTTTTGTGCCTCCGAAAATCTGGGTTAGTTCCAGAACGATTGCGCCGTTGAGATCAGCCTGCGTAAGATTTACTTCTGTGCCTCCGAAAATGGTTACGGTTTCTCCTCCCCTGAAATTTTTGGAGATAACATTCTTCTTCACACCACCGAACACCACTGTTGAATCCAGGTAGTCAGCTCCCGTGTCTTCGGTCAGGGCATCCCATTTTTTCCAGTCGCGGTTTTTCCTGCTAGAGCGAAACATGACGAACAGACCCAATCCGATGATGATCAATGTGAATGGTGAATTGTGAATAGGGTCTGCTGCTCATGGATTCTCTCTCTGCTTCTCTCGAGGTGCATGAAACCCTCGACTGATGAAGATGCTGAAAGAGAAGATCAAAGCACCTTCGCCGGGGAGCACGGGCCACTCACCACTCACCATTCACAATTAGTCCTGCACCATAAGATCAGTGGCACCATCGAGGCATCGTCACGCCCCCACTCACCATTCACAACTCACCACTCATAAAAAGATTCAGTTTCGCGTATTGCAAAAGCATAATGGTTTTGGCGTCTTTAATCTCCCCGGACCGGATCATGCCAAAAGCTTTTGCAAAATTTAATTCAAGCACCTCAATGTTCTCCTGTTCATGATCAACTCCGCCGCCCTGATTTACTTTTTGATCTTTGGAATACTCACCGATAAAAAAGTAAAGGATCTCTGTAACTGAACCGGGTGACATATAGGCTTCATAAACTTTTTGTACATGATCGATACGGTATCCTGTTTCCTCTTCTGTTTCCCTGCGGACGCAGTCTTCTGCGTTGTCTTCATCGAGCAGGCCGGCGCATGCTTCGATCATCATTCCGTCCGCGTTTCCGTTAACAAAAGTGGGCAACCTGAACTGCCTGGTGAGAATGATGTTTTGGCTTTTCAGATTATATAAGAGGATCACCGCTCCATTACCCCGGTCATAAGCCTCCCTGGTTTGCCGATGCTGCTTACCCTGCTTATCGGTGATGTCGTACGTATATTTATACAACTTATACCAGTTATCCGATAAGAGTTTTTTTTCGACGATCTTAACTGATTTCGACATTCAGGAAAGCATTGAATTACTTTTCCGTCTCAGTTTGTCGTAGAGTTCCAGACAAACCCATGCATCTGTCGCGGCATATTCAATTTGTTTTTGTGTGAAAGTTATCACTTCCCAATTGGAAGTCTGTGCACTTTTTGAAATCCTGAAGCCCAGTAAAAGGGCTGTAAGCTTTTTCACGCTTTCAACCTGCAGTCCGGCTTCTTTGGCCAGGGTGGAAAGATCATAACAATTCGCAGGCTCGAATTTGCGTAATTTTTGTAAAGCTTTGAGATCATCGCGGATTCCGACCCCGGCTTTAACAATTTTGGGATTCGAAAACAGCCCGGCGAGTTCGTCGGTAACACCTGTATGATTCAGACGGATAAGAAAAACTTTTTTAGGGATAGCCAGTTGAAGAAGGGAAACCTGAAAAACCTGTCCCTTCTTAAAGCTGGGGCGTGTTTCTGTATCAAAACCTGCCACATCATGCGATCGAATTTCTTTGACAATTTTGCCCAGCTCCTCCGGATCACTGATCACGGTGGTTTTGCCGGTAAAGGTCCTTAAAGGCAGATTGCTAATTTCTTCAGCGGTTATGCTGATTCTCAGTTCTTCAATGCCAGAGAGCTGATCTTTATTTTGGTTAAGTCCAACATCCATGCAAAAAATAAAATTTTATACCCAAAAAATTACCGTCAAGGCAGATAAAGGTGCCCTTAAGATAACTCAAAAAGTATTAACTCGTGAATAGTTTCAGCGGAGATTGCCTGAAGGCCTGGAAGAATTTTCTCAAAGCCAGTACAACCGTAACCTTCGTAGTCTTATTCCGGACAACCAGATCAGGGTTGCAGATGACATTCCAGGCCAAAACACATTGCCAGGCGGCGTTCTTTCAAGCGGTTTATTTTCTTATTTTGGCGGCCTTAACCACATTCCTAATGGCTAACCAACTTTTTCGGAAAAAGTCCATTACCACCATCCTCGAGGATGTGAAGCGGGACGAAGAAATCCCTGGCCATGGCAGCGGTTTGAAAAAGATCCTGGGTGTAAGGGATCTGGTCTCTATGGGCATTGCCGCGGTGGTTGGGGCAGGGATATTTTCAACCATAGGTTCGGCCGCTTTTAACGGAGGCCCTGGAATTTCTTTATTATTCATTATTACTGCTGTAACCTGCGGCTTCTCGGCCCTTTGTTATGCTGAATTCGCCAGCAGGGTCCCCATCGCAGGCAGCGCTTATACTTATGCTTACGTTTCTTTTGGAGAATTAATTGCATGGGTGATCGGTTGGGCCCTCATCCTTGAATACTCCATTGGAAACATTGTTGTAGCGATCTCCTGGAGTAGCTATTTTAACAATTTGCTGGAAGGCTTTGGCTTGCAGTTACCACCATGGCTTACCACCGATCCCGGCACAGCCCGGGCCGCATTTGGCCAGGTAGAGGAAACGCTGGCTCAGGGTAAACCGCTTGACGACAACCTTACATTTGTACAAGATGCATGGCATTCCGCCCCGGTTATCTTCGGGAAACATATCTTCATTAACCTTCCTGCTTTTATTATTGTCTGCCTCATCAGCGTGCTTACTTATGTGGGAATCAAGGAGAGCAAAAAGGCGACAAACTTTATGGTTGCGTTTAAGATAGTCGTCATCCTTTTTGTGATCGTCATTGGATTTTTTTATGTCGAGCCTTCCAATTGGAGTCCTTTTATGCCCAATGGTTTTGAAGGAGTGTTGCGGGGGGTATCGGCGGTATTCTTTGCCTATATCGGCTTTGATGCAATTTCCACCACGGCGGAGGAATGCAAAAATCCTGGGCGCGATCTTCCCCGGGGCATGATCTATTCGCTACTGATCTGCACGATCCTATATATCCTGATATCCCTTGTTCTCACTGGCATGGTCCCTTTCACCGAACTCAGGGTCACCGATCCCCTTGCTTTCGTTTTTGACAGGGTTGGACAAAAGTGGATCGGCTACATTGTTTCTATCAGCGCCGTCGTGGCCACAACGAGCGTACTACTGGTATTCCAACTCGGTCAACCCCGTATCTGGATGAGTATGAGCCGCGATGGCTTATTGCCGAAGGCTTTTGCTAAAATACACCCGCGGTATCAGACACCCTGGTTCTCTACCATTGTCACGGGTGTCATTGTCGCGATACCCTCGTTGTTCATGGCCAGTGACCTGATGACTGATCTCACCAGTATCGGAACGCTGTTCGCCTTCGTGCTTGTTTCCGGGGGTGTATTGATGCTGCCACGGATAGCGAATTTAACGGGTCAGCCAAATCCCCAGGGTAAGTTTCGGCTGCCTTATATCAACGGGAAGTTCATTGTGCCCATTCTTTTTCTGATCTATATTTACTTCGTTCGGGAGAAAATTTCGTATAATCTTTTGAATATTGGCCAGGAAGGTTTGCAGGCAATTTTGTTCCTCATCTTTGTTGGCCTGGGTACGGTGCTGAGTATCCTTACGTTCCTGCGCAATTTTTCCCTCATTCCAATTATGGGTGTACTATTCTGTTCTTATCTTCTCATAGAAATTCCAGCGTTATCATGGATATACTTCCTGATTTGGTTGGCTTTTGGGCTTGCGATTTATTTCAGCTATGGGTATTGGAAGAGCAAACTTTCAGAAAGAGAAAAATATTCCAATCCTTGACCGGGATGTAGAGAATGCAAAGGACCATAATATCTGATACGAGTTGTTTAATACTTTTGGATAAGATTGACGAACTCTTACTTCTAAACAAGCTATTTGGAAAAATTATTATCATTAGAGAGATTGCTGAGAAATTTGAAAAGGATTTACCAGATTGGTTTGAAATTCAGTCTCCGATAAATAAAATCTATCAAAAATACTGGAAGCTTCGTTAGACAAGGGCGAAGCAAGCGTCGTTAGGTTCCTGTCACCTTATAATTCACTCCTCTTTGTTTAAGATACTCCAATACGAAGCGAAAATTCTCTTGCGCTTCGCCTAAATATTCCGGAGGGCAAATTCCTTTTCTGGTGAACTTTCCATTTACAACGAGGTTAGCGGCAGCGGTGCAGGTATAGCCGGTAGTCCGGGCCATTGACAAAGTGTTCGTTTGCCGGTCGGTACGGTCCAGAAGGTTGTATTCATAGTTTTTTCCCTTTCCGTTTTCATCTCCCGAGATACGAATGCGCATAACGGTAAATTCTTCTTCTCCTTGTTTGAGTTTCCATTTTGGAAATAACAGCTTTGCTGTGACATCGATCGGGCGGACCCTCATACCTTTTACTTCAATCTCGTCATAGGAGAAAAAACCTGACTCGCGAAGTACGCGTAAATACTCAATACACCCCGGATACCGCAGGGTTTTTTCTATCATGTTGGGGATACCGTGCATTGTCCTGATCAAAGACCGCAGTCCATCCGAGTTCCATGACTCCAGCGTGCCGATCCCTTCAAAGTGTATCAGCTCGGGATCGGAGAGGGCTTCCTTAATAATGGTAGTCCCGTTTTGGACATACCTCGCCGGGCGCGTATACTCTTCAATGACATCAATAGGTGAAAATACCGCTTTGTATTCGAATGGCCACTCCCGAACTACGGGTAGTCCTCCAACAAGACATTCGTACGAAGTTATTGTCATGGACTGATTGTGATAACCCAGAATAATATTTCCCATGCCGGGCGCCACGCCGCAATCAGTAACGATGGTGACCTGGTTCTTTTTGGCAAGTGAATCCAGTTCAAAAGGGTCTTCCGGAAAAAAAGAAATATCCACCATATTTTTTTTGGCCTCAATGACGGTCCGGACAGTCTGAAAACCCATGAACCCGGGCACGGCGCCTATCACCAGATCAAAAGCAGGAAGGAAAGAACGCAACGCCTCGGTATTGCCAAGATCAGCCTTCCGGGTTTGGATCCCTTGTGGCTCCAGGATTCTTAACGATTCTTCGTTGATATCTACCGACGTGACCTCAAAATTCTTTGCGAGGTCTGTGGCAATGGCTTTACCTACCAGTCCTGCTCCTAAGACAACTATTTTCTTTTTCATGAAATAATTTACTTATACTGGTATAAATGCTGCATTTGATTTTTAATGTGTTCTTTAATACTGCAGCAATTGATGAATAGGACACTGCCCGGCGATTTCATAACTTCATGGTTCAATTAAACTTTTATGATCGACCCTGCCAAGATAATTGAAAAAGCAAAACACTCTTCAATTTATTTGAAACTCCTCAACTGGTCCCTCAACCGTATGGTTCCTTTTAATAAGCCGCATGGATTCAGAGTTACAGAGGTGGGTGACTTTCACCTTAAAACTTTGATTCCCTACAAAAAGAAAAACCTCAACCATATCCGTGGTTTGCATGCCTGTGCTTTAGCCACCATCTCCGAATTCACTACCGGATTCTTACTGGTGTCAAAGCTTGATGGTAAAAAATTCCGGTTGATCATGCAACGACTGGAAATGGAATATCATTATCAGGGCAAAATGAATGCTATGGCGGAATTTTCGACTTCTGAAAAATGGTTCGCTGAAAATATTTATGAGCCTTTGAAAGTAAACGATGCGATCGTTGTGCCTTGTGAAATCAGGATACACGATGTTGAAGGAAACCACCTGACTACCGGAAAAGTTTTCTGGCAAATAAAAAATTGGAGCAAGGTAAAAACCAAAGTGACCGTATGAGATACTTGAAGTTTAGACGGTAACTGATTAACTTGGTAAGATAATTAGATCCTATGCGCAAAATTGATCAGCTTTTGTCCGAGTACGGTGAAAACCACCAGGACGAAACAAATAAGATCATCCATTGGATCTGTGTACCCCTGATCTTTTTTAGTGTCATTGGCCTCATCGCATCGATTCCTTCGGAAGGTGTTCAGCGATTTTTAGGTGAGGGAAACCCTTATGCGAACTGGGCGGCCGTTGTATTGATATTGGTATTGATCTATTATGTATCGCTTTCAATTCCCCTGGGCATCGGTATGATGCTATTTATCGTACTGTGTCTGTATTTGGTCAGGATGATCACGCAAAGCGACATCGCGCCGCTTTGGCTGGTGTCAATCATTATTTTTGGCGTGGGCTGGATCGGTCAGCTTTATGGACATAAGGTGGAGGGAAAGAAGCCTTCATTCCTTAAAGACGTTCAATTTTTGCTGATAGGCCCGGCGTGGTTGTTGCACTTTGTCTATCGTAAATTAGGAATTCCCTATTGATTGGAAGCGTACATATCCCATGAAGGTTCACTCCCCTCCGGATTTGGCTTAGACTTTGAGCCAGCCCTTTTTAATACACCTGCCTTCGCAGGACTTCAACAATCTGCAGGTATTGTATCTTTTTATCTTCTGGATCAGGGTAAAAAGAAAGCAATTGCCTGTATTTATTTTCACGTTTCCGATCAGATAGCACGCAGCCCCCTGAAAGCACCTTTCGGATCGATTGAATGTTCCAAAAAAATCAATCCGAACCGCTTGTATACCTTTCTTGAATATGTTGAAGCTCAGCTAAAGCAGAAAGGTGTTGGTGAAGTCTACATTAAAAACCCCCCGCGCGCGTATTCGCCTGAAATGTTTTCGTTGGTGGAGACTTTTTTCGTCAATCATAAATATCACGTAACAGATGCTGAGGTGAGCACAGTAATTCCTGTAACACAGGAGCCTTTCGCGGCAAGGATCCGCAATTCAGAAAAGCTCAGGATGAGACAAGCTCAAAAAGCAGCCTTTACTTTTCAGGATTTACCTATGGCAAAACTTGGTGATGTCTACGGGTTCATTTCCAGGTGCCATCACGAAAAAGGGTACCAGCTTTCCATCACATTTGACGATCTGCAAAGAACTGTAAATGAATTCCCGGAGCAGTATCTTCTATTTGTGGTTTTACAGCAGTCAGTAATTATCGCGGCATCCATCAGTATCCGGATAAAAAAAAACACGCTGTATAATTTTGTGGCCAATCACGAAAAGCAATATAACCGGTTAAGCCCGCCGGTCATCCTCATGGAAGGAATGTATGAATACTGCAGGCAAAATAAAATTACCTTGTTTGACCTCGGTACTTCCGCACTCAAGGGTAAACCAAATTTTCCATTGCTGGATTTTAAATTGCATATCGGTGGCCTTCCGACCTCCAAGCTTTCGTTTTACAAAAAATTAAGTTGATGTCTTTACCGCGGGTTACAGTCATTTGTTTATGCTACAATCAGGAGAGGTTTGTCAGGGACGCCATCTTCTCGGTGCTGTCGCAAACTTATTCTGAAATTCAACTTCTGGTTGTTGACGATGCGAGCACCGACAACAGTGCTTCTGTGATCAAAGAGTGCGTGGCATCCTATCCTGAAATTAATTTCATATCGCTTTCAAAAAACTCGGGCAACTGCAAAGCTTTTAATGTCGCCCTGCTTGAGGCGGAAGGTGAATTTGTAATCGATCTTGCTGCCGACGATATTCTTTTGCCTGACAGGGTCAGCCGTGGCGTGATGGCATTGACGCATGCCGGTGATCGTGTTGGAGTAAACTTCACTGACGCGGATTGGATCGCAGAGGATGGGCGGCAGTTATACAGGCACTCAGAGAAGTTTCCACAAAAGACCATTCCAGAGGGAGACATCTATAAGGGTCTCATTGAACGGTTTTTTATTTGTTCTCCCACGATGATGTTTAAAAGAAGTGTCATAGA
>JBBDXJ010000321.1:0-12512 GCA_040902445.1 Cyclobacteriaceae bacterium | reverse complement strand
ATATAGGTATATAGGTATATAGGTATATAGGTATATAGGTATATAGGTATATAGGGTATTGCTCACCTACAGACCTTTCAAACCTTACCTTTCAACCTTTCAAACTTCTCAGACTTTTCAAACCTTTCAAACTACTCCACCACTATCTCATCAATCAGCATATTCGCCGCCCGGCCGCCGCCGGGGTGCCACGCCGGGGTGTTACCAATAGTATGCGCTTTGACTTTCACATAACGCGCGTTGCGCGGTTCAAATTCAAGGATAAAGTCGCGTTGTTGTCCGCCGTACTGATCGATGGGCAACGTATTTTCTACCAACCCGGCGAGTTGGAAATTCTCTCCATCTTCCGAAGTAAAATATTCCACTTTTTTTGGCAAAACTCTCAGCCAGAAGGCATATTGATAATAAGCTGATTCAATTCGCTTCACCTGTTTGATTTCTTCAAGATCCACCACCACTTCGAGATCTTTGCCCGAAAACGCCAGCCAGTTGTAGGAGTAATCATGGCTGCCCCTGATGCCATCGGTAAGCATATGTGCCGCCGCGGCTGGCAATCGAGAGGAGTCCGGTGTTATGAACACTGCCTTTTTTTTGTACGCGAGATGCTCGTTCATTCCCTGGGAGAGCAGGCGGTACATTGCGGCCCGGTATTCTTCCGGTGAAGTACTCCACTCCTTGACCTGAGTAACTCCTTGTCTGATACAAAGGTCCGTGAATGGGTTGATCTTTGCCCGGATATCGGTTCGCACCTGCCATTGACCATTTACTTTGTGGAAAACACCCCGGTCTCCGGCGAAATGTTTCTTCGCCTGTTCCATAATGGCATAGTCGAGTGGCAAGTGCGCAATCTTCACCCGTTCCAGAATCTCAGGATCATCAGCAACACTGGCTTCCGCTTCATCGAAAAAACCTTCGTAACGCGCAATCAGCTCCGGCGTGAGATAACTGGTTTCAGCTTCCATGGGACTTCCAAATATCCGCAACGGCTTTCCCGCCTGAAGCAATGCTTCGCGCATTTCATCGATGTAATTCCTGATGGGTTTCGCGGCATCACCGTAATATCCCTTGAGAAAATCGTTCATCAAACTATCGACATTTTCATATGGGTTCCACAGCAATTTGGAGATCAGGTAGGCACGAAGCTCTGCGAATTCGCCACCGACTTCCCGGTTGCCCTGTTCAAACATTGCTGACACGCCATTCTCAGCAAAGAATTGAATGTTTGGCTGCAGGATATGAAGGTTCGGAAAAGGACTGACCAGGTGATTGAACTGGATAACATAATCCCAAACGATGATGTCTTTGGCGATCCTTCCCCATTCTTTTACATCGGTCTCAAAATCTGCGCTGTTTGGATCCTGTACAATTGGCTTGTCGCGGTTGATCTCAATACTGCAAAGCATAATGTTGACGTTGTCGCGGGGAATGAGTGTTTTAGGAGCTTTACGACCGTATTCATAAGCGAGCGTGGAGATCATTTTTTCAGGAAACAGCTCGGCCACCTGGTTGACGAACTGAATAATAGATCCGGAAGGCGAGCCCTCGCGATCATCGATGGCTTTGCATTTGTCGCATGTACAATAATTGCGGTTGTCATTTTGACTTACGGACCAGTATTTAGCTTCCGGCTTTTGCGCGATTTTTTTTCGGAGGTTTTGAATGGTGATTTCCAGAACGTTGGGATTTGTAAGACAGAGCTGCGTCGGAATTCGCTCGCCGTTGACCATGGCGTAATACTCCGGGTGCTCTTCATAATAAGTCTCCGGCGGAACCAGCGCATTAAAAGTATGCACCCACATTCCCCACTCGGTGCGGTTTCCATGTGCATCGTGATCGAGTTTATGCCAGTCAATATATTCCGGATCCCATGTTATGCGGTAATGCGTGTCTCTGAATCCAATCAACGGTACCTGAAGATCATCGATTTTCCCGATCACAATCCGATCTTGTTTTGGAACGACTTTTACTTTTGGACTGTACATCCTGCAACCGAGATATTTTTCCAGGAAAGTGTATACGCCATACAACGTTCCTTTTTCATTTCCACCTGCGATGATCAGACGAGCGCTATCGGTTTTGATAGTAAAGCCGTCCTCTTTCAAACTGTTGAAGTTTATTTTCAAGGCGAGATCATCCAGCCGGTCGTTCTGGCCGAGAACAATTTCGTATTGACTGCGGTGCTGGTCAGCGGTGATCACGGGCAAGGCAGCACCTGAGATCTCAAGAATGTAATCCTGCAATACAGTCGCAGCTTTCTTTTCGGTAGAAGTTGCGCCTGAGGGCAGGAGTATCCGATAACGGCTCATCTGATTTTCCGCCAGGATGATCTCCATTTTTTTTGGCATTGTTGCCTGGGCTTTTTTTGCTTTTCTCTTCTGAGCGTAAACATTTGATGTTCCAATTGCGCCTGTTGTGAACAAAAAGATCACTATCAGGATTAACAGGTATTTATTCTTGGGGGCAGGCATAGGTTAATTGTTTAGGGCTATTTAAGCCTTGTAACCGTGAAAAACAATAGATTTTATGTAAGAGCGGAGGAGCTTTTTTTTAATCCACAACGGGGAATCGGGGTAGATAAATATTCACGAGCGCGTTGGCCTGAGCGATTCCTAATGCCATGTAAACTCCGGCAAATAGATGATCTTTCCTCCCTGCAAGGCAGAATCGTGCGCAAGGATTCCAACACACGTTATATTGGCCGATTGAACAGCATCTGGATAGGGAGGTTGCTTTGTTATCAGCGCATTTAAGAACTGGTGGACAAGGTGTGGATGAGAACCGCCATGGCCTGCACCCTGGATAAAAGAAAGGTGCTGATGTTCGTCTGCATCGTATACACCTTTGGTGGTGAAACGCCGGATCGGCTCCGGCAACAGATGCGCGAAATCCGGACAGTTTACTTTCTCAGGAATTTCGTGTTCGGGACGTTTTGCCGTGTGAACCACAAGTGGTTCGCCCTCGATCAAGGGCCATTCAACAGATTTTTTCGATCCGTAAACTTCAAAACTTTCACGGTACTGACGCGCAACATCAAACAGGGACCGGTATACGTGGGCGCTCAGGTCCGAATTTCTGAATTTGATGTGGGCGGTCTCCACCGCATACGGCGAATTGTAGTGGCGGTGAAGTTCTTTCCGGATCGTACCCGAGCCAAAACAGGAAACATATTCGGCCTCGCCGCGAACCAATCCAAGCGCGGGGCCGACGCAATGCGTTGCATAATACATCGGGGGAAGGCCGGGCCAGTAATTCGGCCATCCATCCATATCTTGTTGGTGACTTGCCTTGATGAACTGAAGTTTTCCCAATTCGCCCTTGTCGTAAAGTTCTTTCATAAAAAGGAATTCACGGGCATACACAACGGTTTCCATCATCATGTAGGTCAACCCTGTTTCTTTCGTCAGCCGCACAATTTCTTCGCATTCCTTTACGGTCGTAGCCATAGGAACTGTACAGGCGACGTGTTTGCCGGCCTTCAATGCTTTTATTGATTGTGTTGCATGGTCGGGAATCGGCGTGTTGATGTGCACGGCTTCGACTTCTTTATCGCGGAGAAGTTCGTCGTAAGAGGTAAAACGCTTTTCGATAGAAAAGGCATCTCCGATCTCGTTCAGTCTTTTTTCGTTGCGCTGGCAAATAGCCATGATGTTGGCGTTCGGATGTTTTTGATAAATGGGAATAAACTCGGCACCAAATCCCAGTCCGATTACGGCAACATTTATTTTCTTCTCCGCCATATTCTTAAATAATTTGAAATTAATCTTCTACCCGCGCGCATCCTCCCCATACTTATGATACCGAATTCAGTCCGGTATCAAATAATTTTTTCAAAAACGCGATCCCTTCTTTGGCAAAACCATCCTGGCTCTCTGCGAGGTTTTTCCATATGCACACGGCGTCGGCAAGTTCCTTGATATCGGGCGTAAAACTTTCTATTGATACCATGCCAGTGTAACCAATCTTCTCAAGTCCCTTTTTATACGATTGCCATGGTGTCTGACCCGTGCCCGGAATACCACGGTAATTTTCCGAGACCTGGACATGGATTAATTTGTCGCCGACACTTGTGATCGCTTTTTCAATATCCTTTTCTTCAATGGACATATGAAAACCATCGAGTAATACCTTTGCCGCTGAATGGTTGATGTCGGCCACCAGTTTCAAAACATCTTCCGCAGTATTGATCAGGTCCGATTCAAAACGGTTGAGCGGCTCGAGCGCTATCATCAATCCGTTTTCCTGTGCCAGCTGGCACACCTTGTATAAATTCGTCACCGCTCTGTCCCATTCTATCTTGCGTTGTTCCGGGGGAACCATCCGGGCTTTGCCGACGGAAGAGTACATAGGGCCGGCGAGAAAGGTTGCGTTCCAGGTATGGCAGAGGTTAAAACATTTGCTGATGTAGTCGAAACAGTGCTTGTGAACATTAGGATCTTCATTGGTGAGATCACGCGATGGACCAAAAGCGCCACATACCACCGCCTCAAGACTATTCTCCATTAAGGCGTGTTTTACTTTGAGCCCGTCAATCATATCGGGATACTCTACCGGAATCTCCACAGCATCGTATCCCATGGATTTGATTTTTGGGAACAGGTCTATGGAATCCGTTGTGAAAGGGGAAGTCCATAGCCACGTACTGACGCCGAATTTTATACGTTCACTCACGAAGAAGATTTTTGCATGCTGTGTACCGGTATGACTAGTGGCCGATTAGATGTCAGTTGTGAGTTGTCAGTTGTGAGCGGCGTCTGCGTTAAGTCAATTTTTCTTTTCATGGTTAATTTCTATTTCGCGGTTTAAGTAACTGGACTTAGGTACTATTGACATTTTGGCTTAAGTCTATGGAACTATCGACTTTAGCATAAGTAACTCCAGTTAAGTAAGTATCTGCAAAAGTTTTGAAATTCACAATGCCGTTTTACTTTTTACAACCTTCATTACACCATTCATGATCGACCAGTGACCCGGGAAAGTGCAGACGTATGGATAATCCCCGGGTTGTTCCGGCGCTATAAATTCCAGTTTCACCGTTTCCTGAGGGTTGATCAATGGGGTATTGAAAAGCACTTCGGGCATGTCCGGAACGTAATGCATGGCCGCGCCTTTAGGATCGGATGCAATTTTATCAGCCGCCTTGCCCACCGTTTCCATAGTTCCGGGTTTTGTGATCACCAGGTTATGCTGCATAAAATCCGGATTTACAAAAATGATCTGTACTGGTTTTCCGGCCTCTACGGTGAAATTTTTTATATCATACTTCATTTCATTCTCAAGGGCTTTGATCGTAATAACGATTGCTCCGGTTTCCCCTACAGGCAGGTCTGCTCCAGCCGGTTCGGGGCCGGTGGTTTTCCCCATGTAAGTATTCACAAACAATTCTCCGATGGAAGCATTTTTAAAGATCGGCGTAGCATCGGCATTGTATTGTTTTTCGATTTCATATTTCCATTCTCCTGTGAGCGGTATTTTGCGTTTTCCTGACTCCAGGAACATGTCTTCTTCTTTGCCATACAAGCCCCCGCGATTTCCGGTATCTTCCATCCGGATTGCGATGGTATTCTTCCCCGTCTTTAAGGCAAGCCCGGGAATGGTATACTTTCTGGGTTTATTGTATTCATTCTTTGTACTCCCGACTTTTATTCCATTGACCCAGGTTTCATCTGAATCATCTATTGGTCCCAGCGAAAGTATCGCCTGCCTGCCGGCTGCATTTGCAGGAATGTCAATAACCTTGCGGAACCAGACCACTCCATCAATTTGCAAACCCGCGCGCTCAATAGACTGAGGTAAATTCATTTGTTCCCACGCCATGTCATCGAAGGCGGGTGATTCCCGTTTCTTTTCCGCCTTGCTCTGATTAAAATCCGGGCTGGCTTTCATAAAAGCTCCGATAAAACCTTTTTGATGCCGGCTCGCGGCTACATATACGGCTTTGGACAGCCAGTTATCTTCTTTAACCCCCTGTTCGTTGCTCATGTCAAAAAGGATCTTTCCCAATTCATCAGATGGCGCGACCTTCACCAGTGAAAGGACAGCCGTTAACCGGGTATTGGGATCTGGGTCTTTGAGAATTCCGGATTTAAGAATTGCCTGTTCCGTCCATTGAATTCCCGAAAGGATCTGGATCGCGGCTTTTCTAACTCCTGCAGCCGGATGTTTCAAAGCTCCGGTGGCGACCTGAAAGGCTTCATTGCCCGATTGAATTACATGCAGACCATCGAGTACCCACAGGGCGTGGGTTGCGGGATAATTCTGGCCGTCACTATCGTTCTGTTCATTTTTTATGAGATCATAAAGGGACGGAAGAACCTCGACATTCTTGCTTTCCACGAGCAGTCGTTGGGCCGTCATTCGCCAGAACTGGTTATCGCCTGAAAGGGCGTCGACAAGATCATCCGGCTCATCTTTGCTTAATTGCCGGGCCTTATAAGGTTTAGCTTCACGATAAACGACACGCCAGATGCGACCATGAGTTTTATCTCGAAGCGGATTTTCATAAGCATTACCCGGTCCGTTCACGGCCGCGTATCCACCGCGTTCCGTACTAGGGGTAGGGTTGTGCTGAACAATGAAATTATACCAGTCAAGGACCCAGACCGATCCGTCCGGCCCTACTTTGGCCTCTACCGGAGCCACCCATTCATCCGCACTGGCGAAGAGATTCCATCCGTCTTTTTCCACAAAGCCGGCGCCATCTTTTTCAATCCAGGCTATATGCACCAGGTGCCCCGTTGGTTCAGCAACCAGGGCCGCGTGGTTCCAGTACTCCTTCGGATAATTTCGCGCTGTGTAAAAATTATGTCCTGAGGCTGCGGTAAATCCTCCAAAAACATCAACCTGCCTTACCTTGTCGGTGATGGGATGCATGGCGTAATGTCCGTCGATCTTGATACTACCCAGCGGAATACCTTCCACGCCCTCGGCCATTTTATCGGATATGCCCATGAACACGCTGTGGGTGTTGTTGGCTGTAGACGCAAACACATCGTTGTTTTCTGAAAATCCCAATCCCCAGGTGTTGTTGCTCGTGCGAGTGAGAAATTCAAGCGTCGACACATCCGGTGAAAACTTGTAAACGCCCTGGTCGAAATCGCGGCGTTCTCCGGCAACAGTTCCTTCAAATCCGGAATAACCCACTACGCCCCAGATATTATTATCAAATCCGTATTTTAAATTCGAGGGGCCCGCGTGCGTATCGAAGGTTCCCCATCCCTCCATAATGACATCCCTTACATCCGCGCGGTCATCACCATCCGTATCTTTTAGAAATAAAAAGTGCGGCGCCTGGGAAACAATAACCCCTCCGTTGACAAAGACCATGCTTGTCGGGATGTTTAATTTGTCGGCAAACAGCGTGAACTTGTCAGCCTTCCCATCGCCATCCGTATCCTCGCATATTTTAATCCGGTCATCGCCGGATGATTTGTCGTCCCGTACGGTATTGGGATAATCGACGGTCTCAATTACCCAAAGCCTGCCTTTTTCATCCCATTCCATTGCAATGGGATTAATGATGTCAGGTTCGGATGCAAACAACTCCAGGTCGAAGCCGGGGGGCACCTGTATCAGCCTGGCCGATTCTTCCGGAGACAAAGGCTCCTGATATTTTGGGAGAGGATTTCTCTTTTCGTAATTCGGAATGTTGGGAGCATCTTTGTATTCCAGGGTGGGGATCTCTTTTGCAAAGGTTTCCCATTGCGATCGCACAACATCGCCCACGGCCCAGACAATTCCCTGTTTTATTAATTGATGAAAGCCCGGATTGTTCCAGGACCGCTCATCGTGTCCATACGCAGTATAAAATACCCTTCCCTTTCCATGTTCTTTTACCCATGTCCACGGCTCGCGGTGATCGGCTTCCACACGTTCCATCAACACCGTGCGGTCGTCGCTTAATTTGTGGTGAACGTAGGTCTCATCCCAGGTGGAGAAGGTATCCAGCGCTTGCATCGCCGGATGATCTTTTTGAATAATGGCAGCGACAAAGGTGCCAGTGTCATGTTTCTGAAACTGACCTCCAACAAGGCGGATGTATTCGGGGGAATTCTGAAAACAAAAACTTGCACAGTGAATGGGAATAAACCCCTTGCCATCATTTACAAAATTCAGCAGCGCTTCCTCCTGAACAGGAGTGATCTGCTCGTGATTGGCGTATATCATCAGGCCATCATAATATCCCAGTGTTTCTTCGTTAAGGTCTTCGGGATTTTCGGTGTAACTAAAATTAATGCCTTCTCTTGAAAGGACGGAGGCAAGCAATGGCATGTTACGCGCCGAATTGTGATGCTCACTCGCGTGACCAAGAAACAAAATTTCTATCCTTCTCGGACCGTCGTTTAATTTGTTCTTGATCTTCTGATCGCAGGAAAAAACCAGGACCGATAATAGTACTGCCAGGAAAAATGTGGATGGTGACTTCATAAAATGCCGCGTCATTGTAAGCGGATTCAAATTCAGACAAAAAAATCACAGTCCTTTACTGTATTTTATCCTTTTATGACTGTATTTTGTCATAGATTTAAGAGTATGGCCGATTTGAATGATAAATAAGTGTCATGAAAGCGCTTCAGAAATCACCGATCTCGATTGACCGCGCATTTGAAGTCAGATTCCTGAACGCGTCGCACTTTGATCCCAACTGGCACTTCCATTCCGAATACCAATTGTTCGTTGTGCTGAAAGGTACCGGCACGCGCTTTATCGGCGATCATGTTCATGCCTTCAGGCCTGGGGACCTGGTGCTGACAGGTCCGAATCTTCCGCACTTATGGCGTAGCGACCTGGAGTACTTCGAAGGAAACAAGCAACTCTGGACAGAGGGTATAGTGGTTTATTTTCCGGAAGATTTTTTTGGAAATCTTTTCCTGCAAAAGATGGAGAACTATCAGGTCCGTCAGTTGTTAACCAGGGCGTCGAGGGGAATCTCGTTCAGGGGCAGAACGGCGGAAAAAGTTAAGAGGATGATGTTGCAATTGCTGAACAAAAAAGACTTTGAAAGTATACTTCAATTTTTGAACATTCTGCAGCTGTTGGCCAAAACGGAGGAGTACAACCTGCTGGCCAACCCGGGCTATTCCAATTCGTTAAAGGAATCGGATACAGAGCGGATGAATAAAGTACACGCCTATGTGATGAAACATTTCCGGGAGAAGATCACACTTGATGAGGTAGCAGCCCTGGCCAACATGACGCCTTCATCTTTCAGCAGGTATTTTAAAACCCACGCGAATAAAACGTTCTCTGAATTCTTAACGGGTATCCGGATAGGATATTCCTGTAAACTTCTCATCGAAAAGAAATTGAATATCACCCAGGCGTGTTACGACAGTGGGTTTAATACGCTCTCTAATTTTAACAGACAATTTAAGGTACTCACTCATTATACGCCGATGGCTTATAGGAATAAGTATATAGGTTTATAAGTATATAGGGTATAGGGTCTAGGGTCCAGGGTGTAGGGTATAGGGTATAGGGCAGTTAAAGATAAAAGTTTAGGCATAAAGCGTCGGCCAGAATGGAAAAACAGAAGCCGCACGGGCCACTCACGACTCACCACTCACAATTCACGAAAGATCTGGCACAATAATCTATGAAAATCAACTTGATTTAACGCACGAGCAACTGACTACTTATAACTTTCTCAGCGAAGCCGTTTTTGCGGGTAAGCTTGATAGTATCGCCATGGCAATCGATGCCTTTGTCGAATTCAATGATGGTATAGCCAACGCAATTTTGCTTAACAGGCTCGGCTTCCTGCAAATGGGGAATCGTGCGGAAATCCGCGGCCACTATCACTATAACAAGGCAAATTAAAACTACAGCAAGCACAAATACTTTTTTCATTCTTTGTCTTTACGTGAAACATGTGCGATATGTTCCGGGACTGGAACAGAAAACGCAATTTTTCTTGAATTGGATTCAGGTCTACCTGGATTCCAGACCATTCTAAATGGGTGCGCAAATTTACACGCGGGGTGTAAAAAATTACTCACCAGGGGTGAATTGGGGGAACGATTGTCGAAAATAACGTTTGCGGAAAATGAGTCAAAATTTGAAAAGATGGCTTGGCGAGCCGTGGTCACTATTGCCAACGTTTGCGGAAAAAATTGACCATTTGCCTCTTATTGCAGTCTTTTTTGTCAAAAAATAGTGCGACTTCCCGGTTTTCAAATGTATCAAAGTATAATTTGTTAAAATTTCCTCCCGCCATCGCGATTATCCTCGATAAATTTTAGACGCCACATCCATCTTTTAAGATCATCAACAGAGTATGGTATTATTTTTTATTGAGGCATCTCCGATTGATCCGGAGTTTCTTTGTGGTGGATTTCAAGGGATGAAAGATATTGAGAAAAGGGATCGTCACCGAACGGAGTAAAACTGCTTAATATTTTAAAAGATGGTCGTTAGATATTTCATCCCTTCCCTGCGCGGCGTTCGCTGCGCAATTGGCGTTGCTCTTCTGATTTTTTTGATCGGGTCCTGTCAGGAGCAACCTGAAAACTCTGATCCCGTTGAAGATGACTTCCTGGTGGTAAGCACCCTGGCTGGAAGTGATAACCCCGGTTTGGTGGATGGCATCGGTCCGGTGGCAAAATTCAACAACCCCTCGGGTATGGTACTTGATCCCTCAGGCAATCTTTATGTTTCCGATCACTCCAATCACTGCATACGGAAGATAACTCCGCGCGGAATTGTCAGCACGTTTGCAGGAACTGGCCAAGCCGGTTTTGAAAATGGTTACCGGACTAATGCAACCTTCAACCACCCTTATGGGTTGGCAATGGATAGCAAGGGCAATCTCTACGTCGGGGATGTGGCCAACCACGGGATCCGCAAGATCTCCGCAGATGGAATGGTCAGCACTTTAGCGGGAGGCAGAAAAGGGTTTTCCGACCGTGAAGGCGACCTGGCGATGTTCAATCATCCCTATGGTGTGGCCGTTGATTCTAAAAATAATGTTTACGTAGCGGACTCTTATAATAACCGGATCCGGAAAATAACTCCGGATGGATCAGTGTCGACCCTCGCGGGAAATGGATATGACGGCTTCGTCGATGGCAAAAGTTCGGAGGCGGAATTTTTTGTTCCTATCGGGATTGTGGCCGATAAGCATGGAAACATTTATGTCGGCGATGAAGGCAACAGCAGCATCAGGAAGATAAGCGCAACGGGAAAAGTTACTACGCTTGCGGGCAACGGCAAATTCAGTTTTTGCGATGGCATAGGGAAGAATGCGGAATTCAATGCACCGGGAGCAATTTCAATTGATGGGCAGGGAAATCTTTACGTGGCCGATTATCTCAACAATTGTATACGGAGAGTTAGTCCTGCAGGGGAGGTGCGCAAAATTGCGGGAAACCTGGAGAAGGGCTTTGCCGATGGCGCTCCCCAGCAAGCACTGTTCTATTATCCGTTCGGTATCGCCGTCGATCCTACCGGTATTGTTTATGTGGGCGATCATTTCAATCATAGAATAAGGAAAATAAATTGAGCAATTGGGCAATTCTGCAATTGAACAATTCCTTTCTAATTTCATTAGCAGGTTCGAGAAAGTGTGCTCTAAAAGAGTTTATCACGCTTTATAGCACTCAACTCAGGTTTGCGTGCCTGATGCCTAGCTGCACCTTCAGATTCTAAATATTTAATTTAGACGCGTGGGGCAAGGCGTGTTGATTTCAAAATATTGAAAACATTCAGATTGATGAGGGTGTTAATTCGCATCCGCTAAGAAAACCCACATGTTTTTTTAGAAAGAAATTGTCCAATTGTCCAATTGCTCAATTGAAAACATTGATGAAGGCTTCCGCCATCAGTTGGCTTCCGGCAAGGGAAGTGTGTACACCATCGTGCGTCCAGTAGGCGGGAGGGGCAACTTTCACGGCCTTGTCGAACACGCTTTGATAGGGGATAAATACTGCTTTAAACCGGGTGGCAATTTCCCGGGCAGCTTTTTGATATTCGGTAAATTGCGGGAACCACTTGTCATCAACTGCTTTTACACCCGACACTGCAAAAGGTTCACCGATCACCAGTTGGACTCCAGGAAGTACCTCTTTCGTTCTGGCTATCAGGTTTGTTAGATCATTGCGATAGGTTTCAATGGTACCGGAATATTCTCCGTTCAGCATGTGCCAGAAATCATTCACGCCAATGAGGATGCTGAGCACAGTCGGTTTCAGATCCAGACAATCCGCCTCCCAGCGCTCCGCGAGTTGATATACCTTGTTTCCACTGATTCCCCGGTTGTAGATCTGAAGGTTTTTATCAGCGTGATCATGTAAAAGTTTTGAGCAGGCCAACAGGGCATAGCCAGTTCCCAATGCCTTTGTGCTATTAAAAGCTCTCTCGTCGCGGTTTCTTCCGGCATCGGTTATCGAGTCGCCCTGAAATAAAAGCACATCACCGTTGCGCAAAGTAATGTTTGCCGGTTTATTTTCTGCAAACGCTTCAGCAACAATATGGGAAAAACTCAAGGCCATTGCGCTGCCCATTGAAGCTTTTTTTAT
>JBBDXJ010000320.1:0-12545 GCA_040902445.1 Cyclobacteriaceae bacterium | reverse complement strand
CCCTTATTCCGGGCTTCCTGAATCCGTTCGTCATTCCGCCAGCACCGCAGAAAAAATCAATTGCTTTAAGCGGTCTTTTACCTTTTCTCTTTGAAATCGAGCGGAGTTTATGAGTTTTTTTTTGCATAGTCAATTTGGCACAAACCCCGCTAAAATAGGAAAAATATTGCGAATATTAACCAATTTAAGCGTTTATCTTAACACAAACAGGTTTCAGTTTGACACTCATTGACACGTCTATCCCTGCAGTACTCACCCGTAAGTCATAAAAAGATTTGGTGAAGCTCATGTCATTTTCATTCGTTCCTGTAATGGTTATGCTGTAAACAAAAACCCATCTCCTGACCTGATTTTAATCAGACCAAAAGGATGGGCTCAATGAAAGACAATATAGAAAATTTAGGTCACTCAGACCAAAATTGAGCAAACTTATGTGTGGTTATTGTTTTTGGTCATTCCAGCACTTTGTCAATTTCAGATTGGGGGAATCGGGCAGGTTTATTGCTTCTCCATCTTTTCCAGGCTTATGCTGGGGAAAGCATTTAATCCAATATTTAATTCCATTTAATTCATTGCCAGTAATAAAATTACCAATCCAGTCCTGTAATGAAGAAAGACTTTCATGGTTAACCCATTAATGGAATTATCGATCCAGATTTCGTACTCAACCCTGAAAGATTATCCAAAAAGATCTTGGACTAAAGAATTTATTCGGCCGCGGAGAACATGAGTGGCCCCGTCATTACTATGGTGATGCCCCTCTTTCCAATCGTCATCGGCGAAATCAAACTGGATTGTTCTTCGCTTTAATTCAAGGGTGGCGAGTGCTTCGGCTAGGTCATTGACGCTACCAAAATCTGCGTCTATCAAAATTGCGTTTTGCTACTCAATAGTTCCGAGTGCTTGATCTGCGACCTGCGATCCGGCTGGATTTCTTTGAGCTTTTCTTTGAGCTTAGCGATTCCTTCAGGGAATGTACTTGGAGTAAGGTACGGGTTGGCCTTCAGCTCCCGAATTAACGAGCCGCCAGAGTATGTCGAAACTGCTTCACTTAAACATTTGACATTTTATCCCTCAATTGAATCAGGTCCTTACTCAGCTTCTTCTGGACAACCTTTGCATATATCTGCGTTGTCCTTATACTCCTATGGTCCAGGAACTCCATCGTTGTTTCCAACCGTACATCATTGGTAAGCAGTACAGTTGTCGCGCATGTATGCCGGGCAACATGGGTTGAAGGGCGGAGAACAATTTAATTTACCCGGGTATAATACAATTAAAATGCATTCGTAGTTTATCTTAAATGATAATTTAGTATATTTAAAAATTAGGCATAATAGTAAATTAAAGCCTGGTATTAAATTTCACATTAAGTAATTTAATTTGCATGACGACCCATTTCCAACAAGTATTAATTGCAGAAGATGATGACGATGATTTTGGGTTTCTTAGAGATGCCATAGACGAATTAAACTTATCTATTGTAATTGAACGAGCAGAAAATGGTGATATTCTTATTAAGATCTTAGATAAGATGATTCCTGATCTTCTTTTTCTCGATATACTAATGCCTTGCAAAGATGGACGTCAATGCTTGAAAGAGATCAGGTCCAACCGAAAATATGATCTGCTTCCGATTATCATATTTTCTTCGGTCACATCTTGGCAGGAGGTAGAACTTTGTTTTAGAGAAGGAGCGAATCTATTCACAATTAAACCTTCTTCCTTTGGTGACTTCAAAGCGATCCTGGAAAAGATATTTGCAATAGATTGGAAAAAATCATTGTACTATCCACCTCTAGGTCAATTTGTGATCAATCCTTAACATTTAATTGGGTAATTTTTTATAACAAAGTTTGAAATGTGGATCGATCTTTATGAAAGGTTATCTGTGAGATTTTGGGGGGTATTATAGAAAGCGCGATAAGGCATTGCGACTGAAAAGCGAACATTTATGCAGCAAGACAGTTCTATAAAAACCCTGAAATTTGATTCTAAAAAATTCCCATAACATAGGGAATTCAAAAATAGCCTCAAGGAATATCTCCCTGAAGGATCAGCATAGCGAGAAAGGATTTGAAGACTTTTATAATTGTCATTGTAAGTTTATTTGGCTTTACCTCTAAGTTTATCCATGACAAAAATAATATTGCAGGAAAGTTGAATCCTCTCCCAACCGCAACAAAAGAGGATGCTTATTTTGTGTATACCATGGGTGTTGGAACTTTAAATGTGTTCTGATATTTTAACGGGTTCTTAGTTCTTGACTTGATTACCACTTAATTAAATGTTTGACATTTTATCCCTCAATTGAATCAGGTCCTTACTTAGCTTCTTCTGAACAACCTTTGCATATATCTGGGTAGTCCTTATACTCCTATGGCCCAGGAACTCCATCGTTGTTTCCAACGGCACGTCATTGGTAAGCAGTACAGTTGTAGCGCAGGTATGCCGGGCAACGTGGGTAGTAAGCTTCTTTTTAATGCCGCATATATCGGCAATCTCTTTAAGGTAAGCATTATACCTCTGGTTGCTATTCACAGGCAGTAATTTACCGGAGGCCTTGCAATACGGATGGTTTTTATATTTTTCGATAATTTCTAAAGCCACCGGAAGCAGCGGAACATTTTCCGCGTCATCGGTTTTTCCTCTGTCGCGCAGGATCCACAGATTGCCATCAATGCCCTTGCCGATATCATTGGGTGTCAGCGCCGCAGCATCGGAATATGCATATCCGGTATAACAGCTGAAAATGAAACAGTCTCTTACCTCATCGAGACGTTGAATGCTGAGTTCTTTGGTCTGAAGAAGTGTAAGCTCATCCTGGTCGAGATATTTACGCTTTACTTTTTTATAGGTGCATTTGAAACTCTGGAACGGATTGTACAGGATATCCTCCTCAATTGTAGCATAGGTCATAACCTGCTTTAGATCCTTTGCATATTTCATGGCCGTGTTGTGTCCGATACTTTGAACGGTACGCAGGTAGTGTTCAAATCCGACTACAAAGTTCAGCTTCATTTCTTCCGGAAGAATATCCGACACCTTGAATTTATGTTTGATAAAAGCCTCGCATTTTCCATGCAGTACACCGAACCGCTTATATCGGCCCTTTGATAAATCTCTTGCATCTACTTTTTCCTCCAGCATCTGCAGGTAAAGTTTGAAGACTTGAAGGAATGTTTTCTTCGCCTTCTTTTTTGTTCTATCGCCAAGGTAGCTGTTCTTAACATGTTGAGCCGCCACATGATCCTGCGTGGATAATAGAATATTGTAATGTTTGCCGATCTCTGCACGCACCATAGTCAGGTATTCGTTCAGGACGGATGCTTCAAAACAAGTTTCGGATGCCTGTCCCCTCTGCACATCCCAGTATTCAGGAGCGATACGTCTCTTTATGGAACATTCCGCCCGCGCCCCGTCGATGGTGATCCTCGCATAGATAGGCACAAGTCCCTGTTTGTTTTCCTTTTTCCTGAACAGCCAGAACAGGATCGAGAATTTTTGGTTGAATTTCATAGGTCTTCAATTTTTAGGTTTCTGATCTCATTTTTTCTGAGTGCAGATGAACCAGATTGAATGATGCGCATTGCCTTGAATTGGGATTCTTTGCGATGCTCGGTGACCTATTTAACGGGAAAAAAACAGGTCACCGGATAGGTCACCTAGAGATTGGATTTTTTTGTAATTCTTTGATGGGCAAAAAATACGAAAGCCGCCCAAAACATTAATTTTGAGCGGCTTTCGTTTAATTTAAATCTAAAAAGTGATCCCGCTGGGATTCGAACCCAGGACCCTTACATTAAAAGTGTAATGCTCTACCAGCTGAGCTACGGAATCCTATTTTTTCCCCGGACTTTCTTCCCTTCTTCTGCATGCCGGAGACAGCAGGGAGGCTCAATTATTAAACTTTCACCAAAACTAAAATTCGCATTTTCTTTGCGCCGCGTCCGCCGAAGTGCCTGCCCGTCAGAAGTGCCTCACATAGGCGGGTCTCACGTAGGCGAGGCCTCACGTAGTCGGAAGCTTTGCGTGATGATTTCTCCTCCGGAACCAGTACTAACGATTCAAACTTGCCTCGTTCCGCCCCTTTTCCGTAATTGAGGCCACAAAGGTAACAGGATATGAAAATAATACAAAGGCGATATTTAAAATTTCTAATGGTCTCCATTGTATTGAGCCTCAGCACTTTTCAATCCCCGGCACAAATATCCGGATTCCGCCTGCAAACCGCCGACTCCCTCTTCCAAACAAAACGCTACACCCAATCTCTCGAACATTACGAAGAAATCCTGCGCCAAAAACAATACTCCCCAGCTATGCTGCTTAAAATGGCCTACGTGTATGAAGGCCTTAACCAGATCGGCTCTGCCATGTATTACCTCAACCTCTACCATATAGCGACCAACGACAAATCGGTGATTGAAAAAATGAACGAGCTCGCTACCAAATACAACCTCGAAGGCTACGAAACCACCGACAGCGACCGCTTTTGGTCATTTTACCTCGGCAACCACCTCTACATCAGCATCGCTCTCGCCGCCCTCATCATCTTTATGTTCAGCATCATCTTTCATACCCGCGTAAAACTTCACGCCCGCCCCATCGGCTCATCCATTGCCCTGCTGATCCTGGCCGTCACACTCTTCATACACCAGCAGTACGGCAGCCAACGCACCCGCGGTATTATCGCAGATGCCTCAACCTACCTTATGGACGGACCTTCCGCCGGCGCCTCCGTAATCGAAATAATCGGCGACGGACATCGAGTCGATGTGATCGGAAAAAACGACGTCTGGATGAAAATCAGGTGGGAAGATGAGGTTGCTTATGTGAAGGAGAATTCGCTGAGGCCGGTGAGGCTGTGAATCGGTTGCCAGTTGCAGGTTCCCGGTCGGGCTTGTAAATGAG
This sequence comes from Cyclobacteriaceae bacterium, assembly GCA_040902445.1. Lineage (GTDB taxonomy): Bacteria > Bacteroidota > Bacteroidia > Cytophagales > Cyclobacteriaceae > Chryseosolibacter. Next base: position 7,634 of record JBBDXJ010000320.1, on the reverse strand, counting down.
TAGCACGGTTTCTGAATCGGAGAAAATGTTATCGGAATCTTAAAAATGATGTGATGTCAGGCGTCGCAAAGAGACGGTAATCTTTAACCCGAAAGTTCATCGGGATAACCACGATTTAAGAATGAAATCCAAGGAATTAAATTAAATTTAGATAACTATAAAACTATCGGAACAAGGAATTACCGGATATCGCCTTTTAATTCGGAGTTCACCCGATCAAATTACTCCCAAACTGGCAACTGGCAACCGGCAACTTCTTAATTCCTCACCGTCACCGATCCCTTAAATTCTTTGTCAGAAAAAACGAGTGTGTAAAAATAAACTCCGGAAGAACCTTCGTCAGGATACCATCTGAAATCGCGGTGCTCGCTTTCGAAAACCTGTTTGCCCCAGCGATTGTAGATGGTTATTCCAACAAAATGTCCAACACAATTGTCCTTTGGCAATATGTCTTCCAACGCGCCCGTCTGTTCGTTTAGTCTCACCATAGCGAAAAACTCGTTGCGCTGGTCTGGATCATTGTCGGGCGAAATAAAGTTCGGAGGTATGAATGCCACAATATCATTCTCCACATCCTTGATGGTGAACTCCACCACTACTGTATCTGCCCTGGCATTCTGACACCGGTCATCATAGGTGCGGAAAGTAAACTTATAATTGTTCTCATATACTCCGCCCAGGAAAATAGAACAATCGGTATTCCATGTAAAAGTTGTCTGAATATTCGACTGGCCTTCAACGGGCTCGAAAACATAGCCTGATGGCTCAATGCTTCCCTCCGCTGAAATCATCTCGATCACAATATGATCCGCAGGAGAAACATCCGCGTCGGTGCTGTTGATGCCCAGGGAGATTTGCTCCCCTACAAACAAAGTTTGCTGATTATCGATGAAAGGCATTTCGGGATCGGTGGAAGCGATGGTCAACAAAGGCTGTGTATTGCCCGGTGGCTCTACTTTCACTTTAACGGTGAGGGTATCGGCTTTGTACAACCTGCACTTGTTTGCATCGTCAACAACAATAAACATCAGCTCGAAATTATCTTTTTCGGCCAGGTCCAGTTTGCCGCATGGGAGCTCCCAGTTAAACCAGGACTCTACATGCCCCGGGCTACTGGCATCGGGAAACGTCATGTCGTAGGAAGCAAGGTTAAATACATTCCCTTTTCCCTTCAACTGCAGCACATTGCCATCCGCATCATCGCCAAAAACATTAAACGAAAGTGACTCAAATACTCTTCGCGTGACACCATTCTCGATCTCGTCAGGGCTCAGGTCGGTGCTGATCACGGGATCGGCATTTCCGGGAAGCTGAATATTTAAATGGAAGATCATGATATCCGGATCGGTGAAATTACATTCATCGATATCCTCCACGAGGATCTTTACCTCAAAGGAAGTCCGGCTTCTGAAATCATAAACATCACACCGCGTGTCCCACACAAATTTGGAGCTGTATGATCCGTCGGTCTGTTGCAAGAATTGAATTTCCATTCCCACATCCGCCATGCTGAATCCGTCTGTGCTCACACCCACAATCATTGCATCCATATCATCATCAACCGCTTCGATCGGCCACTCTTCTTTCGTGCCTTCAAATAAAGTTTTGGTGACGTTCGGGGAAGTGAAATACGCGTTGGTGTTATCCGGAGGCTCCACCATCACGGTGACCTTCAACGTGTCAGATAGGGGTAAACTGCAGGCGTCGTCGTAGGCAACAATACCGATCTGAAATGGTCCGTCCTCGACAAATGGACACCGGTCAAAACAAATATCGAATGTGCTGGTGCTGCCATTCGTCAGGACCGCTGACGTTACTGCGGGCAGAACGCCGGATACATCCTTCTTAAAATTCAACGGTATTGCCCGGATTGTTATTCTTTCCGTGAAACCGTCATCCTGACGCAATGCATCATTATCCGAAACCTCCACCTGAATGCACCGCTCCGTATCGGTGACATCATTTGAAAACGTCACGTTCATCTCACCGTTAAAACCAAAAGTGGCATCCGTTAATTTTTTTCCCTTCACCTCTGGGGGTTCGGCAGGATTGCATCCATCCACAACAAGCATTTGAAAATCCCGTCGCAGCTCCCCGATCTTTTCACCGTCACGATATTCTTCGCATCGCACAGCAAAAACAAAAAGACCCACAAGTGTTGGCGTTACTGTAAGGAACCCATCCGTGGAGATACGCAAGTCGGGCATTCCGCCGAGAATATTCCCGGGACCAAAAGGAGGACGATAAGTCACCAATGGATACGGCCTTGGGCGGGGTTTGTAGTCGGGAAGTGGAAGCGCATCTGCAGTTTTTGTATTCAACGGAGTTACAATGGTATAGACCAGTGAGTCGCCATCATCATCAACGCCTGCGAAATCTACATAGTAAGGTCTGCGGGGACAGGCGTAATCATTAAGCGGCGGAAAAAGGCGCGGCGAAGAGTTGATAAAAGGCTGGCCGTTCTTAACAACAGGGGGAAACTCAAGGTAAAATGTCTGGCCCGCATACCTTCCGCCGGAAAGCGGATCATCACTGTAAATATTTGTGATCTTATAATTGCGGCAACACCGCTCCCACGCCAGATAATAACCCTGCGCATCGCTGAATTGCTGGGCAGTTAATTGTATCACGCCAGTATACACTATCTTGCTCGTTACAATTTCGCCGTTGGAACACGCCGGTTGCGTATAACTTACAGGAGTCTGGCTGGCGAAAGGTAAAAATACTTCACGCATTAACGCGTTGTCGCGTTTCCTGAAGATACGGGCATCCACACTCGCGTCGCGGGCACCCACGCTGCCATTTAATTCGTCAAAATAAAGGATGAGGTTTATGCGATACCGGTCGCCGCTAAGGTGAATAATTTCAAATTCTCCACCCACAATATGCGACGCTGCAACCGGAAATGCCCACAGACACAACAGAATCAGTATTATCTTTTTCATACTCCCGCACCAGACCTTAAATATAAGAAATGAGCATCAGTCGCAAAACCCCCCGGATTACGTAGTTTTGCACTCTTTAATGTGTCTAAAATTTATGCAAACGGCTTAAATCTGACTCCCCAAAATCATTCAAAATCATAATAATCATCATAGTGAATCATTAAAATCATATAAATCATAGTGAATCATGGTCAAAGGTGATGTAATTGAAAATATTCGGGTCGATACGATGGCAGCCGAAGGGAAATGCGTGGCCAAAGTCGACGGATTGGTGATTTTCCTGGAGGGATGCGCCCCCGGTGACCTGGTAAACGCCAGGCTGACAAAAATTAAAAGCAGCTTTCTTGAGGGAAAAGTAACAGATATAATAGAGTATGCCCCCGACAGAACCGAGCCGTTCTGCATTCATTTCGGATTGTGCGGTGGCTGCTCCTGGCAACACATCCGCTATGAAACCCAACTTCGCTATAAACAAAAACAGGTGGTCGATAATCTCGAGCGCATTGGCGGACTCACCCTTCCAGAAGTAACACCTATTTATCCCTCATCACAGACGCGGTTTTACAGAAATAAACTCGACTTCACTTTCTCCGCCCAGCGATGGCTGACATGGGATGAGCTTGAAACACTAAAGGCGGGAACAATGGACGATGAACCCGCCCTGGGATACCACATCCCACGTAAATACGACAAAGTCTTTGATGTGAATCAATGTCACCTTCAACCTGATCCATCCAATGCCATCAGGCTCGCGACAAGAGATGAAGCTGTCAGTAACAACATTCCTTTTTTTGACTTACGAAAACAGATCGGATTTCTCCGGACGCTCACCATTCGTACAACTATCACCGGGGAGGTAATGGTCATTTTACAGGTGACGTACGACAAGATGGAATGGATCGAAAAAATCCTGACGCGACTGGAAAAAGATTTTCCGCAGATCACTTCGTTCCAGTATGTGATCAACGGAAAAAAGAACGACACATTCAACGACATGAATATTATTTGCTGGAAAGGCAACCCGTATATCACGGAAAAAATGTCGAAGCCCGATGGTTCCGGGGAATTGCAGTTCAGAGTGGGGCCGAAATCGTTTTATCAAACAAATTCGGAACAGGCTTATCACCTCTACCGCTTTGCGGCACAGATGGCTGGAATAACTTCCGAAGAACTTGTTTACGATCTCTATACAGGCACCGGTACGATCGCGAACTTTGTGGCGGGCCAGGCAAAAAAAGTTGTTGGCCTGGAGTATGTTGCTGATGCTATTGCGGATGCAAAAACAAATTCTTCCATCAACAACATCACCAATACCGATTTTTATTCCGGGGATATCAAAGACCTGCTCAACGAAAATTTTCTTCAGCAACACGGAAGACCTGATGTTGTGATCACCGATCCTCCGCGCGCGGGTATGCATGAGGATGTCTGCAAGATGCTGTTACAGGCTGCCCCCAAACGCATCGTCTATGTGAGCTGCAATGCAGCCACCCAGGCGCGCGACCTGAAAATTTTATCCGACCGCTATAAAATTGTGGCAGTGCAACCGGTAGATATGTTTCCGCATACGGTGCATGTGGAGAATATAGTGTCGTTACTCCAAAGATGACGTCATTGCGAACTATTAGGTTCCTACTTCCTCGTCCCACTGCTACCCTTCATCGTCATCGCAAGCTTCACCGCTTCATAAGCATTGACCATACCTCCCGAACTGCTCAGCTGGTTGAAAGGAACAGAGTCTTTGCTACCGGGTTTGTTGACTTTCAGTCCGTCGAATTTACGGGTGGACTGTCTCAGGATCTCCCTTACCTGTTCAGCGCTCAAGTCGGGGAAATAAGACATGATGATGGCCGCTACCCCGCTCGTTGCAGGCGCCGCCATACTCGTACCCTGCAGATTTTCATAGGTATCATTCGGTGTGGTTGAATAGATCTGAACGCCAGGAGCAAAAAGATCTACTGATTTTTTTCCGTAGTTGGAGAAAGATCCTACAAAGTTCTGGTCCGCTCCCCACGAAGAAGCGCCGATCTCGAGCCATGTTTTGGCCTGACCTCCTGAAGTAAAAGTCTTGTTCGGAAAGTTGGACTCCTGATCCAGATCATCTCCGTCATTTCCTGCGGCATGGATCAGCAGAACTCCTTTTGATTCCGCGTACTTCACAGCCTTGTCCACTACATCCTTGTGGGGAGAAAACCCTTTTCCAAAACTCATGTTGATAATGTGGGCGCCATTGTCCGCCGCATAGCGGATAGCGTTGGCGACATCCTTGTCGCGCTCATCCCCGTTTGGTACGGCGCGTACTGACATGATCTTTACATTGTCTGCAATTCCTTTCACGCCAATTTCGTTTTCACGGTTCGCGGCAATTATACCCGCCACGTGTGTGCCGTGTTTGGCATCAGGTCCTTCCACATCATTGTTTCCGTAAACTTTTTCTGTCAGGTTTGTCGGATCGTCGCCAACAAGAGCCCTGGAATCAAACTCTGTGTTGTATCCGTACTCAACGGCGGTTTCATAGTGGTGGACACCTTCCTTTAATTGATCGATGTAGCCTGCAAGTTCCTGGAGGAAGACACTTACTTCCACGTCGCCTTCCACACTTTCCAGGATCCGCGAAAGCGTTTGCTTGGCAAACTCAATGGTGTCGTTCTCGGAAGTAACGCTTGAAAGCGATGATTTCGTTATTGGCTGTCCCAGCTTTTGTTGCAGCAAACTGTCGCAATAATGAATGGTCATAAACGCATTCGTATAAAGCTGGTATTGCTGCAGATATTGATCGTATTGTTCCTTATTGAATTTGGAATCGCGCTCGTATTTTGCTTTTACTTCTTTCCAGTATTCGTACTCGGCCTTGTTCTTTTTGTTAATCGATTTTTCTTCGACATTTTCGTATTTGGGTTTCAGGCGCACATATTCACGGGTCACCTCATAGGTGTCGGCGTCAACGTTTCCTTCCTTGCCGCCAATAAAATTCCAGCCGTGAACATCATCGACGTATCCGTTCCTATCGTCATCAAGGCCATTGCCGGCAATTTCGTCTTCATTTATCCAAAGATTGTCTTTCAGGTCTTCGTGTTCAATATCCACGCCGGAGTCAATTACCGCAACTACTACAGTGCGGGATGGTTTTCCCTTGAGCAATGTTGAATAAGCCCTCTCGGCGCTTACCCCCTGCACGCTATCTGTTTCAGGGTCTTTCAGATACCAGTCTGTGGGAACCACTGGTGCGGCGGTGGTATCCTGACCCTCATTCTCCTGTTCAACCTGAAATGCAAAAGAGGGCAACATAAAAAGGGAAAGGAGTAAGGTTAGCAGGATTCCTGGGCCTCTTTTGATCATATAACTCAATTTTAAGTTTCGCTAATATAGGACTAAGCCAAAATTATTCCTGATTTAATTTATACAAAGGGTTTAATGCCAAAAAACGTTCAAAACCTGCAGGAAACTTACTTCGGTGCCTACTTGAAGGGCCTTGTAGGGTATGATTATCAGTTGTTTACGAATTTCATTATACAATAACTGGCAATGATATGATATTCGTATTTACCTCCCTTATCATCTTTTTTACCATTCTTTTCTGGAATATTTACAGGCTCAATCAGGATGCTCAGCATCAAACTGTTTGACGACAATTTAAGTGTTTCTATTCCCTGAAAAATCCCTGAAATAGGGGTTGAAACGCCACGCCTGGTAATGATATCCCTTGTGTACCACCTCCAGCATCATCTTTAAATAACTCTTAGGCCGCCTGTTCGGTCATGTCCCTGATTGTTACCCCTGTCCTGGACAATTAGGGATAACCAGTTTTAAAAACCTAAAAACGGGCTCAAAGGCCGGTTTTTATTGAGTACCGAAGGGGGGACTCGAACCCCCATGTCTTGCGACACACGCCCCTGAAACGTGCGTGTCTACCAATTCCACCACTTCGGTAAAGCCCCCCCTAAGTCCCCTTTAGGGGACTTAGGGGCAGAGTGCCCAGGACAGGACTCGAACCTGCACACCGGTTAAGGCACTACCACCTCAAAGTAGCATGTCTACCAATTTCACCACCTGGGCAATTATTAAATCCATTTTTTGAATGGGCGACAAATGTAAAAAGCTTTGTCAATTTTAGCAACAACAAAACCCTTCAAATCCTGAATTGATTCAGGGGATGAGATCAAAAAACATAGCAGGAATCGAGCTATGGATCAAAAAAACAAACAGACGCACGCTTCATTTATCAGGGTCACTTTCTAACCTACAACTCATCACTGAAAGGAACTGTTTTATTGGTGCTTTTAGTAACCGGCATTGCCGCAGCCCACTTTTTCAGTTGGGATGATAATGCGGAAGATAATACTTTTACCTTATCAGGATATTTTTTGGAAACATCTGTGCTTTCTCCTATATCTTCCTTCAGGTTAAATAATTCCAGTTGCGCTGTCCGCATGTGGTAGATCAACTTCCAGTCGCCCTGGCGTATCGCGCTTTTGTAATTAATTCCCGGGCCATCAGGCTGCCATTTATTCGGAAAATGCCAAATCAGAAACCTTTCTGAATTTTTCGAAACGGGATTTTTCAAGACCGGCACAAAAGTTTTTCCATCGACGTTCTGGACAGTCTTATAATTTCGGACCCGTGCCATTTCCAGAATGGTGGGAAAAAAATCTTCTACTATCAGGTATTGATCTGTGGCTGTCGCTGGTT
>JBBDXJ010000319.1:0-12564 GCA_040902445.1 Cyclobacteriaceae bacterium | reverse complement strand
TTAATCCTCTGAATGCTATCAACTCACTTCGCTTGAAATTTCTCTGGATGACATAATCTGATATTTAACACGCACCAACCTTATTTCTTTTCAAACATACTGGCTTATTTTGGCAACGCAGATATTTTCGAACCGTGTAGAATGGACGGAGTGACCTCTTGGCCTTATTATGGTGTGACATACATTAAAACTAAGTTATAAGAGTAAGGTTGAGTAATTAATCATCCGAATGCTACCAAGGCTAAATACCGGCGCTCCTTTTAAGATTGTTTAAGACGAACGCTCATATTAACACGCATCCAACCTTATTACCTTAGTAACTGTGGGAGGTATCTTTACCCAACCTTATTACCTTATTTTGGGACGAACAGATTTTGGAAAGAGCGATGAACTGATCGGCCGAATCTTCCAGCTGAACAGCCCGCAGAGAATTGCAGCGGCCACCATAATTATTTTAATTATCTTGTGTTTAATAATTATTCTGCCGGTCTTGGCTGCGAAAAATTTACATAAGTTCGAGGGGTTATTCAGAGAGCTGTTCAAGCCACTCTGCGGTTTCGCAATGAAGTTTACGGGCGATCTTGACGATGCTAAAAACCTCGTTCATGAAGTTCTTATTCAGCTCTGGGAAAAATTTGATTCGCTTCCGGAGGACACTAATTATAAGAGCTATTGTTATACTGCCGTCCGCAATAAATGTTTAAACTATATCCGTGACCGCAAGAAGTTTGTAATCCTGTCCAACGTGGCAGAAGATCAAATGATCCAAACCAATACAGCGCTGGAGACTGCCGAGCTTCAACAAAAAATCGAAGGCGCCATCGCCTCGCTGCCCGAAAAATGCAGAACTATATTTGAACTCAACCGTATTGAAGGGCTGAAGTACGCACAAATCGCGGAGAAGTTGAATATTTCCATAAAAACTGTGGAAGCGCAGATGTCCAAGGCGCTTGGTGTTATGAAAGAACACTTAAAGGAATTTCTGAGTATATTTTTTATGCTTTGGCCATAAGGGTAAAATCGAACTCGGGTGTTACCATATAAGGATATATATAGATGACAAAATGGGATTACGATAGCATTAACGAACTGATCACCAAACATCTGGCGGGGGAAGCTTCCGTTGATGAACAGAGGGAGTTATCCGCCTGGATCCAATCAAATCCTGAAAACCAGCGGCATTTTAAGGATCTGAAAAAAGCTTTTGATCTGACCGAAACCCATTTCACACTCCCGCCGCCGGAAGGCCTTAAGATCGACGTTGACCAGGAGTGGGATCACTTTACGGAAGCCACGGGCATAAGGAAAACCACCCGACCCCTTTCCCCTTCAAGGGTTTGGTTGAAAATTGCCGCAAGCGTCCTGTTACTCATTGCTGCGAGTGGAATACTCTATTATTATACTTCCCAGAAGACTACTGTCTATCAAACCGCAGAAAACAAAGAAACGATCACGCTTCCCGATGGTTCCACCGTAACGCTTAACCGCTATTCCCATCTTTCGTACGACCCCGATTTCGGTGGCAAAAACAGAACTGTAAATCTCGAGGGAGAAGCTTTTTTTGATGTCGAACGGGATACGAACAGGCCTTTTACAATCCTCACGGAAAAAACCATGGTGCAGGTGTTGGGTACATCTTTTAATGTCAATGCCTATGACAGCTTGCAGTCAGTAGAGGTGATTGTTGAAACTGGAATTGTATCGTTGCAGCCAAAAACCGGGCAACAGAAACTGCAGCTTGTCGCAGGGCAGAAAGGCATTTATTCAAAAACAAAAGGCGAGCTTACCAGGGCTCGCAATGATGACATCAACTTCCGTTCGTGGAATACACAGCGCATAGTCTTCGTAGAAAATGATCTGCGTTCTGTTATTGAGACATTGAAAAAAACCTACAACGCAGATATCAGGATCAGCACCGATATCCCTTCCTTGTGTAGTGTAACGGTAACTTTTGATCATCAAACCCTGGAGTCCGTGCTAAAAGTGCTTGAGAGCACGCTGAATCTTAAATACACGATCGTCGGAAATAGAGTTGAAATCACCGAAGCGGGATGCTAAAAGGATTGACCACTCAGGTATTGAAGTTCCTGTTCAACACATTTTTCTTCCTGTCTCTACTGGGAGCAGTGGAAGCTTTCGCTCAAAAAAAAATCCCTGACGTTACCCTTTCCCTATCGGCGGAAGAAATCAGCCTTGCCGACTTGCTTTCCGTGATCTCGGAGAAGACCGGATTGTCTTTTTCTTTTAACCCGAAAAAAATTTCCCTGCAGCAAAAGATCAGCTACAAGGCATCGGATGAAAGCATCGCTAAAATTCTTGAAGACCTTTCCCAATATGGCCTGACCTATGAATTCGTTGAAAATAAGATCGTATTAAAGCCTGATAAACGATCTGGTAAAATTGCAGCGCAAACATTTACCTTAAGCGGCACCATCAAAGATTCAAATTCCGGGGAGGCCCTGATCGGTGCTTCGGTATTTGTGCATGAATTGAAAACGGGAACAGTTACTAACCCCTTTGGATTTTATTCGCTCACTATCCCCGCCGGTGCTTACACGGTATCGACTTCTTTCATTGGCTACAAAGATGTAACCAGGGTGGTTGACCTAACACGTGCATTGAAGGAGGATCATTCACTCATGGAAGAACCTCCGGTATTGGACGAAGTTATAGTATCTGGCGCGCCATCCATAACCAGCCAGATACTGACCAGCAACACCAGCATAAGACCTTCAACCGTGGAAGAGCGCCCGGAATTTTTTGGAGAAATGGATGTGGTCAAAGCGCTGGAGTCCGTGCCCGGCGTAAAGTTCCACAGCGACGGATCTACGTTTTATTACGTGCGCGGGGGACACCGCGACCAGAATCTTGTACTCATCGATGATGCGCCAATATATAACCCGAGCCATATGCTGGGTATTTTTTCAACGATCATTCCGGATGCTGTCAATGATATAACACTCTATAAAGGCGATATGCCAGCATCACTTGGCGGACGGTTGTCGTCCGTTCTGGATGTCAGGACAAAAAAAGGTAATGATCAGCATTTTCAGGCGTGGGGGAATTTGGGGATCCTTTCAACCAAGATCGGCCTTGAAGGACCTATCAGGAAAAATACAAGCTCCTACCTGGTGTCGGCAAGAGTGTCTTCTTTCCAATGGTTTGTTAAACAGCGCAATGAAAACATTGATCGTTTCAACTTCCATGACCTCACCGGAAAAGTAAACGTAAGGTTCGGGCCATCAGACCGCGCTTTCTTTTCTTTTTACTCAGGGGCTGACAATTATTTCGGCATCAAGAATGGTATTGCGTGGTCGAATAACGCGGCCGCGATACAATGGAACCACCTCTTCAGTGATCGCCTGTTCTTAAATACTACAGTGGCCGGTGGAGGTTATGATTATTTTTTATATGTGGATGTTGAGAGTGATACAAAATGGAACTCTCACATTTCTAACTTCAACCTTAAAACCGATTTCAGTTACTTCATAAGTCCGGAAAACGAATTTACTTTTGGGGCTGGACTCAATGGATATACATTCAATCCGGGAAATATTCAATCGAAATTAAACGCCAATCAGTTGCCGGTGACTTCTGTCAGGAATTCTGCAGAGTTTGTTCTCTATGCGAATCATGAGATCAGGATCAACACCAAATTAGGTATTAACTATGGGCTGAGGCTGTCTACGTGGGCGAACAGGGGAGAAGCTTTTGAATTTATTTTTGATGCTAACCGGAATCCTGCGGACACGCTGTTTTTTCATTCCGGTGACACCTATAAAAAAATTTTCAATGCCGAACCCAGGATTGCTGTTAGCTATTTTGTCAATGATAATTCATCGCTGAAAGCGGGATTTTCCAGAAACATCCAGAATGTTCACCTCATATCGAATTCCATCAGTCCGTTTACGTCCCTTGACGTATGGCTTCCCAGCAGCTTCAACATAAAACCTCAGGCAGCGAACCAGGTGACCCTTGGATTTTATCACACGCATCCTTTAAGGAGGGCTTCTTTTACAGCCGAAGCATTTTATAAAAAAATGTCAAACCAGATCGATTATGAAGCTCACGCAGAAATTCTTCTTAATCCTCTGCTGGAGCGCGAGCTCAGGTTTGGCACGGGAACAGCATTTGGCTTAGAGCTCCTCGCGAAAAAAGATGAAGGTCGTCTGCATGGCTGGGTGGGATATACCTGGTCGAGAGCCAAGCGAACTTTTCCGGACATCAATGAGGGAAGGGAATACAATGCGTTTTACGATCGTCCGCATCAGATCACCATTACCACATCTTACGGTATAACTACACGTTGGAAGCTCGGTGCGAACTGGAATTATCTAACTGGTGCCCCTTATTCTTCACCGGTGAGTTTTTATTCATACAATGGCTCGGAAATACCGGTTTACGGCCAGAAAAATAATACAAGGCTTCCCGATTACCACAGGTTGGATGTTTCGGGAACGTACAGGCTGAATAAGAATCCTGACAATAAGTTCACACACAACCTGACGTTTTCAATTTTCAATCTCTACGCGCGCAAGAATGCGCTCTTCGTAAATTATAACAAGACGGAAACAGCAGACGGTTCATTCAAAATTCCCGCTGATCTGACAGACCCGAACAGGGTTACCTCACAATATTATCTTTACAGCTTTGCGCCATCGGTTTCCTATAATTTTAAATGGTTATGAGATCGATCAGACTTTTCATCGTTACGTGTTTGCTCATTACGGGTTGTGAAGAAAAGATCGATATCCCTATCTCATCCGAAGAGACCGGACTTTTAGTGGTAGAAGGTGTGCTGACAAATGAAAATAAGAACCACCTGATCAGGTTGTCACATCCGTACGCGAAACAAAACGGAACACCCCAACCCGCTACCGGAGCTTCGGTTTATGTATTCGAAGACACGACTATATCTGTGCTTACCGAATTTCCCGCAGGCTCAGGTAGATATTACACGCCGGTAGGGAGAGCGGTGTCAGGCAAAATGTATACACTATATATCGTATACAACGGCATGCAGTACTTTGCCCGGGATACGCCGCCGCCTGTGCAGCCATTGGAAGATCTGAAATACTGGGAAACACCCGAGGGATACACACTGATCCTTGACCCGTCAGGCGAAGATCCCAGTTACATTGAGCACATTATTTCCTGGGACAACACTGCAGCTTGCACGGGATTTTGTGAAGCCAAGGTGGTGTTTTATGATTTGAAGACGATCGATGTAAACGAAATCCACAAACCCGAAAGAGCGCCATTTCATTTTCCCGGACAAAGTTTAGTGGTGCGCAAAAAATATTCCGTAAGCCCCGCTTACAAGACCTTTCTCCGCTCCATGCTTTCCGAAACTGACTGGCGCGGCGGCGTCTTCGACGTTCAGCGCTCGGATGTCTCCACTAACCTGAGTACAGGTGCTGTTGGTTTTTTTGCGGTTTGTTCCGTTGTGTCAGATAGTACTGTCGTGGAGTAATGTTGAATGCCGGTTGAATCCGAGTTTAAATTCAGGCTTGCCCGACGAAGCTCGCGGTGGTTTCGTGCGGGGAAGCGTAGTTGGGTTGAAAGACAGGTTGAATGCAGGTAAGAAAGGCAGGTTGAATACAGGTCGAAAATACAAGGTTCAATGCAGGTTTAAAGCCAGGTGTAATTCATGTCGAATGCAAATTTAAAGACACGTCGAGCGCAACTCGAAATGCAAATTTAATGTAGGGCTAAAGACAGGTTGATGCCATATTAAAGTCTATTGCGTTTAGCCCTGAAAGGGCGCGATAAATCAGCCCAGGGTAAGCCGCAAGGCGCAGCCCTGGGTTTAAAAGCGATTATCAAAGTTTGCCACAGGAAAGTTAATTCGAGAAATGAATTCTTTGGCAAACGGATGCACACAATTTCCAGGGCGAGCAACCCACAACAGAAGATTATCCCCCATCGGTTGCGGATGTGGTAACGGGTAGAAATTCGTGAAGAGGACATGAATTCTGTAACCGATCTAACCACCACCGCAACTCCGATAATGCAGGTAAAATCCCCTAATCAATCCAAAAATCCATAAATCTGACGAATCCAAATAAATATCTGAAATCCCCATAAGGGTATCCGCGACCGGCCGTGTTCTAGGAGTGAAGGCAACAAAACCAAACCTTCAACAAATCAGAATCAAAAAACCAAATGTAATGAACATGAAGACCTTAAAGCTTGTTTCGTTTTTCCTGATGGCGGGAGTGGCCTTATCCATTTTCCTCTCGTCATGTGAAAGTAATCCGGATATTACACCACAGCAGGATATTCTCCCGCAATCGTTGAGTGTAGATATCCCTGCCTCGCTGAGCTACGCTGATCCTTCCGGTGGAAGATCGGGTGGAAGATCAAAAGAAGATTCACTGAAAGGAAATGATATCTACCTTCATCTGGGTACATTCATTGCTGTGGGCGAAGGTGCGTCACAAATCGTGGAGGACATTATTGTTGGCCTCCGCAAACACCGCATAGATCGCGTCCTGTCAATGACCTATATCGGAGATGATGATAATCGCGCAAAAAATCTGATCGTTACCTCTAATGTTTCTTTTGAAGGAAAAGTCTGGGATTATCAATTAACCATCACCGATGCCGACTCAGAAGGAAATGCGGATGGCGGAAAGGCTTTGCAGATATTCTGGAACAAAAAAGCGCCCATCATGGGGATCGCTATCATCAAACCCTACAACTGCGATCGCGTAGAAAACACCAATGCACCGGATGCCATGTTCCGCATCGACTATACTGAAGTAAGCGATCTCGGTTATGATGCGCAAATGGAAGTTCTTATCTCCGGTCTGCCTTTGGAAAGTCCTTTGAATGATCCTTATTCAATGAGTTCACTGCGCATGTTCGCTGGTAAAAAAGGTAACGTCGTGGATGTCTTTGGTAACAGCAATCATCCGAATGCAATTTTATTCTCCGGGACTGCCGGATTCAACTGGGCTTTCGTTGCTTCAGGAGATGACACCAGGAAGATCGGCGTCGCTGAAGTTGGCTTGCCTTCCAGCACCCTCGACTCTGACAATCGTGAAGTGCTCCTGGAAGAGTATTCCATCAAGAATGTTTTCACTGGGGAAATTACAACGGTATGGCCTGGTATCGACCCGCAATTACTTGCCTTGTACCTGAAAAGCACCGCCGCCCCCGGATATTTTGACAACGACGGATTTATTTCCGGCGGAGTTTCTCCAGGAACACAATGGGATGCGTTGACGAACAGGCTTGATGACCTGAAGCCTTATAATCCGAAACACATCTCTTCCCTGAACGTGACGTTCAATTAGAAACACCACCTACCTTCGAAAAACTTTCTGAAAGTTCCCAAACTTTCAGAAAGTTGTTTTGCTTTTACTTATCCAACCAGTTTTTAAAGTCCTGAACGCGTTCCCTGGCGACAATGATGTCGTTATCCTGTGAACCTTTCAACACAAGCCGAAGTCTGCTGTTGGTGTAATTGATGATATCCTGAATGGCTGCGGCGCTGACAAGATATTTTCGGTTTATCCGGTAAAAACTCAGCGGATTCAGCATCTCCTCCAGTTGTTCGAGGGTGTAATCCACGATAAGACTTCTGTTTTCCCCGGTGACACAGAATGTGGTTTTGTCCTGGCTGTGAAAGAACCTTATGTTATCCACTTCGATGGTCCTCAAATGTTCTCCAACTTTGATCATGAAGCGGGCTTTATACTTTTTAGTGAGCATTTTCACAGCCTCGCTCATATTTTGCAGTAATTGCGCCGTAGTGTTGGCCGATCGTTGTCTGCTGCTAACCTTTTTCAGCGCAATGTCTAACTCTTCACGATCTACGGGCTTAAGAATATAGTCTATGCTATTAACCTTAAATGCTTTTAGTGCATACTCTTCATAAGCAGTAGTAAAAATAACCGGTGCTTTTACTTCATATTGTTCGAAGATCTGAAAACTGATACCGTCGGCGAGTTGGATATCCATGAGGACAACGTCCGGCGGGTCATTTTTTTTAAACCAGTCCACGGCTTTTTTAACAGAATCTATTTTTCCAACAATGTCAGCATCAGCCATCAGCTCCCGGATAAGGCTCTGCAGGCGTTGAACGGCGTGGGGTTCATCTTCAATTATTAAAATTTGCATGCACTAAATGTCTAAAACCGGCAACTTCACGACGAAGCTTTTTTCATCCTGCGCGATCTGTACCTTTTCATCGCTTAAAAATTCATAACGCTTACAGATGTTTAAAAGGCCCAACCGGGAAGAACCCTCACCATCCATGATGTTTTTTTTTCGCAGGTTATTCTCTATGATCAGGAAACCATTTTCGGCGTATAACCTGATGGTTAACGGATCTTCTTCCGAAATGATATTATGCTTAATAGCGTTTTCGATCAGCATCTGAAGCGCTAGCGGGGCAACGTGTATGGATCGGTCTTTGATATCAATTTGAACATCTAGTTTGTTTCCAAACCTGATCCGCTGGAGATATAGATACGATTCAAGAAATTTCAGTTCTTCAGCCAGAGGCACCACCTCTTTCTCTTGTGTCTCCAGGACATACCGGTAAACCTCCGACAATTGTTTAATAAATTTAACTGCCTTGTCCTGATCTTCATAGACGAGGTTGCTGAGGGCATTTAAGCTGTTGAACAAAAAATGAGGGCTAACCTGGTTCTTTAGGCTTTCGTACCGCGCTGCGATACTTTCCTTTTCAAACTTCTCCTTTTCAAATGAGGCCTTCCGCCAGAATATCAGGAACTCTCTGGCGTGTAAGAAGAATGATATCAGAATTGTAATTATTACCGCCCCGTAAAGGGTGTATACGTATCCGTCACCTAACGTTGTGGAAGTCAGGTATTCAAAAACCGCGAGGAGTGAAATAACGGCCAGAACCGTATATCCTATGGTAAGAACGATCCCAACAACGAAACGTTTGACTGGCTGGTGAAGCCATGAAATTTTTCGCGAGAGGAAGCCGGACAGCAAGGAGTTTCCTTTCCATAACAGTACCCACATAAAGAAGGTAAAGAGGAAGATACTCCAGTAACGCTGTCCGGTGCAATTAGAACACACCAGGTAACTATGCACCAGACTGATGAGGAAAAAGAAAATCAGATCGCGGATTTCTCTCAAGAAAATTTTGCGTGTTACAAGCATTTTGCGTCAGCACAAGTCTGGTTTAAGTCTAATATACTCTGAATTTTGCAATTGAATTACCGGCAGCGTTGGCTGACTGATTCCGCCATGCTTTTGCCCCATACCGGCGCAATAACATTTCCAGATTTGTATGTTGAGAATTTTTCCAGGGATTTTTTGATGTTCTCACACGCTTCGGCGGTAGAGTTTCCAAAAAACTGTGCGCTTCCGTACTGCATTTGCGCCATCAAAGCCAGCGCACGGGGATTTTCAGCGTCAAGTGCAATTGCTTTTGCAAATGTTTTCATCGCCTTTGGCGCAAACTCCGGACCGCGCGAACCGGGGTCTACTGTAACCCTCAGCATAAAAACAAACCCTTCGAGCGCAATTATTTCAGATTCCTGCTCAGCAAGCTTTTTCGCTTTTTCAATCGCCGCCGCGGCCAGATCCAGGTATGAATCTTTTTTTGCTCCGTCTTTTTCCTGGTTTGCCATCATGATGTATCCGAAAGCAATATAATATTGAGGTTCCCATTTCGTCTTTTCAGCCCCTCCAATCCTTTCCAGTGTATTAACCGCTTCCTGTAGTTGAGGTATATCGGAAGCTGTGTACACCGCGGAGATACTTTTTTGCATCACTTCGAGATATTTATCATTCGCCATGCTGTCGTTATTAAAGCAAAACATGATCAGGGCACTGCAAACGGTAATGATTGTTAACTTTTTCATATAGATTTTGTTTTTGGTTACAAGTTGGGTAATTGATTGACTGATTTTTCTTTGGAAAGTGTGATGAAGAGTCCCGCAAACAGGAAGTTTCTGGCGGGTTGGCCAATGGCCCGGGAGTTGAAAATTCCCTGTTCGTTGCGTTCGCTACCGTACTCGTAGCCGAAAATATTCTCTCGTCTAAAAAGATTGGTACACGAGAAGTAGAATATCAGGGCAGGGTTGGGCAGAAAACTCCAGTTGAAACTCAGATCCTGGTATGATGGTGTAGTTGCCGCGTTAAATGTGTTGCTGTTGGGATTGTGATAGGGTCTGCCTGAAGCATAGGTATACGTAAAACCGATCTGACTTTTTAATTTGTTGATAAAATGTTTGTATACGGCTGAAAGATTATGCGTTGATGCAAAATATGGCGTGGAAAGATGAGGAAAGTTTAAATAATTTCGTTTGGTGTCTAACAGCGAATACGATATCCAGTAGTCAACATTTTTGAGAGTCTCATTGTCTCTCCAGAAAATTTCGATTCCCCGGGCAAAACCATATCCCGCATTGCTCGGCTGCTGTTGATCTCCATTCTCAAACCTGACCAGATTACTGTAGCACTTGTAATAACTTTCGATCCTGAAAGTCCTGTTATTATCAATGCATTGATAGTTGAGGATATAATGGTCAGCTTTTTCCTCTCGCAGTTCCGATTTAACTCCTAAGAATTCATTTTTAGGAGATTGCCTGAACTTGCCGTAGGCCAGGGATATCTGTTCTGTGGAACTTGTTTTAAAGGCCAATGAAAACCGGGGGTCTATACTTAAGCGGTCGTTTTGAGCATTGTATTCCAGGCGAACACCACCGCGGGTTACAAAACGTTTGCTCGTGTACACATCAGTTTCGGCAAATGCCGATGTGAGCAATTCATTAAACGTCAGCGACGGATAGGTGTCTGTTGTTTGTACCCAGCTCCGGTCAATAATTTCCAAACCGGTTTTAATTTCAACATTATCGGAAACTGATCCTTCAAAAACGGTTTTTGCATGAATACCATTTTCATTCTGCTCAATATTTTTTCCTCCGGCGTTGATTTTGTTCCGGATATTGTTATACGAAAGTCCACCCCTGACCATCCAGTTTTCACTGAGAACATTCTTATAAGTGGTGTTTAAGTAACTGTATTTATTCGCGAGATCGTAGCGCACCTTTTGATCGTAGTTATCTATGTTGCGATTGTACAGCGCAAAGTCGGAACGATTGAAGTTTCCGTAAACTTTGAGCATTCCATGCTTGCCACTTTGTTGACGGAATGCGATGTGACCGTCCAGGGATGCAGGTGGGGTAATCCAGTCGATTTCCTGATTGATCAGCCCGAAATAAGGCCGGATGTTGGTGTATTGGACTTTACCTCCGAGAGAACTTTTTTCCCACACCTGGGTGTGCCCGACATCTCCTCCAACAGAAAGAATTCCAAGATCTGTCCTGGTGATTTCAGCTTTGTCTTTTGATTCGAGCACGAGGGCGGAGGACAAGGCCTGTCCATACTCGGCTGAATATCCACCGGTGCTGAAACTTGTACCTTTGAACATGAAGGGAAGAAATCTGCCACGTGACGGGGCATTGGGCGCTGCGGGACTGTAAGCTTCCAGTACCGCCATTCCGTCAATAAACGTGCGCGCTTCATATCCGTCGCCTCCGCGGACAAATAGTCTGCCGCTCTCGCCAACTTTTTGTGTCCCAGGCAAAGTATTTAGTGCGCCAGCTATGTCCGCTGTTGCACCCGCCGTCGTTGCGATATCCACCGCACGAAAAATTGTCCTCCGCGACTGATCACCTGCTGTGAAGGATCCTGCCGAAATTGTTACGGTCTCAATAGAACGGATATCTTCTTCCAACCTAATCGTGAAAGCTAAGGGTACACCCGTTAACTCAATTTTGGTCCGGAACTCTTTGAAGCCGGTAAAGGTGACGACTAACTCTTTTTTTCCAACCGAGGTGGTAATAAATTCAAAAGCGCCGTCATCGCCACTGCTTGTTCCATCATACGTTTCTGAAACAGAGACGTTGGCAAGGGAGAGCGCATTTCCCTGATTGTCACTTATATTTCCGGAAACCTTCGTCTGTGCAACAAGAGCCGGTATTGTTATATTAACGGTTAGAAATAATAACGGTATAAGTTTCATATTTATTTAGCGCGATTATGTAGTAAAGATCAGCCCACGCAAAGGGCTTTAAAAAAAAGAGATACTGAAGTGTGAATTGGGATGGATGAACCGTTATCGTAGCTGATGGATCAAGGCACTGGCTCAAATAATATTGATCGGTTGGTATTGAAAAACTATTTCTTCAACAAAACAGTCGGATCCGCGTCTGTTACTCGAAAGCATATCCATCTGGAGTTGGCTCTCTTCCACGTACTCGTACAGGCCGGCGTGCCCGCTCCGGAAAAACTTTCTGAAAGTTCTAAAACTTTCAGAAAGTTGATTACGGGGACTGGACGATTGAAGAACCCGGGATGGCTCCTTCTCCCCAAAATAACCTCAAACAAATTGTAACTGGAGCGCTTTTGCACCGATGCCAAGTCCCATCTCAATCTTTCCCGAAAACGATTGGCGCTGGCGTGGTTATTTGCCATTAAAGAAAGTGAACACTCTATGTTCAAATTTGAACAGGTATTTCGCCCTATAGTACTATTAATGCTGTCCTGGCCCTGATTCAATTAGGGGCATGG
>JBBDXJ010000318.1:0-1828 GCA_040902445.1 Cyclobacteriaceae bacterium | reverse complement strand
GTGCGGCTGATCTTTTTGCTTTTCATAGATTGATTTCTGCAAGGCCTTTCGTGAGTGGTGAGTCGTGGGCTATCTCGATTTTTTTCGGCAATACTTGCCCTTGGAATTGTCCACAATCCCGGAGGGGTTAAATAGAAACGGAGTCAATAACCGAATTTCCTTCAAACCTCGACCCGGAATGAACCCTAGTTTTTTTAAATCCGCGTCAAATTCTAATTTCGCATCAACGAGCCAAACAACAGAATATATGACATAGAACTTAACCACAGAATCACGAACAAGGAGACAACCGATAAGTCGCACACTCCATTCACGACTCACGATTGACGACTCACGAATCATCCATGAAAAACAAAATATCTCAGCCGCACGCCCCCACTCACAACTCACCACTCACAACTCACCACTCACAACTGACAATTTCACCCATGGACCTTCAACAACAATTCACTTCCGCTGTCACCCTCTCCCGTGAGCTGACCAGCCGGCCTTCGAATGAAGTTCTTCTTGACCTTTACGCTTTGTATAAACAAGCCACTGAAGGCGACGTCACAGGCGAGCGCCCGGCAGGCTTTGATTTTAAAGCCATCGCAAAGTACGATGCCTGGTCCGACCTGAACGGCAAATCGAAAGACGCCGCCATGCGCGAATATGTTGAGTTGGTTGACCGACTCGGCAGTTAAATGCAGGTTTAAATTGCAAGTTAGAATACAAGTTAAAATGCAGGTCAAATCCCAAGTCAAAATACAATTCGCTGTTCCGACCTGCCTCTAAACCCAACTACGCTCCGTCGGACAAGCCTGTCTTTCAACCTGCATTCAAACCTGCCTTTCAACCTGCCTTTCAACCTGCATTCAAACCTGCATTCAAACCTTACTTTCACACCTCTCAAACCTTTCCTACCTTTAAGAATGAGTCTCTTCTACCAGCCGCAGATACAGGAAGGCGTATTATTTCTCGACACCGAAGAATCCAGGCATTGTGTAAAAGTGCTGCGAAAAAAAGCCGGTGATAAGATCACTTTAACGGATGGCGGTGGATTTTTTTATGATGCCACCATCACCAAAGCGGATAAGAGCCAGTGTTTTTTTGAGATCAGCAAGAAACGGGAAGCGCCCAAAAACAATTATTATATCCACATAGCCATCTCCCCAACAAAAAATGCGGACCGCATTGAATGGTTTGTGGAAAAAGCGACGGAACTCGGAGTAGACCGGATCACTTTAATCGATTGTAAGAATACCGAGCGCAGTTTTCTCAAAACAGATCGCCTCGCAAAAGTGGCGGTCAGTGCTATGAAACAATCCTTGAAGGCCGTCCTTCCTTTGATCGAAGATCAACTCTTGCAATTTACTGAGGTGGTTGGGCGATGTGAGGAAAAGGAAAAATGCATTGCCTTCGTTGACTCTTCCAACCCACTGCACCTGAAAGATGCCGTAGCGCCGGGCTCATCTTATTGTGTTTTGATCGGTCCCGAAGGAGATTTTTCCCCCGAAGAATTAAAGACCGCAACCGACAGTGGCTTCAAAAAAATCCGCCTCGGCCCTTCCCGCCTGCGCACTGAGACGGCGGGGGTGGTTGCGTGTCATACCTTGAACTTGATCAATGGATGAAGGTGCCGTGGAGTCAGGCTAAAAGGCAAGTTAAAATTCAAGCGTGCCTCTAAACCTGCATTTCGACCTGTCTTTAAACCTGCCTTTTGACCTGCATTCAAACCTGCATTCAACCTGCATTCAACCTGCCTTTAAACCTGCATTCAAACCTGCATTTCAACCTGCATTCAAACCTGCATTCAAACCTGCATTTC
Source organism: Cyclobacteriaceae bacterium (assembly GCA_040902445.1). GTDB lineage: Bacteria > Bacteroidota > Bacteroidia > Cytophagales > Cyclobacteriaceae > Chryseosolibacter. The sequence goes on along the minus strand of JBBDXJ010000318.1, from coordinate 21 downwards.
AACCTGCATTTAAACCTGCAT
>JBBDXJ010000317.1:0-1828 GCA_040902445.1 Cyclobacteriaceae bacterium | reverse complement strand
GGATTTTTTCAGCGCCCACATGAAGACCTCATGCCCCTCGTGTGGCTGATCCTGGCTACCAGTGGGTTGTACGGCGGCGGGGTGGTGATGAATGATGTATTTGATGCAGAACTTGATTCCGTTGAACGGCCAGAGCGACCTATTCCCAGCGGACTGATTTCCAGAGCTCAGGCTGCCTCCCTCGGTGGTTTTCTGCTGACCGGCGGCGTTGTGTGTGCTTTCCTGGTTTCAAATTTTTCCGGAATTCTTGCCCTGGCTATTGCAATTGCTGCGGTGGTTTACGACAAATGGGGAAAGCACTCTTCTATTTTGGGGCCTCTGAATATGGGTATATGCCGCGGGTTAAACCTTTTACTTGGGTTAAGTATCATACCCTCCCTGGTAAGTGAGTATTGGTACCTGGCAATTATCCCAATTATTTACATCGCGGCAATCACGATGATCAGCCGGGGGGAGGTACACGGAGGAAAAAAGCATACATTATTTGCAGCGGCATTACTTTATGCATTGGCGATGGCGGGCATCTTGTATGTTTCCAAAACACGTGATCAGGCAATAACGACCCTGTTTTTTATCCTGATTTGGGGATTTATGGTGTTTTTACCCCTGCGAAATGCTATTCGCAAACCGGAGGGAAAAATGATCGGCAGGGCTGTGAAGGCGGGGGTTTTGGCTTTAATATTAATGAATGCCGCCTGGGCATCCGCGTTTGGAGGAACTTACCTTGCTTTCATCATCATTTTACTGCTACCGCTTTCGATCTTGTTGGCGAAAATTTTTGCCGTGACCTGAGGAGCGCTAAAATAACTTTGCTCATCATGGTTACCGGCAATTGAATCTGAATAATTTTGTGGGTAATTGTGTTTGAGTAAATAAAAATGGACTTTCTACGGCAGGTTTTTAATATACGTTTCGAATACAAAGTCTTTTTTACAACAGGTTTATTTGATGGAAAAAATGATGTTTTCCGTTCTTTTCTCAGGGAAAGTAGAAACGCTGGTGTTGTCAGAAAGATCTTATTTGTGGTTGATAACGGATTGGTGTTGCATCATCCGGATCTGATTAGTCAAATAAAGAGTTATTTATCAGGTGTACCCGACATCCTTCTAGTCGAAGAAATTCTAATTTTGCCTGGCGGGGAAGTGACCAAGAATCATCCTGAGCATTTCGAAAAGATACTTGCTGCGGTTCATCACCATGGTATTGACCGCCATTCTTTTTTGGTGGCTATTGGTGGGGGATCAGTGCTCGACGTTGCTGGCTATGCTGCTGCAGTTGCGCACAGGGGTATCCGGCATATTCGCATTCCTACCACGGTGTTGTCGCAAAATGATTCGGGGGTAGGCGTTAAGAACGGGATCAACTACTTCAACAAAAAAAATTTTCTCGGCGCCTTTACTCCGCCCGTAGCAGTTTTCAACGACAACAATTTTCTTACGACACTGGATGATGCGGAATGGCGTTCCGGAATATCGGAAGCGATCAAAGTCGCCCTTATTAAAGACGCGGCATTCTTCAGCTGGCTTGAGAAAAATGCGGAGAGAATGGTCAGGCGCGACATGGATGTAATGCAGTATCAGATCAAACGGTGCGCCGAGCTCCATCTTCAACACATCGCAGGGGTGGACCCATTTGAGTCGGGATCCTCGCGGCCCCTGGATTTCGGTCACTGGAGTGCCCACAAGCTTGAACAACTCAGCGCTTTCACCATTCGTCACGGGGAAGCGGTAGCCATAGGGATAGCATTAGACACGGTCTATTCTTTCCTGTCGGGAAGGTTAAAGGAAGCGTCCTTGAAACGAGTGCTCCAGTTGATAAAAAATCTGGG
>JBBDXJ010000316.1:0-12595 GCA_040902445.1 Cyclobacteriaceae bacterium | reverse complement strand
TCTCCAAGATTTATAAGGTGTTTCATTTCCGTTGGTAAAGTCCAGATCGCTTGTTCCGGAAGTGGCCATGAAATGTCGATCATAACGATAGTGTCGCCCGTGACGATTTCAGAAGCGAGTAAAAAATCCGCTTTCAATAGATCATTCGAGGTTTCAAGAATAAAAGTATCCTGAACAATACAGCCATTGTTTGAGACTGCATCCAGTCTGTAAATACCTGCATCGCGAATGATCACGCGCTGGTCCGAACTTTTAAATCCTCTATCGCTTCTCCACGAATAACTTTTCCAATTTGAACCAGGATCAAGCACGTGTGCCTGGCCAGCGCAAAGCGTTATTGAACCGCCGAGATCAAGAATGGGTTTTGTGGGATTTTCCAGGGTAAAAGTTTCAGTTGCGCTGCAGTTATTTGCATCCTGAACAGTAGTAGAATATGGTCCTGCGCACAAATGTTTTATTTCCGCAGTCTGTTGACCGGTTGACCATTCATATTGCCAGGTTCCTGTTCCGCCTATTCCCGTTATTTCCAACCTGCCGTCACAACCATCCTCGCAAGTTGGAGTCTGGGCCACTATTGACTTTATTGACACCGGCTCCGGTTGATTGAGAATAAAGCTTTGAGTCGAAAGGCAACCTTTTCCGTCTGTAACTTTTAGTTCGTAAATTCCGGAACAGAGATTATTAATCTCAGATCCCCTAAAACTAGTCCAATCATAATCGTAGTTAGAGTCTCCACCTTTTGCACTGACAATTAATTTCCCATTGCAGTTGCCATGGCATTCAGGTTCGACTTTTTCCACAAGCTCTACCGCCAATGAGTCCGGTCCTGTTATCGTAACCGTTTCTACAACGGTGCAGCTGTTGTAATCTTTTATTTCTACAAGATGATCGCCTTTTCCCAGGTCAACGGCTTCTGCAGTGTCTTGACCATCCTGCCAAAGAAATGAGAATGGGCCCTGCCCCTCTGATATTTCCAGCAAAGCGCCTCCGTCATTGGAATAGGAGCATGAAGTGGGTATGATACTGCTGATACCGATTTTGGGTCCGTCGATAGAAGTAATTCCTACCGATTGTTTTGCCTGGCAAAGATTGTCATCCTGTATTTTAAGTGTAAAGATCCCTGATGGCAATCCTGAAATGTTTGCTTCATGCGAAATTATTGCGCCTTGCGAATTGCTCCATTGATAAATGTATTCACCGGTTCCGCCACTTACAGCAGATGAAACTTTTCCGCGAGCGTCTCCGCAAAGTGCAGGCTCGATATTTTCAAATGTAATGTAAAGGGGTGGAGGTTCGCCTACTGTCTCCGTGATGGTTTGGAGACATTGGTTCTTATCTAAAACCGATAATTGACAGGTACCCGCTTTCAGGTTCTTTACCGCCGCCTGCACCTGCCAGCTGATCCGCGAAGCTGAATAAATGTAATTGCCTGCCCCACCACTGGCAAAAAGAAGTATTTCCCCGTCACTTCCCATATTGCAGGAAGCATTTTTTATTCCCAGGACTTCGAGGTGAACGGGATCGGGTTCTGTGATAATTCCACTCGTGGCATCAGCGCATCCGTTTTGATCCCTGACCATTACGGTGTAGGTACCGGCCTCAAGATCTGAACGCAGGGCATTGGTGTAGGAACTCCCGTCCCAGCTAAAAGCGTAGTTACCGGCTCCGCCCAACCCTTCTGCTAACAAGTATCCATCCATGCTACCGTTACAGGACACACCATAGCCGTTGTAATTTGAAAAGTCCGGGATCCGCGCAATTAACTTTGGAGGATCAAAAATCGTTGTATCTGTTACACCAGCGCATCCGTTATCATCCATCACAGTCAGCATGTAGTTCCCGGCCGGAATATCGATCAGATCGCGCGTAGTCTGACCTGAATTCCAGAGGAACGTAAAAACAGATGTTCCACCTTCTGCAGAACCTTTCAGTCGGGCGTCGGAAGCGCCGAAACAACTTATCGGTTGCCCGTTGAAATTTGAAAGCACGGAAATGAACGGCTTAATCGGATCAGGATCCTTCAGTATTTTTGTCGCGCTGCCTTCACATCCATTAACATCCCTGGCATTGGCGACATAACTGCCTGCTCCTATACCCGCAAGTTCAGCACCTGTTTCACTTTGTTGCCAGTTGTAGGTATAGGCATCACCAGTACCTCCTGACGCCGAAGCCTTGATGCTGCCATCAGTTCCTCCATGACAACTGATAGGAAAACCATTGAAGTTGCTCACATTAGAAATAAGCACGGTAACGGCATCAGGCTCAGTGAGTACAAATGTTTTTTCCGATTTACAATAATCTCTGTAGCCGATCTCTACCTTATAAATTCCAGCCCGCAATTTATTCAGCGTGGATAAGGTTGTTCCGGAACCCAATTCATATCCGTTCCTGTGCCACATGTAATTCTGCGCGGAGGTGATGTTGTTGTCACCATCGCGCACGATCGTAATTAGTTCACCGTTGTCTTCACCATTGCACCGGATGGGGCTTCCGTTGTAATCCGACCGGGAGAGGATATCAACGGTAAATGGTTTTGCCTCAATCAGCGGATGGTGTTTCGACGTACTGCATCCCTGATCATCGGAAACCGAAACGGAATAATCACCTGCCGGCTTGTCAAAGATGTCCCTGGCCGATTCTCCCGAAGACCATTGATAATAGACCGTGCCAATCGTGTTAAGGGGCGATTGAACCTCAAGTATTCCTGACCGATCACCTGCGCATTTTATTCCAGAGATCTCTGTTATCGTAAAGTCGATAGGTGCCGGAGCAACTAGCAGTAATTCGTCATCAGCTTTGCACCCGTTGGCATCGGTTACCGAAACCTTGTAAGTCCCAGGACCGACTCCGCTTAGCGTGGGGGTTGTAACCCCACTTGACCATGCATACGAATATTCTGGAACCCCTCCGGAAATTTCTGGTGTGATCACTCCATCCGTCGCGTCATGGCAGCTCACCCCAAACTCATTCTTACCACCTGTTGATATAAGCGCTGCCGAAAGTTTTTCCGGTGCCTCAAGAGTGAGCGAATATTCTTCGCTCCAGCAGTTGTTGGAATCCTTCACCCTGAGCTTGTATGTCTCTTCTATGAGGTTTTCTGCAAACGCGGTTGTACTTACATTGGGTGTCCATTCATAAAGAGGATAAATTCCGGTTCCTCCCGCGGGTTTTGCATTGATCGTACCATCATTCCCACCCTTGCACGTTATGGGATAACCGTTAAAATCAGGTAACTCAACGCCTGTAATAGCAACGGCGTCAGGATTTTTCAAGGGATCAAGGGTGTAATCGGTCCAACAACTTCCATAAGTTCCGATATGTGAATTGTTTTGTATCCGGATCCAATAATTTCCTGCCGGAAGATCCGGGAACGTATGGACCGAGCCGTTATTGACAAAGTCTTGTGTGAAAGGCTCCGCCGGTGGAATTCCTTTGAATAGCGTAACGACATAGTCATCTATCACCATGGGATATGCACTTGTAATTTCTATTTGAATCGATCCATCCTGACCGTCGTGACATGCGGGTGATTTGGGGATAGCTATAGAAGAGGGGCCAGGGTAATAAATATCGACTGCCTGAAGCAGGCTTGTTGTACCGTTCAGGCCGGTCACCCGGAAATATTTTCTCCCATAAGGACTTGTGAAACCCAAAGATTCAAGGTCATCCGTTGTTACCGTGATCGATGCATCGGATTTTCCACTAATAACTTTATAATCTCCTGAAATGCTTTCTCCAGCTTCCCAAAGGAAAGCGGGAGAACAGGTGCTTGTGGTCAGCGTTAACTTTTCGCATTCCTGAAGCAGATCTGTGATCACCAGCCTGGGATATACTTTAATCCAGATGTAAACCTGCTCGTGTGGTGTAAGTCCTTCCTGTTCAAAAAAACCTGTTGAACAAGGAGTATTGTAGTTTCCCGAAAAGGTAGCTGAAATTAGTTCACTAAACGGATCGGACGGATTGTAAGGTTCAAAGGCTACTCCGTGTATTGCAAGATTAATATTCCCTGCCGGTTCGCCATTTCCCCTTAAGACGAGACTTAATTGCCCGGTGCTGGAAGAATCCGTAATGGTTATTCCCGAATACGTTAAAGTGACAGTCTCAATTCTTTCGAGGGCATAAAAGTCGTGGTTAAAATTCAGATCAATTTCCGCTACCCATCCCTGGCCATGGCTTTTTTGATAGAATGTTATGCTGCTAATAACTAAGATTGCGAGTAGTATGTGTTTCATATTGTGATTTTTTATGAATCTCACTGCGGCATGGAACATTAGTATCTAAATAAAATCTCATTACTCATGGATGATTTATGTTCATCATCGAAAACGGCCATGATCCTGTAACTGTAATATTGTCCGGGAATAATGGTGTCGCTGAACTCTCTCTTACTTCCGTCAACAATTCTGATTACGATCGGCGGCTTGTGGTCAGTGCTACGGAATATCTTAAAGTTCTTAATTTGCGGCTCGGTGTAATTCCAAGTCAGCGTGATCTGGTTTTGTTCCCTGTTGATAAAAGGTTTTTTCCATGCGATGGATGGACGCAGCCCGTGATCAATTCTAATACCGATAACGGGATTCGCAGGTTCTGATTCCAAACCTGTTTCGTCAATGGAGACCACGGTGTAATAGTGTATGTCTCCTGGCACGCTGTTTTCATCCAGGTAATTGTAAATGGTGTCGGAAAGAGCATCGATTATTTTCACTTGCTTCCATACAGCCTGTCCGGGACTTTTTCTATACACTGCATATTGACGGATATCTTCACTGGCTCCCGGTGGCCATCGTAATGACACCCCTCCATAAGTGTTTTCCACAGGAAGGAATACAGGAGCCAGGGGTTTTACCTTATCAGGCAACGCAACTTTTAATATTTCTGAAAGAGAGGAGTGATTCTGATTGACGTCAACGGCCATCACGCTGTAATAGACCACCTCATTTAAGGTATTCAGATCAACGTGATCAGTATAAAATGATTGCCGTATAGGTTCGGAAGTGATCTGCGCAAGTTCCTCGCTTTGGTGATATGCCTTATATATCCTGTAACCATATATATCCAATTCCGGATTTGTCTTCCAGAATAGCGAAACGCTTCCCGAATCATTGACAATGACTTCCAATCCTATCGGGGATGTTGGGGCAACGCTATCCACGAGCTGGGCAAAATAAACATGAGAGTGGTATTGTTCACCGTCGAGCCCATGGGCTGAAACGCGATAGTAATTTACTTGCTTAGGCAGTTGATCCTCGAAAACTCTGGTGTCGGGCGGAAGTAGTTTTTCAGTAATGGATGAGATTTTGCCCTTGGGTTGAGAAGACCTTTCTATATTGAATCCTTTGATTGCAAGGTTGTTGGTGTGAGGGAAATCCCATTGGATCTCAAGGATCTTATTCTCTTTGTTTTCGACGCCGGAAATATAAGGGACCCGATCGACCGATGGTGTTGCCTTGCCTGCTACGACATCCGAAGGGGGCCCGGTTTCACCAAAAGCGGTAATTCCTTTTACTCTGTAGGAATAAATTTTGGAAAGATCTTTCAGTGAATCCAGTGCATATTCATAACGCGTGTCTAACGTGTCAGTGGGTGAGACGGTGACGAGCGGTGAATCTGAAATGGAGGTGAAATGTACGCCATCATCCGAACGCTCGACGATAGAGGCTGTGTAATAGTTTATCAGATCTTTATCCCACTTCAGGGATACGATTTGATTTTTAAAATCCGCTTTAAGATTTTTAGGTTGGGGCAAGTGATAAGGATCTTCAGGCCCGATAAAAATACTCCCCCGCAAGCTGTCAATCGAATTGACAAAAACGCGGTAAAGATACTTTTCTCCCTTTTTCACTTGCTTGTCAGCAAACCATAATCCAGATGCTCTTGCTACTTCCGGAGACATGTCCGCGCTAAAGAGTGCAAAAGCGAAACGTTGTTCGTTCTCACGAACCTTATTAACGATGGTGAAGATGTCGCTTTGCCTGAGGTCTACTTCAAATCTGTCTCCGAACAATGCCTGTGCTGCGATGGCTGCATATTTGTTGTGGACTAACTTTTCCCATTGGTCATGAGGCAACGGTTTAACGGAGGGATGAAGGATTGCTTTTTCAGGGTGAATTATGCTGCCATTTCGTGTTATAGCAAACCGCTCGATCTTATACCCATGGACATTACCAGATTGCCATACCTTAAAGGTCAATGGTGCCCAACGTATGGTGATGGAATCGACGGATGGGCGCGCAGTGACTGCAATTTTTTCAATCGTTATTGAATCAGGTATTTGACTTTCCGCCGGGAGAAATGCCAACATTAATGTTAAAAACGCGACGGTATTTCGGAATAGCTTTTTCATTTGCTTTCTGATCTTAATCATTATCGGGTATGCGGTTAAATAATTCCACCTCATAAGAAGAGCTCACTTTATTGATGCCGGGTATCAGGTAATTTAATTTGACCCGATAGGCGCCATACCTGAGGTGAGGCATGGGTTTGATGACCAGGGATTCTAACCTTGGGCTTATACGCGTTGGATTATCGGCGACATAGTTCACGGCGTGGCGTTGCATGTCACGGAAATCCGCTGCCACTGATTGTCCGAGGTTGTAAACAATGTATTCATAGCTGAAAGGCTGAACGAGGGATTGTTCCCGCATTGCCTGCAGCTCAATGTCTGGTTTTGTATTTTCGACGTAAATATCCCTGACCGGGGGAACACCGAGTTCGTAGGGGTTGAGCCGACCTACCTTCATCCAACCTAATAAAGGATATCCATCATAGATCAGCGGGTGAACATAATTTTCATACCATCCATTATTTTCTGTTACGGCTTCCATGGTAATGAGTTTGCCCAATCCGGATGATCCTGATAGTTCGGATTCTTCAAAATCTTCATCACCTATGAGGTAGGATGTAAGCTGAAAAATATTGATACCTGTATTCAATCGTATGGAAGGCGCCAGACTAATGCGTTGTAGCTTCTCTATGAAGGTGTTGTACTTGCTGGTTCTAAACCGGGAGATGTACAATGGTTTTGTTTCCAGTAAATTGAGATCCCCTTCAATGGATTGTGTTGTTATGGTTGCCGTTCCAGCCGACTGATCGATAGCGAGTTCTTTATTTATTTTCGCGACGTTTTGATCTATCACCGTTGCCACCCGCGGAATATTGACAACCTCGAACCGGTATAGTTTAGAATTCTGAAAGCCCCCCGGTATAGGGAAGGTTATTAGCCTGCCTTGCTGATTGTATGCCAGTTCGCTTTCGATAAATTGACCTGACAATACTTCGGTCATCCGTATTTTCTGAAGCCATTCCTTACCAGGATTGAAAAGGTAAGGCTGACCTTCCGCCAACTGGATAAGACCTTCAGGGTATTCCTGCGGATAAAAATTTATCTGGTTGGGCAGCGGGTAAGAATACGCAATATTGCTTTCTGGTATAAAGCCCGGAGCTTCGCCTGTTTCAAAGTTTGATTCGGTGGTTTCAAGTACTATTTTCCCATCAAACCTTACTTTTGTCCAAAGACCATTTACTTTTTCTTCAAATGTAAGTTTGGCCCTCGCCCTAAGTTTTTTATTGCCGGGCAACAGATCGGAAGCATTGAAGATTACAACATCTTTCTCTTCGTTCCACTCGAGGTTTCCGTCGATTTGTTTGGAACCATTTGAAACAACAAATTCGTCCAGAACAGCCCGGAAGTAATGTGTTTTCTTTTCCAGGTCGGTGATCTCAAATATTTCCCCGACGGGGATATTGAAGGCTACCTGGGGCGTATTGAATACATTCACATCCGTTGATGAATTCGGAGGAGTCATTTCCGCGATCATATTTACATCCTCCAGCAGATTTTGCTCACCTACAGGCTTGCAATCTTTGCCTACCGTTACTTCGAATCTGCACTTGCCTTTTACAAGACCCCCGAGGATCTTATAATAACCACCAACAGTACCTTTCATCCAAAAAGGATTAGGGCCTTTCGCCTGGAGGACAGCTGCCGCCCCGATACCAAGGATCTCATAGGTTCCTTTATAGAAACGCAGGTTGACCTTAATGCCTATTTTACCCATCACAAACGCATAGGCCTGTCCGTTGGCATACCAGCCATTTATTCCTATCGGGCCGGATGAGCCTGCGCAGTGGTATTCATTGCCATAGTCTTTTAACATAAAATCCAGACCGGTGCCGGCGCTGAATCGTCCGTAAAACATGAGGAACCGGAGGTCACCTGTATCGACAAGGAAGTGTAAACCAAAGGCGATGCCCATACCTGATTCGAGAGCGTTCATGTCTCGCATATAATCAAGATCAATATCTCCCAATATTTCAGTTACCTGACTGGGAGGAGGCGGGCTGCCTGGCAAATTTTTGCCAATCATGAAATAACTTTTCGATTTAAATATTCTCGCTACCTCCAGACCCAGTGGCTGGTCAGGAGTGCCGATGTGTACATACCAGTCATTTTTTTCAAAATGAAGTTCCGCCCAGCCTGCTTTGTTGCCTTCACTTACACCACGGACAATTCCACCAGCGACATTCACATACACTTCAAGGTTTCCATGAAAAACATCATTGACATTGTCAAAGTAAAGTCTGACACTTCCGTATACCTGACCACGCGTAAGACTGCTCAGCTTTTCTGTGAGGTTGCCCGCCACCGCAGCCGAAGCCAGCTGCCTGATCTGGTCCGCCCCAAGAGAAGCTGCGCTCATGAAATTGGCATTACCTGTAAAGGTCACCGAGTTAATCCCACCATGGCGGTTTAAACTTACCTCTAAAGCCACATCGCCCTTCATAGCCTCAGGCCGCGGCGTTCCTATAAGAACAATCGCGCGGATGCCCAGCGCGTTTTCGTCTGGAACATAGGTAATTCCCGAAGGTGATCTGCCCAACGTAGTGGATACTGGCTCTGAACTTTGTTTCATCTTCGAATAGTATCCGCCGCCAAAGCCAAAAGCTGACAAGACCCCCGGTACGATCGGTATGCCTTCCTTTAACTCCACCAAAGCGTCGGCATACCAGTACCGGAATGTTTCTGTTTTTCCGAAGAGAACATGCGCCTGAACCTTTATACTCTGTATTGTTCCTTTAAGCGTGCCTTTAAATCCTTCGCCATAGGTGGCGTCTTCATCATAGAACCTGATCTCTCCGGCGAGTTCAATGATCCTCGGTTTTTTGATGTTGATCTTTACGCTGGTGAGTTCGACTTTATCAAATTTCCAGCTTAAGCGGTCAATTCCACTAACTGTTCCGTCTGCGTTAACTAACGGCGCATCATCCTGCATTCCCCAAACGACCAGCCCTGCTTTACCTGCAAAAGATTCATCTTCGGGTTTACCGCTGATGTTAATGATCAGGTCAAAGGCAATACCCACGCGCAGGTCTTCACTTTTGAGCGTGATATTGTCGAATACTACCGGGTATTTCGATATTGAGGAGTTGTGACCCTCACGCCCGAAACCAAAAGTTCCAGGTTGGAAGTATGGGGCCTCACTGTTGATGATCATGTTTTCAAAGCGGATGCTATTGAAGCTTGCTTTAGGTCCCTTTCCTGAAAAATTGATGGTCAACTCGCCGCTGAGTTGTGCGGAAGGATAGAATTTATTTTCTTTTTCCGTGACGATCACACTTGAACCCTTCATGAGCTTTACATCGGCAAGCCAGAGGTCGAGTTTTAATTCATCTTCAACCTGCACCGAAAAGATGTAGTCTCCTTCTGCGCCCCGCAGTGCGATATATTTGAATTGGGTTCGCTTACCGTCTTTGCCTTTAACCACGGGAATTGTAAGTTTCCCTTCCAGGGAGAAACCCTTCATCTGGTTTGTGATCAACTCCAGCGATAGCTTGTCAAGCGTATACCCCCAGCCATTCATGTCCCCGTCAGGGATGAGATTCTCTGCATAGACTTTTCCGGTAAATCCCAGATCATCGAAGATCGCATGCTGGACACCCACTGAAACCCTTTCAGCCGGGTTTCGCCGTGCAAAGGAGGGAGGGAGTCTCACTTCGAGTTCCTGCAGGTAGATGCCATGCCAAAGTTCGTTGAGTCCGGCCCTTATTACGGGTGAACTATAGTCTGCCGGGAAAACAATTTCAGGCGGGTTAGAGACATCACTCCAATCGAGGTAAGCTTTGGTGACATAGAATCCGAAGCCGGTCAGACCTTTGACCTGGAAAGGTGGTAATGATATGTTTAGAATAATATCATTGAGGCTTTGGGTATAAGCTCTAAAATTGGCTTTCACCCGCTGATTTTTGATTTCTCCCCGTTCGTCTTCAGGAACGATCAGATCGTTTGAGAATTCCAGTTCCGCATCCAGGTTGACTCCCAAAAATCCACTGCAATCAAATTCCACGTAAGACCTTTCCGAGCCTTTAATGGTAATGAGTGAGTTGTTGTTTAGCCGTACAGGATGATCTCCGAGCAGGAAAACTTTTGCGTTGCCGGAAATTCCTCCGGCCGCGGACAGGGGTACTACGCCGTGAAATGCAATTCGCGAACCGGTTTGAGGCAACGCCAGTGAAACGTAAACGTCCATCATCGCACCCTCTTTCGTAAAATGGATACGGTCGATGAGAATACTGTAATCAATTGCGCCGCCTGCCTTTACAATGCCGATTGGTAATTCTATTTCAGATAAAGCATCAAGAGATTCCAGAAATCTTTGATCCCGCAAGACTTTTTCGAGTAGCGTGTGGGCATGTGTTCTTTTATCAAGGATAGTATCAGACAGGGCGAGATCATTTACGATAATAGGATCAACCCTGGTGTGGAGCGATTCGCGCAAAGATAAGTCTTCGAAATTTCTGTATACGCCAGCGCTGAGTGAAGTCGCCTGAATTTCACCAGGGTTGGTTGCGCGTGTTGAGTCATTGAATGCATATACCGTCTGCTGCCAGATAAAAATGCAGGGCAAAAGAAGAAGCACGCTTCGTAAAGAGGGTTTTTTCATATGAGAGTTTTTTTACTGGAGGTCTACATGTTCTTAATATTTATCATTCAATATTTTATAGGTCTTGTTGATCTGGAACCAATGACGTACGCTTTCGAGGGCGGTTGAATAGTCTTCTGTGATGATGTCTCCGCTTTTATCCAGCTGTAATGGGTATCCATCGATAACGGGAGCAAGTAATTCCATGATGCGATAACCGCAGAGAACAGGGATCTCTCTTTCGGCGTCGGCTGACATGCAATTCTTTGCATCACTTTGAAGTGTTTCAATAATATATTCCAGGGGCTCGGGCTGGCGGGTGTAGATCAAATCCGGAAAAACTTTGTACACGAGATCATCGTTCACGGGTAGTTTTTTAACACGCTTCATAAGCTCCGCTATCGACAAACGTTCGCTCATTCGCGCGAGGCTTAAGATCGCAGCCCACCGGATTTGTGCTGGGTTTCCCGGTCGCGAAAACGGCAGAATATCAGGAATCAGATCGGACAGATCCAGGAAGCCTGCGAGCTTCAGCAATCGGTCGAAATGGGGAATCTGATTTCTAACAAGTATTCGCAGGCTGTCTTTCGCAGCAACACTAAAATCCTCCTTTCCGAATCCTGTAAGGAATTCCAATACCATTCCTTTAATTTCCGATTCATTTTCACTGCACGCACTTATAAGAGTATTTATGCCTCTATTACGGAACGTGGTGTTTTCAGAGCGTGATGAAGCGAAATACGTTACTTCATATGCCTTTTTTCTTACTGCTTGTATAGTGTCGCGAAAATAAGGCCGCAATAGATCGAGGATTGCATTTTCGTTTTCCGGATCTGTCAATTCATGTGGTAGCTCGGTATGAATGCCGTTGCGGACGCGATCAAAATAATTTGCCAAACTGGTTCCCAAACCCTGACTTTGCGCCAGGAGCGATGCCATCATCAGATGAACGACCAAAAAATAGATTATATAGATTTTCATATTCCGGGTTGCTGATCAATGAGAAGTCTTGGGCTCCAGTAAAGTGTTGTATCTCCGTATAATGGCTAGTGAGTTTTCCAGCGAAAAACCGTATTGTTTTATTTTCTTTGATAATGGCGGACAGCCGGAAATTAGTTGTGCCACTGTGTTGTCCAGGGCCATGGTTTCCGGAAAGCGGTGATCATTTTTGTAGTACAGGTCAACCATTACTCTTGAATAGCCTTCTTCGTCGTTTACGATCGTGTTGAATGCATATATCTGTATGGCACCGTTCACGATCCTTTTGCAAAATTTTCTGGCGATCGTCGCTGGTTGCGTGGTATTTTTGTTCAGGAGGATTGATTCGTAATAAGAGCCTTTGTAACAGAATCCCTGAAGATCTTTCGGAAAAAATTCGACCAGATTACCGTTCTTTAATACTATTACTCTCTGCTGCATCCAAACCGTATCGCCAAATGGCATGATATCCCGGGAAGGAAAGACGAAGATCGCTTTCAGCGTGTCTTGTTGTTTGTCAATGATATAGTCTTGTCCTGCCGATGAGGATATGGCAGAGGTTTGTGAATTGCTCTCACAAATAAATGTGAGGAAGAGAACGAGGGCCAGGAGTGGAGAGAGGGTTTTCATGGTCTTGAGTTTATAGTAAGGGAATAAGGAAATACCATCTTTTGAAACCGTCATTGTAAGCGCGGGTT
>JBBDXJ010000315.1:0-12603 GCA_040902445.1 Cyclobacteriaceae bacterium | reverse complement strand
TTTTTGATTCGAGCCACGAGGTCAGGCGTTTTATTCCATCGTTCGTAAAAAAAATTTCGCCGAAATCTTCGCCGAAGGAAGAAACGTCTATGATTTCATTGTTTAAAAGAATTCCAGGTTTCTCTTTACCTGACTCACCAAAGCGCAAAAGTTTCATGTGTTTGATTGTTTTAAATAGATTTTGTATTTGATTTTAAATTCTATTGGTGGAGTAGGGCCGGGTCCATGGTAGATTATCCAAACATTGAAGAGATCTCAACTATGGACCATGGACTTTCACGTATTTAATCTTACAAATCCACCGTCAATAGGGTAGTCACAACCTGTTACAAAGCCGGCTTCATCCGAACACAGGTAGAGGGCCAGGCCAGCGATCTCGGCGGGTTTTCCCATTCGCCCAATGGGTTGTGTTTTGGAAAGTTTCTGAAACATCTCTTCTTCCTTACCGGGATAGTTCGCTTTCAGGAAACCGTCCACAAAAGCGGTATGCACCCTGGCCGGCGAAATACAATTGCACCGGATGTTGTCGGAAATATAATCTTTCGCCACCGAAAGGGTCATGCTCAGCACGGCGCCTTTGCTCATAGAGTAAGCGAAGCGATCTGAAATTCCCAACGATGCGGCTACTGAGGCGAGATTCAGGATGACTCCACCGCCCTGTTTCTTCATCTGCTGGATAACGGCAAACATCGCATTGTAGACTCCTTTTACATTTACATTATAGATCCTGTCAAAGTCGTTTACTGATGTAGTTTCGAGTTTACCGATATGGGCGATGCCTGCGCTGTTTACGAGGATATCAGTGCGACCGGCCTGTTGAATGATACGCTGAAAAATTTCAGTGACTTCCTGTTGATCAGCCACGTTACACGATATGGCGTGGGCCTCCCCGCCTTTCGATACAATATTATTTTTTGTTTCTTCAACTGCCGCGGTGTTCAGGTCCAGCAGGAACACAGTGGAATTCCGGGCAGCGAAAAGTTCGGCAATAGCTTTTCCGATCCCACTTCCGGCTCCTGTAACAACAGTGATTTTTTTTCCGAGGTCAAACATGACGGAAAATTAGTGACTTTGGTGCCCTCTTAAAAATGTATCCCACTCACTGCCTTGATCACTTAAATGATCTTTCAGAAAAATGGAGTAAGAGGGCTTTAAGGGTTTTTTTCGCAGGTGCATGACGGCTTCTTCGGGGGTATAGTCACCTTTTTTGGTATTGCATTTTTTGCATGCAGTTACCAGATTAGTCCATGAATCTAAGCCTCCGCGGGCGCGGGGTGTCACGTGATCGATGGTAAGGTCTTTGCGGGTTCCGCAGTATTGGCACTCATTGCCATCGCGCTTGAATATATTCTGCCGGGTAAGATTAACGCCCTTGTAGGGGGCGTTAACATATCGGTTTAACCGGATTACAGAAGGCATCGGGAAGGTTTGCGTCACAGACCGAAGCTTGTGCCCGTTGGCAGGCCGAACGAGCTCACTTTTTTTAAGGTAGACAAGAATGAATGCGCGCTCCACTGAGCAAACCATCAGCGGGCTAAAATCCTGATTTAAAACCAACACCCTCGTATTCATGATGGTAAGATAAGTCCAAATCTTTTAACTAGCAAAGTGTTTTTTTTGTGAGCTATCAACCGCTCCGCACCCGGTCAGAACAGTTAAATTATTCAGCCATGATCCGCCTGACAGCAGCAAGGTGATGGGTAAAAATCTTTGTCTCAGATTGCTGGATCCCTTCATCATTGACTGAATCAACCCTGACCTTACCCGAGGCATGAATGATCTTATTTTCGGAGAGCAGTATTCCCGTGTGCGTCACCTTGCCTTTTTCGTTTTCAAAAAAAGCCAGATCGCCCTGCCTT
This sequence comes from Cyclobacteriaceae bacterium, assembly GCA_040902445.1. GTDB lineage: Bacteria > Bacteroidota > Bacteroidia > Cytophagales > Cyclobacteriaceae > Chryseosolibacter. The sequence goes on along the minus strand of JBBDXJ010000315.1, from coordinate 10,744 downwards.
GAAGCCGACAATGAATCAACGGCTTTACCCTGGTTAGCCTGCTGCGAAGCATCTCGCAATAGTTTATAGCCACAAATCTTAAGAACCATTTGGGTAAAGCCCGAACAATCAATGCCGAATGGGCTTTTGCCTCCCCACTGATAAGGGCTGTTCAGATATTTCAAAGCAATCGCCCGCAAAAACTCAAACTCCCTCCGCTGCCCGACATTTTTCGCTTCACCGTTAAAAGCAAATTGTTCCTCCATTTTAAAAAGTTCTGAACTCGATATCGGTATCATGCTGCCCATAAGAACTACCTGTGGACTTTTATTGTAAAGCAGCGTGGAAGTAATGTCGGTGGTAATTTTAAATTCCGCGTGGTTGATGTGATTAAAATATTCCGCGGCAATGGATTGATGCTGTTTGGAGTCGATCCAGCCCTCGTACTGATCAAAATAGATCCTGATCCTTATCCACTTCCTGTTACTGGTTTGTTCCAGCACAGTATAATGATCGCCAAATAAAAGTTGCGTCACCTGTTCGGCCTGATCGGCGGGTTCTTTTCGCACACTCACCAGACTCAGGCGGCAAACACCAAAATCAATTTCTTCCATTTCTAGCTGCGGGGTTATTGCCATTAAATTTTTTGGCCACGATGTAGAGACAAGGCATACCTTGTCTCTACAGTTTCATACGGTCTAATTCTCTTTTGGCATCTCTTTCTTTGATGCTGTCGCGCTTGTCGTGCATTTTTTTTCCGCGCCCCAGCGCTATTTCCATTTTCGCAAAGCCGCGGTCATTGATAAATAGCCTGGTGGGCACAATTGTAAGTCCTTTTTCCTCGCTGCGGGCTTCCAGCTTTTTTAATTCAGAACGCTTCAGCAATAACTTGCGTTCACGTGTAGCCTCATGATTGTAATGTGTTCCCTGTGCGTATGGCGTAATATTTACACCTTTCACAAATAATTCACCATTATTAAAATAACCATAGCCATCCTGGAGATTGATCTTGCCTTCTCGAATGGATTTGATCTCCGTCCCGGTAAGGACAATGCCTGCAATGTATTTGTCCAGCAATTCATATTCATACGACGCCTGCCGGTTTTTGATATTTACATCTTTTGCAAAGCGTTGTTTACCCATAGTTGAAAATCGACTTAATTTTTTCCAGCTTCAAAATCTTCTGAGCCGTTTTGCCTGTTGCGATCGGGCGGCGACCCACCCGCGCTTCGAACGAACACATCAGTTCACTGCCGGTAAGGTGCTCATATTTTCCCGTAAAGGTAATCTCTTCGCCCACAAAAGCGGGGCCCTGATGCTGAATCTGCAAAAAGGTACCAACACCTTCTTCATCATCTTCTTTCATGTCCAGCACAAATAACCTCGTGGTCCATTCGATATCGCGCGCCAGCGCAAACGTTGAGCAAACTTCGTGCACAGTGATCCCGTGGAAACTTGCAACATCCTGCGGCTTAACGATGGTCTTGTATTCTTTTATATCACCGGGTTTAAATATTTGTTTCATGGTTAAAATTTCCTGGCCACTAAAACCCGCCCTTCGTGAGGCACTACGGCGGGCAAAGCACAAAGACACAAAGGAAATGCACAGGTTTTTAACAAATAATCAAAAAAATTTTAGTGACTTTGTGCCTTCGTGGCAAATTTAAGACGCTCAATAAGTACTGAACCAAAATCAAACCTGCATGCGTGCCAGGGGTGTAACATCCAATGGCGAAAAATCTTTCTGTAAGTATTTATAATGAGCAGCCATGGCGATCATGGCCGCGTTATCGGTACAGTATTCAAAAGCAGGGATGAATATATTCCAGTTTCTTTTTTCCGCGATCAGTTTCAGCCCTTTCCTCAAACCACTGTTTGCGGATACCCCTCCCGCAATAGCGATCTCCCGGATACCGGTTTGATCGCTCGCCTTTTCCAGTCTCGACAGCAACATTGAGACCAGTGTGCGTTGTAAACTCGCACAAATGTCGTTCAGATGATCAGCGATAAATGCGGGATTTTTCTTTTTTTCATCGCGAAGGAAATACAAAAAAGCTGTTTTAATACCACTAAAGGAGAAATCAAGTCCAGGCATTGAAGTCTCCGGGAACTTAAAGGCCAGGGGATTACCGGACTGCGCATACCGATCGATCAAAGGGCCTCCGGGATAGGGCATTTCCATGATCTTCGCTGCTTTATCAAAAGCCTCCCCCACGGCGTCATCCTGTGTCTGGCCAATCAATTCCATGTCAAGGTAGTCTCTGACAAGTACAATCTGTGTATGGCCTCCGCTCACCGTAAGACATAAAAAGGGGAATTTCGGGGTGGGTTCATCAATAAAATGCGCCAATACATGCGCCTGCATGTGGTTTACCTCGATCAACGGAATTCCCAGGCCCAGGGCAAAACCTTTTGCAAAAGAAATTCCCACCAATAAAGAACCAACCAGCCCTGGTCCGCGCGTGAACCCAACGGCATCCAAATCCGTTTTCACAAGACCCGATTTCTCCATGGATTCCTTTACAACCATCACAATGTTTTGCTGATGCGCGCGCGATGCCAGTTCAGGTACAACACCACCGTATTTTTGGTGATCGGCCTGTGAGGCAATAATATTATTGAGTACCTTGCCGTTTCTGATAACAGACGCGGAAGTCTCATCGCAGGAAGATTCAATGGCAAGGATAATGGGATGCATGGACGACAAATGAACCGGCAAGTTATTAAAAATAGGATTCTTAAAATATTAGCGTATTCCGCTACATCACTCCTGTTTCTGGTCATATCGGCTTTCCTTTTCCTGCAGATCCCGGCTATCCAGGAGAAGATCATCAACCGTTATCTCCGCGGTTTTTCTGACGTCACCGGTTTTCAAACCTCTATTGAAGATTTTCAACTCCTGTGGTTTGACCGCCTTGAGTTAACCAACCTGGAGGTGTTTGACCTGGAGAACAACAGGATGATCGGCGTGAAGAATGTACTGATCAACTTTCAGCTCTCTCAATTGTTCGAGCAACGCGATATAAATGTCGATGGCGTCTATCTGGACTCCGCCGATGTTTTTATAACGCGCATCAATGAGTCAGATACGTCGCGCGACCTGAATATCAACGTCTTCATCAACAGGATAAACGAAAATTACGCCGCTTCAGGACCAGGAACCGGCCGTTCGCCCCGCGTCAATATCGGAGAAGCCATCTTAAACGAAAGCGCTTTCGCTTATGTGGACCAGGACAGGGATTCCGTGAAAACCGGTTTTAATTACAATCAGTTCTCTTTCGACATTAACGAAGCGCAACTGAAAAATTTTCTGGCGCTCGGCGACACCATTCAATTCAAACTTCAAACCCTTCTGGCAACAGAGAATGATTCGCAGTTCAAGATCAACCAGCTTTCAACTTTTTTCCGCATTTCCCAACAATGCCTGGAGTTCATTGACCTCGATCTTAAAACCGGAAAAAGCAGCATCACCGACACGGTCCTCTTTACGTTTAACGGACGAAGGGAATTGAATGACTTCAATGAAAAGGTGAACGTCCATGCGAACTTTAAAAATACAGTCATCTATCCCGAAGACCTCGCCTTATTTGCACCGGAGGCCCGGAGGCTTACGAGGCCTTTTGTACTCAATGGTGTTTTCGATGGGCGTATCAATAACTTCAAGCTCACGGAGATGGAACTCATCACCGGGAACAGCGTGCTGAAGGGTGCACTGGATATGGAGGGATTACCGCTGCTAAGCGAAACCTTTACGATTCTGGAATTAAAAAATTCAACGCTTGACTTTGAAGATCTGAAAGGAATTCTCGGCCCCCAGGCGCTTGACCGCCTGAGACCTCTTGGCCAGGTGAACATGAACGGTCAGTTTCTCGGCTATTTCACCGATTTTGTCGCGACCGGAAATTTTTCGGGAGACCTCGGTGACATCACTTCGGATATCAACTTCAAGGTGAATGAGAAGGATTTCAACCGCTCGGTTTACAGCGGAAAGATCGGTCTGCAGGATTTTGACCTGGGCACATACCTGAAAGACACCCTCAATTTTCAACGCGTAAGTCTGGATGGCAATGTGAAAGGATCCGGATTAACACTTACTACTGCCGATTTCAAACTCGACGGCAATGTTGCCCTGATCGGGATCCGAGACTACAATTACAGGAATATCAAAACCAATGCGCGGTTTGCATCGGAATTTTTTAACGGTTTCTTTTCGATCGATGATCCCAATCTGAAATTCAGAGCGGAGGGCTCCATCGATCTGCGAAACGGGATCAACGAGATCAGGGTAAGGGCAAATATTGATACAGCCCTGTTCCAGAACCTCAAACTCACCCAGCGCGAACTTTTCATCAGATCAAACATCGACGTCAATATAAAGGGACTACACCTCGACAGCATTGTAGGAACGGCCGACATCAAGGATTTTCACATTATCCACAATGGTAAATCACTGTCTCTGGATGTTATCCAGCTTATTTCAGAGCAGAATGAAAGGAACCGCGCTATACACATTCAATCTTCCGTCATGGATGGGGAGATCCATGGCGATTTCCTATTATCCGATCTTACACACGATCTTCAGACAGTAGTGAAAGAAATTGTGTTGAATATCAGGAACGACGAAAAAGAGATCACTTCATACTATGATCAAAAAAGTTACAAGCCCAAATCATACGAAACGGCTTTCCGGATAAGGTTAAAAAATGTAGAACCCGTGGTTCAGCTATTCAATCTCGATCTGCTCGTTTCCGCGAATACCCTCCTGGAAGGGAAATTCACCAGTGGTTACACAACTATATTGCAGGCATATTCCACTATCGATTCACTGGCTTATAACAAGGCGTTATTTGTTAATACAGAAGTAGAGGTCACCGCTTCCAAGATCGCGGACAGCACCAACGTCTTGGCTATGGCTTTCCTGAATTCGAACCGCCAGTTTTTGACGAAAGTCCTTCAAACCAGAAATCTCGTTGCAGAAGCGATCTGGAATAACAATGAGGTTGCTTTCAGCCTTGATGCCGACCAGCAGGATCAAACAAATTACGTTCGCTTGAAAGGTGATTTAAATTTTATGAACGACAGCACCCAACTGCGCTTCCTTCCATCCACCATAAAGATCCTGGAAAAAAACTGGGACTTCGATCCCAACAACCTCATCACCATCCGCAAGGAAGATCTCAAGGTTGAAGAATTAAGGCTTAAAAACAACGATCAGTTCGTGCTGTTGGATGGTACAGTGTCAAGGGATCCGAAAGAAACACTCTCCATGAAGATCAGCGAGCTGGACCTCAGCATCCTCAACCCTATTACGGGAAAAGAAATAACGGGGACCCTGAATGCTTTGTTCCTGCTTAACAGCTATTACGAAGCCCCGCAGTTGCAGAATGATATAAGGATCGATAGTTTAACGGTGGACAAGTTCCTGATCGGAGATGTGACGGGAAAAAATCTTTGGGACCCCGCGGAGAAACAATTCCTCATCAACTTTTTTATTGATCGGAATGAAAACAGGATCGTCAACCTGAACGGATTTTATGACCCTTCGCGTACAGCCCTGCCCCTGGAAGTTTCCGCTAACCTTGAAGCAGCGAACCTGAAAATCGTTGAACCGTTTTTCGACGACATGTTCACCAATATCGGAGGCACCATCACAGGGAATTATCGCATTACAGGCAACCTTGAATCTCCCGCCATCGAAGGGGAAGGGAAAGTTACCGGCGGCCAGATCATGGTCAATTATCTTAAGACCACCTATCAGTTTACGGGGATAATAGGTCTTTCTCCCAATTCAATTTATTTTAAAAATCTGGAATTATCTGATCTGTTCAAGAATCAGGGCCGGTTAAACGCGACGATCACCCATCAGGACTTTCACAGTATGCGCATCAACCTCGATGCGGCTTTCCGCAACTTCCAGGTGCTGAACACTACAGAGAAAGACAACAGTTTATTCTACGGCCAGGGTTATGCCACAGGTGATTTAAATATCACAGGACCCATTAGTAATCTGAGGTTTACCGCCAACGCGCGCACTGACAAAAATACCCGTCTGTACATTCCCATCGGCTCGACCACAGAAATTGAAAAGAAGGATTTCATCAGGTTTGTCAATTTCTCGGATTCAACATACCAAAGCAGTCTGACAGACAATCTTTCCAATAAACTTGACCTTACAGGCATCCAGCTTGATTTTAATCTGGATGTCACTCCCGATGCCTTGTTTCAAATTATTTTCGATTACAAATCAGGCGATATCATCAGCGGTTATGGCAACGGAGAAATTCAACTTCAGCTGGATACGAAAGGAGAATTCAACATGTTTGGACCTTTCGAATTTACGGAAGGCAAATACAACTTCACACTGTATGATATCATAAACAAAGATTTCCAGATCCAGAAAGGCAGCCGCATTACCTGGTTTGGAGATCCTTATGCCGCAAACCTTGATATATCAGCAACCTATAACCAGCTCGCCTCCTTTGCACCGATATTGACAGACCAGTCGTTAGCTACGCTGCCACAACTGCGAAGGAAATATCCCGTGATGGTGCTTTTGGAAATCGATGGCCCCATGCTCTCACCACTGATTGAATTTGATATCCAGGCGCGCGACCTTCCCCAAAGCATTGTCGTGGAAGGCCATGCTCCCGTTCGTTTGGATTTTGACTTCCAGGCCTTTAAAAATAAACTCGATGAACAGGAATTGAAGAGGCAGGTTTTCAGCCTGGTGGTGCTGAGAAAGTTTTCTCCCCTGGAAGCATCCCTTAACACCAGCGGTTCGATTGTAAACAGCGTAAGTGAATTGCTCAGCAATCAATTGAGTAACTGGATCAGTCAGGTAGATGAAAACCTGGAAATTGATCTCGACCTTAGCACGCTGGATGAAGAAGCGTACAACACATTCCAGCTACGCCTCTCTTACACGTTCATGAACGGAAGGCTTCGCGTTACGCGCGATGGAACGTTTTATGGAAACCAGAACAATACCAACATCAATAACAATCAGAACCTTTCCAGCATTGCCGGTGACTGGACTGTTGATTACCTGTTGACCGCCGATGGGAAGTTGAAAGTTAAAATGTATAACAGGACGAACATCAACCCCATATTAAATACATTGGGTTCTCAAAACTCCGTGACCACCGGTGTCAGCATTTCGCACACTCAAACCTTCAATGAACTGAAGGATATCTGGAGATCAGCACGCGCGCGGCGCGAGCAAGATCCGGATGCCGATACCGATGAAAATGAAGAAGCCATACTTGAAGAAGATGACGGAGGAGGTGAATAAAAGATCTCATCCATCTGCTGTTCATCATTTTCTCACAATTCTTTTGCTCCCCATTTCTTTTCTGATTGGCTTTAACGCGCAAGCGCAGACCGATTCCACAGTTGTCAACAGGAAACGATTAAACACGATCCTCATTGCATCCAGTGTCGGCTATACTGCCGGGCTTGTGACTTTGAACCATGTGTGGTACAAAGACACAGAGCGCCAGTCATTTCGATTTTTTAACGATAATGCTGAGTGGAAACAATTGGACAAGGCCGGCCACTTTATTTCTTCTTTTTTTGTCAGCGATGTTTCGTCAAGAATGTTGAGGAGTTGCGATCTGCGGGAACGCAAAGCCAACGTGATCGGAGCGTTATCCGGTTTTTTATTAACCCTGCCCATTGAAATTCTCGACGGGTTTTCCGACGGTTATGGCGCTTCCATCGGGGATGTGGTGGCCGACGCGGCGGGACCAGCATTTTTTTTAGGGCAACAAATCGCATGGGGCGAGATCAGAGTTCACCCTAAATTCTCATTTCATCGCACGGCCTATGCGCCGCTCAGACCTGCGCTGCTCGGCGACGACCTCCTCAGCGAGATCGTAAAGGATTACAACGGGCAAACCTTCTGGCTTTCCCTTGATGTCGACAAGTTCACTCCCTTTCCCAGGTGGCTAAACATCGCCCTAGGTTATGGTGGCAACGAAATGGTCTTTGCCCGCGACAGCGAAAACCTGGCCATGGGATACCACCCTTTCAGGCAGTATTATCTCGCCATTGATTTAGACCTTTCGGGAATAAAAACCAGGTCAAAAGTGATCAAAACGCTGCTCTATGTTGCCAATATCATCCGTTTACCGGCTCCTGCCCTCGAATTTTCGAGCAAAGGGTCAAAATTTTACCCCTTTTATTTCTAGAATCCGCCTTTATTTATTATATTATAGGTTAGGACCTTTTCCATGATTTTCAGAAAATAAATACCCAATGGATATAACTTATACCCTTAAACAGTACGCCGACCAGATTGGCGGCCAATTCACGGATTATGACCACATCAAATCCGTTATCGTAGTTCCCCTGGATAAAAGCCGTTTTCAAACCGTGCTTGCAACCACACAAAAAAGTCAGGTTTCAGGTCGCGATCAGGCCGTATTCACTTCCAAGGTTTGTGAATACAAAAATGGCATTGATCTGAAGATGCTCATGGAGCAAAACGCGAGTTTTGACTACAGCAAGTTTGTTCTCGAAGATGGATACGTCAAAGTTGAAGCATCCTGTCTCACAGCCTCAGCCTCCGAAGCGCAGGTTAAGGAAATGATTCAGGAGGTTGCTCAGCTGGCAGACCATTACGAATACAAACTCACAGGAGGGGATATTCATTAGGCCCCCAACCCCCTGAAGGGGGCTAAAGTCCCCTTCAGGGGATTTAGGGGCTTAGGGGCTTAAAAAATAAAGCAAGTTGCCTTATCGCTTCCCGATTTGTCGGGGGGAGGAAAGTCCGGGCAACACAGGGCGGCGTACTTCCTAACAGGAAGGCCTCATCCTTAGCGGGAATGGGGACAGACAGTGCCACAGAAAACAAACTACCCAGTCTGACTTGTCAGGGTGGGAAAAGGTGAAAAGGTGAGGTAAGAGCTCACCGGTCGCACCGCGAGGTGTGATGCATGGTAAACCTTACGCGTTGAAAGGTCAAATAAGTCCCGATTCGAATAGCTCGTTTCAGATCTCACCGGATCATATCCGCTGAGGTCGTCGGGACGGGTAGACTGCTTGATCGGGTCCGTGAGGACACGACCAGATAAATGATAAGGATCCCGAGAACATCGGGAGACAGAACCCGGCTTATAAACTTGCTTTTTTGCCCCTAAATCCCCTGAAGGGGACTTCAAAAGTCCCCTTCAGGGGATTTAGGGGCTTATTTTTCCAAAAAACATTAAAAGGCCTATCCATTCATGTCAAAGATCTTATTGATAGAAGACGACTCCAAGATCCGGTCGATCCTCAAAGAAATTCTCCAGGAAAAAAATCACGATGTCGATGAAGCTGGCGATGGCCAGGAAGGATTTAGAAAACTTGAGCAAGGCATTTACGATTTGTGTATCTGTGATATCAAAATGCCGAAGATGGATGGCTTGGAAGTTCTGGATCGCACGAAGGAAGCCGGCATCGCGACAAACTTTGTAGTGATCTCAGCGCATGGCAACATTGATATTGCCGTGGAAGCCGTAAAAAAAGGCGCGTTCGATTTTTTGCAGAAGCCTTTCGACCTCGGACGCCTGGAGATCACTTTGCGAAATGCTTTAGACAAGACTACCCTGATCCGGGAGACAAAAAATCTGCGGAAAAAAATCTCCCGTAAATTTGAAATGATCGGCGAGTCTGAAGCCGTGCGGCAAATGAAAGAAATGATCGACAAAGTTGCACCAACCGATGCCCGCGTGTTGATCACAGGACCGAATGGCTCGGGAAAAGAACTCGTGGCAAAATCAATTCATGAAAAGAGCAAACGCGGCAATGGGCCATTAGTGGAAGTGAACTGTGCCGCCATTCCATCCGAGCTTATTGAAAGCGAATTATTTGGTCATGAAAAGGGTTCGTTTACTTCCGCTATCAAACAGCGCATAGGAAAATTTGAACTGGCCGAACAAGGCACAATTTTCCTGGACGAGATCGGAGACATGAGCTTGTCGGCCCAGGCCAAGGTGCTGCGCGCTTTGCAGGAAAACAAGATCACCCGCGTGGGGGGCGACAAAGAGATCACGGTGAATGTGCGCGTGGTGGCCGCGTCCAATAAAGATCTGAAAAATGAGATCGCCGCAAATCGCTTCCGCGAGGATCTGTATCACCGCTTGAGTGTTATTGTAATCAAGGTGCCTTCATTGGATGAGCGAAAGGACGATATCGCGATCCTTACGGAGAAATTTCTGGAAGACATTGCTGACGAGCACGGTGCTAAAAAGAAAGAGATATCAGCGAAAGCGCTTGAATCCCTGAAGAATCACAACTGGACAGGAAATATAAGAGAGCTTAGAAATGTAATCGAACGCCTCGTCATCATGAGCGGAGATGAGATCTCGGCGCAAGACGTGGTAAAGTACCTGTAGGGGAGGTCTCAGATCCGCCTTTCTGACGCTGTATTCGACTTAGGGCCTTCTTTCTTGCTATACGTAGGGCAAGTGTACTGGCTACATGCCGTCAAAAAAGCCGATAAAAGGACAAAAATAACAATCTTTTTCATCTAGCGTGGGCTTTGGTTTAAACAAAATTATGATTCTTTCACAACAAAACAAAACTGCCGGTACTATTGGCTTTTTAACTGTTGTAGGTTTATTCGACCATCAGGTTACAACCCCTCATATCACTGTTATCCAACCTGCCCAAAACTTCAAACGATCCATCCCCGTAAACCTTTCCAATATCCTCAGTTTCGATAAAGGCGATAGAGTTCAAATTCGCGAAATCTATGACATTAATCCCTCCTGTTTCATTAAGT
>JBBDXJ010000314.1:0-12762 GCA_040902445.1 Cyclobacteriaceae bacterium | reverse complement strand
CAGATTAGGATTAGCCCGATGGTTGTTTGATGACAAGCATCCGCTAACGGCCAGGGTATTTGTCAATCAGGTTTGGCAGGAATTTTTTGGAAAAGGCCTTGTAAAAACTTCCGGAGATTTCGGAATGCAGGGCGAATTACCTTCACACCCTGCATTACTGGATTGGCTCGCTGTGGATTTCAGAGATCATGGGTGGGATATGAAACGTTTAGTCAAACAGCTTGTAATGTCATCCGCGTACCGGCAGTCCGCGGAGGTATCCAGTGATAAATTGAGAGAAGATCCGGAGAACATTCTCCTGGCCCGTGCCCCGCGATATCGTATTCATGCGGAGTTTGTTCGCGACGTGGTCTTATCCTCCAGCGGTTTGCTTGTAAAAACTATCGGAGGGCCCAGTGTGAAACCTTATCAACCGGATGGCTTGTGGGAGGGAGCTACTTCGGGACGCGGCATTTTGTCAATGTACAAACAGGATCACGGTGAAGCCCTATATCGCCGTTGTCTATACACCTTTATTAAGAGAACAGTTCCTCCGCCAATGATGGGGATATTCGATGCAAGCAACCGCGATCAATGTGAAGTCAAAAGACTGCGGACCAATACACCTTTGCAAGCGCTCATGATGATGAATGATCCCGCTGTGCTGGAGGCATCGCGCGTTCTGGCAGCCAGTTTATTAACCGAGAAGAGCAGCATTGAGGATAAGATCCATAAGGCTTTCCGCCTGATTGTTTGCAGAAAGCCAAAGGAAAAGGAAATTCAATTGTTGACTGAATACTACGAAAATGAATTCAGCATGCTTAACCCTCAAAGCGCTATAGACCTTTTGAATGTTGGTGAATATCCTGTTGAACAGAATTTGGACAGGCTCAGTCTTGCCGCGATGATGCTTGTCGTAAATAGTATTTATAATCTGGAGGAGACCATTACAAAGTCATAATATGGAAAAAGACATTTTAGAGCACGGACTGAATTTGAACAGACGGCGGTTTTTATCCAAAGTAAGCTTGGGCCTTGGTAGTGCCGCTCTTGGTTCACTTCTGATGCCAAACCTATTCAGCACTGGTCAGGATGGAACTGATGAATTTCAGGCCGGGCTTCCTCATTTTGCGCCGAGGGCGAAACGAGTGATTTACCTGTTTCAGAATGGAGCTCCTTCACAATTGGAGTCATTCGATTACAAACCAAAGCTCAGGGAAATGACCGGACAAGAACTCCCTCCTTCGGTTCGCGGCGGTCAGCGACTAACAGGAATGACAGCCAATCAATCTGCTTTTCCCATGGTGGGATCCTTTTGCGATTTTAAACAATACGGAGAATCGAGGGCGTGGATAAGCGATTTGTTTCCATACACCGCAAAAATTGTGGATGATATTTGCATTGTCCGGTCCATGTATACGGAAGCGATCAATCACGATCCCGCCTTAACTTTTTTTCAAACGGGAGCACAACAGGGCAACCGCCCGTCTATGGGCTCATGGCTGAGTTACGGACTGGGAAGCGAAAACAGAAACCTTCCGGCTTTTACGGTTTTGCTTTCGCGTGGCATCGGTAACGGCCAGGGAGTTTATTCAAAGCTATGGTCCAATGGTTTTCTTGATTCCATTCATCAGGGTGTGCAGTTCAGCAATGGCGAAAATCCGGTGCTCTATATTAAGGACCCGAAGGGAATGGACAGGCAAAAACGCCGCAGGATGCTGGATAACCTTTCTTCCCTGAATGAAATTTCTTATCAGGAGTTTGGGGATCCGGAGATCAACGCTAAGATCCAGCAATATGAAATGGCGTACCGCATGCAGACCGCCGTGCCTGAAGTCATGGATCTCTCAAAAGAGTCGGATGATATTATCAAGTTGTATGGTCCGGATTGTCTTGTGCCCGGTACTTTTGCTGCTAATACTCTTCTCGCAAGGAAACTTTCAGAAAATGGTGTGCGGTTTGTTCAGTTGTACCATCAGGGTTGGGACCAGCATGGAGATCTTCCGTATGAAATAACAAAGCAAGCCAAAGATGTAGACCAGGCCTCTGCCGCGCTCGTGATCGATTTAAAACAACGCGGTCTACTCGATGAAACACTAGTCATCTGGGGAGGCGAATTTGGCCGAACCAACTACAGCCAGGGAAAACTGACCAAAGACAACTATGGCCGCGATCACCATCCGCGTTGCTTTAGTATCTGGATGGCCGGAGGCGGCGTCAAACCCGGAATCGTGTATGGTGAGACCGACGAATTTGGATATAATGTCTTCAAGGATCCTGTGCACGTCCATGATTTCCAGGCTACGGTGCTCCATCAGCTCGGGCTTGATCATGAGAAATTAATATTTAAACATTTGGGAAGACGGTATCGATTAACCGATGTGGAAGGCAAAGTTGTAAAAGACATCCTCGCCTAAAGATTTTTGAAATCATGAAAGGCGACCGTCAGACTTATATTGGAAATTTTTTATTTGCTCTTAATGCTTTTATCGTTTTTCTCCTCCTGTTTGAAAATAATCTGATCGTTCCGCGATGGTTACAGCCATTGGGGCGAATGCACCCGCTGATCCTTCACTTTCCTATCGTGCTCCTTTTGCTCTCGATGGTAATGGAGTTTTTTCGGTTTAAGACCTCCAATCAGGCACAGGAATTTTATCGGAGCTTCACTTCAAATTTACTGTTGACCGGCGTCATCACTTCAGGCATTACAGTGATCATGGGTATATTTTTATCACAGGAGGAAGGTTATAATGCCTCAGTTCTATCCTGGCATAAATGGTCGGGGGTGAGTGTATTTTTTATAGCCTCTGCAATTTACACCTGCAGAAATTCCGCCTGGTATAAAGCGCCTGTGGCAAAAGCCGGGGCCCTGATCACGGCCATCTCGTTGTTATTCGCCGGCCATTTTGGTGCGGCATTAACTCATGGCGATAATTTTATCTGGCAACCTGTCATCGCGCAGGAGCAAAAGGTTGTTCCCCTGGAAGAAGCCAGAATATTTCAACATGTAATCCGGCCCGTTCTGGAGAAAAAATGTGTTTCCTGCCACAATGCCGAAAAGTTGAAAGGAAAATTAATGCTCACAGATTCGGTTTCGCTACTGAAAGGCGGAAAAACAGGAGAGTTATTTGTTGCCGGAGAACCAGAGCTCAGCTTGCTCCTTAAGCGCATTAACCTTCCGCTGGAGGAGAAAAAGCATATGCCTCCGTCCGGGAAAGCGCAACTCACTGATAATGAAACGGAGTTATTTTACCTGTGGATCAAATCAGGCGCTCCATTTAATACCCGGGTGACAGCTCTACCCACCTTTGATTCCCTAAGGCAACTGGCTTCTGCTTTTTTAGTTCCGGAGGACGACGAAGGCGAGCAGTTTGAGTTTCCTTCGGCGAGTCAGCAGGCACTTGAAAAGCTCAATTCTAACTACCGTGTGGTCTCACCTATAGCCAGGGAATCTCCCGCACTGACTGTTAATATTTACAACAAGGATTCCTATACGCCGAAAACATTAGATGAATTGAAGGATGTTAAACTTCAAATCATCTCACTTGATCTAAGTAAAATGCCCGTCAGGAATGAAGACCTGAAGTTTATCACCCGATTTGAAAATCTTCGAAGATTGAACCTGAATTTCACCGAGGTCACCGGCGCGGGATTGCCAGCGCTCGCAGAACTGAAGCACCTGAATAGTTTATCCCTGTCCGGAACCAAAGTAGAATTCCGGGACCTGCAGGAAAACCTCAGTCTTTTTGAAAGTCTGCATAACCTTGCGATTTGGGATACCCCTGTATCTGCGACAGAGATAAAGCAGTTGCAAACGACCTATAAACACGTTGAGGTTCTGGGCGGATCCGACGACGATACAGACTATTTGATAAAGCTAAATCCACCCAGGCTGAAAAATAAGACCATCGTTTTCGATGACTCTATATTGCTACACCTGTTTCATCCCGTCAAAGAGGTTGAGATACGATTTACCGTTGATGGCACTGACCCGGATAGTATCAATTCTTCATTATTCACAGAGAACACTATACTAAAGGAAAGTGCAGCCATCAAGGCCCGCGCGTATAAGCAGGGATGGTTGAGCAGTGACATTGCGTCCCTGAATGTTTATCGAAACGCACATAAACCCGACACGGTTATTTTACTCTCCCGTCTCAACAGGGTCCACCCAGCCAATGGAGCACAAACATTTTTTGATCATGAACTAGGATCATTTAATGCCAATAGCCCAGCCTGGGCTAACAATTGGGCAGGATTTCTTCGCAACGATATGGAATTAATGCTCCGTTATGATTCGCCGCGAAGGGTAAGCTCCGTTTCCTTAAACACGCTGATCGAAACAGAAAATGTCATTTTTCCACCTGCGGTCATTGAAATATGGGGTGGTCCTTCCGAAAGCAGCCTGCATTTGATCAGCCGTGTAAAACCCGATCTGCCCGTGGACTATCGCAAACCGTTCATTAACTTATTTGATTGCAAGTTCGCGCCGCAGGACGTTTCCTGCCTGAAGATAATTGCAAAACCCGTATTGAAACTTCCGGCGTGGCATAAGAACAAGGACCGTGCGGGGTTGCTGCTTATTGATGAAATACTGATTAACTGAGCACGCGGAAATACTCGTTTACAGATCTTATGTTGGTCTCTAAGCAATTTTTGTTTTACTGATCAATTACATTTATAATTAATATCTAAACTGCTGAAATGAAAGTTATAAAAGAAAGAGGCATTAAGGCCGTCTTTAGTTTTTGCGTAATAATCATTGCGTTAAGTTGCTATCAATGCAGCCCGTCAGATGATTCCGTGTCAGACTCTTCGTCGGTTCTAAAGGCTCCGAAAGGATCTCATATTGTGCTCATCGGAAATAACCTGGGCTCCAGGATGATGAACTACGGATATTTTGAAACGGAGTTGCAGGTACGCTATCCGGACAGTTTGCTATTCATCCGCAATATGTGCGACGGGGGCGATACGCCGGGTTTCCGACCGCATTCAGGACGCGAATCACCATGGGCATTTCCGGGTGCTGAAAAATTTCAAACAGAATTGGCGCACTTTTCCGGAAGTGAGGGCCATTTTGAAACACCGGATCAATGGCTCACCCGTCTCAAAGCAGATATTATCATAGCGTTCTTTGGTTACAACGAATCATTTCAGGGCGCAGAAGGATTGGAAAACTACAAAGCGGAGCTGGACGCATTCATAAAGCATACACTCAATCAGAGGTACAATGGTAACAACGCTGCACAACTGGCAATTATCTCGCCGATTGCGTTTGAAGATCTGTCCGGCACAAGGGACCTTCCTGACGGAAAAAAGGAAAATGAGAATCTTGAGTTGTATACCCGCGGCATGAAAGAGGTGGCATCGAAAAATAATGTGCGTTTTGTCGACGCATTCACTCCGTCTAAAAAATGGTTTGATAGTAGCGATGAACCTTTGACCACCGATGGTTTTCAAATGAATGATGCCGGTTATGAAAAATTATCCAAACTTCTCGCTGATGATATTTTCGGAGAGGACGAAGTGAAAGCAGAAAGTCACCGGGACCTGGTTCGGGCAGCAGTTCTCGAAAAGAACTGGATGTGGCATAATGATTATAAGATTCCGAATGGCGTACATGTTTTTGGTCGCCGGTATAATCCATTTGGTCCCGACAATTATCCTGCTGAACTCACCAAGATCCGTGAAATGACTGCATTAAGAGATGAGGCGATCTGGCGAGCCGCCAAAGGTGAAAAAATGGACCTTGACGCCGCCGATGCAAAAACAACCCCGCTGCCATTAGTGGAAACAAATTATAATCCTGAGAAAAATGGCAGTCTTCGATACCTGTACGGGGAGGAAGCAGTGAAATCTTTACAAGTACCACCTGGATATAAAATTGAGATCTTTGCATCGGAGAAAGAATTTAAGGACCTGGCGAATCCGGTTCAGCTTTCGTTCGATAACAAGGGTCGCCTCTGGGTAGCAACAATGCCCAGCTATCCCCACTACAAACCCGGCGATAAAAAGCCGGACGACAAGATCATTATCCTGGAGGATACCGATAATGATGGTAAGGCCGACAAGCAAATAACCTTTGCAGATAGTCTCCACCTTCCCCTGGGTTTTGAGATTGCACCTGAAGGAGTGTATGTGTCTCAAGGTACGAACATGATCTTCCTCACCGATAAAGACGGAGACGACCAGGCCGATGGCAGGGAAATCCTCTTAAGTGGTTTTGATGATCACGACACTCACCATGCCCACCACGCCTATACTGCAGATCCTTCCGGTGCCATTTACATGGGCGAAGGAGTTTTTCTGCACACAAATGTAGAAACACCTTATGGACCTGTCCGCGCAACCAACGGCGGATTTTACCGATTTGATCCAAAACGCCGGCACCTGGAAAGGACCGCGCAACTTTCAATTCCCAATCCATGGGGAATTGCCTTTGATGAATGGGGTCAGAATATTTTTGCTGAGACTTCGGGTCCGGATGTTCGTTGGATGATGCCGGGTTCGGTCAAACCGAGATACGGCGTTGCTACGCACAAGTCCATGAATCTTATTGAAGAAAAACATAAGGTGCGACCAACGTCAGGGCTAGAGTTTGTTTCGAGCCGGCATTTCCCCGACCAACTTCAGGGCGATCTGCTGATCAATAATACCATCGGATTTCTGGGCACCAAACAACATTCAGTAGTTGACGACGGAACCGGATACAAAAGCAAGCATCGTTTGGACCTGGTTAAATCCGAAGATAAAAACTTTCGTCCGGTTGACATGGAGTTCGCGCCCGATGGTTCGCTTTATCTGGCTGACTGGCACAACATACTTATCGGCCACATGCAGCACAATGCACGTGATCCACTGCGCGATCATGTGCATGGCAGGATCTACCGGATAACTTATCCGTCGAGGCCATTGGTTACACCCGCAAAGATTGCCGGAGCAAGTATTCCTGAACTTCTCGATAATCTAAAACTTCCTGAATACAGGACACGTTACCGGACCCGACGTGAACTCCGGGGAAGAGATGCGGACGAAGTTCTTCAGCACCTGAGAAACTGGGTTGCAAAATTAAATATTGAAGATACGCGATACGATCACCATATTGTTGAAGCGCTCTGGGTAACATGGGGATTGAACAACGTAGATGAGAATATTTTACATCAGGTGCTTCAATCAAAAGATTTTCATGCAAGGGCAGCTGGTGTCCGTGTACTGCGGTTTAGCGGCCACCACATCAAGGATCAACCTGCTTTACTGATGAAGGCCGCCGGAGATGAGCACGGTCGTGTTCGGCTCGAGGCGCTGGTAGCGGCATCATGGCTGGAAAAAGAAACCGGGTTGCCCATTGTAATGGAGGCCGGTAATCACCCCCTCGACGAGTGGATGGTGCACGCATACGAAACAGCGCTTGCCCATCTTAACGGAAAGTCAGTGGAGGAGAAGAAAGAAGAGAGTATTACAACAGATCTTAAGGGCAAAGAGCGAGATCTGTTCATTAAGGGTAAAGAGATCTACGCGCGCGAAGGATTTTGTATGACCTGTCACCAGCCTGATGGAACAGGGCTTTCGGCTTCCGGCTTTCCTCCCATTGCGAATACCCCCTGGGTTGAAGGAAATGAAGACCGGTTGATCAAACTGGTGTTAAAAGGTCTGCAGGGTCCCATTGAAGTATTGGGCGCGAAATATTCTGGCCATGTACCCATGACACCCTTTGAAGGATTGTTAAAGGATGATGAAATAGCAGCAGTTCTCACGTACGTCAGGAATTCTTTCGGGAATAAAGCATCTGCCATAACTCCGGAAAAAGTGAAGCAGGTACGTTCGGCCGCAGGCGATAAAAAGGGTTTCTATTCACCCTCAGACTTGTTAAAACAACATCCGCTGGAACAGTAGTACTGGCTGCGAGTGTTTTTGATATTTTTAATTTGTTATACCTGATCATGAAAAATAAATTCAAACATCTGATATTCTTATTCGTCTTGCTCGTCGGCTGCAACTCTTCTCAAGATCAAACTTCCGGAGAACTATCCGGGGAGTCGACAGATACAAAGCCCCTGATAGTATTTGTCACCGGTGATCACGAATACAGCGGCGAAACAACCCTCCCACTGTTGGCTGCTGAACTGGAAAAGAACTACAATATGCGAACGATAGTACTCAAATCTTATCCCGATCAAAATTCCGAGGAAAATATTCCAGGCCTTGAAGCGCTGAAAGAAGCTGACCTTGCGATATTTTTTCTGCGCTGGCGGCGCCTGCCAGCGGATCAGTTGGCATTCATCGACGATTATCTGAATTCCGGCAAACCGGTAATAGGATTCCGAACTTCCACGCACGCTTTTAATTACCCCGAAGGTCATGAATTGTACAAATGGAATGCTTTTGGCGAAAGGGCTTTTGGCGCACCTCCGGGCTGGGGTGGTGCCGCTAAACACACCCACTATGGTCATGAAAGCAGTACCGATGTTTCAGTTATCGAAAAGCAGGCAGATCATCCCGTCTTGACAGGAGTGGATAAAGCCTTCCACGTGAAATCATGGCTTTACAAAGTTTTGCCCGACTATCCTGCAAAAGGGTCAATCTGGTTGCTGATGGGAAAATCCGTAAATCCGAATACACCCGACGCTATCGAAAATACAGTAGCCTGGACGTGGGAAAGTCCCAGCGGCGCCAAAACCTTTATGACCACGCTTGGGCACCCCGAAGATTTTCAGGAGGAAGCACTGCAGCGGATTTTTATCAATGCTGTTCATTGGACGCTGGGCAAAGAAGTTTCTGACGAATGGAGTGGGAAGGTCGATATTAATGTTCCTTACCGGGGAATCAAATAGAATGACGAGTTACGAATGACGAATAAAATTACGAATTATACCCTTACTCTTAAGGTACGGAAAATCCGGTAGTCTATTCGTAATTCTAAATGACGAATGGCTTGATCAGGTTATTACTATGAAAAACAAAATAGGATTTAATTTACTGGTGTGGTCAGGCGGAATACCGGATTCATTTTTGCCGGTGACTGAGCGGTTAAAAACTTTGGGATACGATGGCATCGAATGCTTTATGGAGGAACGCGATAGGTCCGTGTATCGTAAATTCGGCGACCACCTCCGCAGTACCGGATTGGAAGCAACCTGTGTTCTTGGCGTGGGTCCTGACGAAAATCCGGTAA
Organism: Cyclobacteriaceae bacterium; assembly: GCA_040902445.1. Taxonomy (GTDB): domain Bacteria; phylum Bacteroidota; class Bacteroidia; order Cytophagales; family Cyclobacteriaceae; genus Chryseosolibacter. The sequence continues at coordinate 3,611 of JBBDXJ010000314.1, read as the reverse complement.
GCGAGTCGCGCGCTGTCAGAGAAAAAGCTATCACCCGCCTTAAAGAAGCCATTGATTGCTCGGAAGCTATCGGATCAAAAATAATATGCGGACCGTTTCATTCGGCATTTGCCACATTCACAAACCGCAGGCCTCCGGAAGATCAGGAGTACAACTGGAGCGCTGAAGTGTTACATGCTGCAGGCGAATACGCCGCGCAGGCGAAGATCATGCTAACGGTTGAAGCCCTGAACCGATTTGAGTGTTATTTGTGCAACACGATGGATCAACTGAGCGATCTGGTAAAACGGGCGGCACATCCCAATGTAAAAGCAATGTTTGACACCCATCACGCAAACATTGAAGAAAAGAAATTATCGCAGGCAATAGAGAAAATTTCCCCCATCCTCAATCACGTACACATCAGCGAGAATGACCGGGGCACTCCGGGTGATGGACACATACCCTGGGACGAAACATTTTCAACACTTGTAGCCGTAAAGTACAAAGGATGGCTCACCATTGAAGCCTTTACCCGCAACGATCCGGATTTTGCCAACGCAATCAACGTTTGGCGCGAATATTCAAAGCCCTGGGATATGGCTGAGCAGGGATTAAAGTTCATTCAGACGATGGGAAGAAAGCATGGACTTTGAAGTTTAAGGACCTGCCATGTTACAATGACCAATAGGGGCTGAAGTCCGTGGCGCAGCATCTTAGTCCGCACCTCAAGCAGCGGCAGGTTGTGTCTTTACCGCAATACTTTGTATTTTATAGTTCCTAATGTTTTCCCTGGTCAGGAAGCGTTCACCAGTTACTGGGATTGGCAGGAAGGCCCGGCAAATTTGAAGATCATAGCTGACCGCGCTTTTTGTGAAGGAATGAACCGTGTCGTCATACACGGCCAATCACTTGGAATCAGCTGGACAAAACCTCACCACTTTGATATCACCGGTGTAGTTAAGCAAGGCGCAAATGAATTGAAAGTGGAAGTAGCTAATACTTGGTCGAACCGGTTGACAGGAGATGGCATTACGGGAGAGAAATTCACCCAAACCAACATTGCAAAAGCCAATAAATTTGTAACGGAGTGGAAGGATTTACCCCTTAAAAAATCAGGGTTGATTGGTCCGGTAACAATTACGGTAGTTAAGGTTTTTGAATAGGTTACAAACGTAAAGTCACCAGTACGTACGCGGAAAAAACTTTCTGAAAGTTCAGCCTCGCGCTCCGGAATAGTGGATCACAGTTCTACAGGGCGCCCTCCCTGAAAAGCTCCTGAACGTCCAACTTTCAGAAATTTGAGCTAACGTCTATCTGAAGAAAGCTACCATTACGTACTAACGACCAACCTCAAAAAAACACCCTATACCAACGTTATAATTGTTTTCAATAGCTAACTTGTTCTCATTAATCCAGCAACAATTATGAGAATCAGCATTGCCGCACTTTTACTTTTATGCTTGTCAACTGCCCAGGCTCAGCAGGTGATACCATTGTATTCCGGAAAGGCGCCAGGTTCGGAAAAATGGGATTGGCAGGAAGCGGAAATGTATTCGGATGACTGGCAGACCCGTGTTGTTTATAATGTTTCCACTCCTACCTTAACAGCCTACCTGCCCCCGGCTGCTACAGCAAATGGAACAGCGGTGGTGATCTGCCCCGGAGGTGCGTTTCATGCCCTTTCAATTGACACCGAAGGCATTGATGTTGCGAAGTGGTTAAGTTCAAAAGGAGTTGCCACCTTCGTACTGAAATACAGGTTAGTAAAAAGCGAAACACCTGATCCGGTGAAAGAGGTATCCCTGAAAATGGCCGATGGAAAAAAATTCGGTGAAGCTACCTCGCAGCTGATACCAATGGCGGTTGCCGACGGACTGGAAGCCATTAAATATGTTCGAAAAAATGCAGGACGATTCAAAGTGAACCCGGAGCGCATCGGCATGATCGGTTTTTCCGCGGGAGGAACGATAACAACAGGCGTAACACTCAATGGTAGCGGGGAAACCCGTCCGGATTTTGTAGCGCCTATCTATGCATACATTCCACCTTCCATGAAGGATATCATGGTTCCTGAAAACGCGCCGCCGATGTTTGTTGCCGCGGCCACGGATGACAACCTCGGACTTGCGCCGCATAGCGTCGCACTTTACAATAAATGGCTTGAAGCGGGAAAACCTGCAGAGCTTCATCTGTATGCCAACGGGGGTCACGGTTTCGGTATGCGTATGCAAAACTATCCTTCCGATTCCTGGATCGACCGCTTTGGTGACTGGCTGGAAGTACAGGGTTTGCTTCAGCCGTCGGATCCCAAACATCCCCTGCGCCAATTTACTCCGCAGCAAATGCTTCAGCGGAAAAAAGAAACAGAAGAAAAATTTCACAACGATTGGGCTAATCTAAATCGCTACAGGGAAGAGAACAAACAAGTTGGCTTACCGAAAACGGGAGAGAACAGGGTCGTATTTATGGGGAATTCCATTACCGCCGGATGGATCCGTAGCCACCCGGAATTTTTTGTGTCCAAATCTTACGTGAACCGCGGAATAGGTGGGCAGACAACTCCGCAGATGCTGATACGGTTTAAGCAAGATGTCATTGACCTTAAACCAAAGGTGGTGGTTATTCTCGCGGGCATTAATGATATCGCCCAAAATACCGGACCTACTACCCTGGAAGCAACTATGGATAATATTTCCGGCATGGCATTGCTGGCAAAAGCCCATGGTATCAAAACAATTCTTTCATCAGTGTTGCCTGCATATGATTTCCCGCGGCGGCCCGGACTTGAGCCAGCCAGTAAGGTGATCACACTAAACAGGATGATCAAAAAATTTGCAAACGAAAATGACATGTTTTACCTGGATTATTTTCCGGCTTTGGTCGATTCAAGAAATGGAATGAAAAAAGAATATTCCAGCGATGAAGTGCACCCTAACCTTGAAGCATACAAGATAATGGAGCCCATGGTTGAAAGAGCAATCGAAACGGTGTTGCGCAAAAAATGAGCCTGTAAGAGTCGGAATGTTCATGAAAGTATATTTATTATTTATAATGTTTTTTCTTGTCCTGGTTTCCTGTGATTCAAAAAGGGGGGATACGGAAAATACCACGCTGGCATCAGACACTATCAAACCGGAGGATAACAGGTTCATTCCTTTGGTTCTCACTCCGGAAGCGTCTCTCGATGAGCCAATGATGTTTCAGTTATTGGATGATGGAACTGCCTATATCATCGAACGCAAAGGAGGTTTCAAAAAATTGGATCCTGTGACTAAAAGCGTGCAGCTGATCGCAACCATACCAGTTTTTACAGGTAATGAACAGGGGCTGATCGGTCTTGCTATTAACCCTGATTTTGAGAACAATCATTGGATCTATTTGCAGTATTCACCGCAAGACAAAAGCGTTTTCAGACTCGAACGTTATGATCTCATCAATGATAAGTTGATCGAAGGGTCTCAAAAGGTGTTGTTAGAAATTCCCGTTGACCGTGAAAACACCAGCCACACCGGTGGAGGTACTGCGTGGGATGCCTCCGGCAACCTGTATCTTACCGTTGGCAACAATACCGGTAACGGGTTGTTAGCTCAAACCGATGAGCGAAAAGGAAAAGAAAACTTTGATGACCA
>JBBDXJ010000313.1:0-12788 GCA_040902445.1 Cyclobacteriaceae bacterium | reverse complement strand
ATAGAAGATTACCCCTAATGCCCCATGATCAAAAACTACCTGCTTATTACCTGGCGAAGTATGATGAAAAACAAACTTTTCATCTTTATCAATGTTGTCGGTCTTGCTGTTGCAATCGCCTGCAGCATTGTGGCTTACTTTAACTGGGAATTCGATGCAAAGTTCGACAGTCATCATTTAAACAGGGAAAGTATTTTCCGGGTCAGTACTATCCGCGAATTTGAAGGGGAGACCACGCTTTACGGATATGTACCTGTTCCGCTGGGAGATGTCATCAAACAGAATGTTCCCGACGTAGAGAAAGCAGTTCGCATGTCATGGTCTTATTCCAATTTCAAAGTGGAAGACAATCTTTTTCCAGGTGGCCTTCCATACGCGGATCCGGCTTTCTTTGAGGTTTTTAATTTTCAAATGCTCGCGGGAAATCCTGCAGAACTTAGAGATAAGTCCCGGATTTTTTTAACTGACGAAATGGCGATTAAATTATTCGGGCGGGTAGATGTCGTTGGCAAGCCGGTTACACAAGTGCTGGGGTCGGTCTTAAAAGAGTATGTAGTAGGAGGGGTGTTTAAGAAACAACCAGCGAATTCCAGCTTCAACGAGTCTTCCTACACGAATTATGAAAACTACTTCGATGAGGCGAAAGACGTTGATGAAAATGACTGGAAAAACCGCAATACACTTTTTGTCGTTATCAGCGATCCAAACCGGATCGATGCGGTAAGTAAACAGATCGCAAGGAGTCCATCATAGTCACCAAAAAATTTGCTGACAGTTTTGGATGGGACCAGGCTGTAGGAAAGGAGATCATATGGATGGACACTGTCCGGTTGTTTGTTGTCGGTGTGGTGAAAGATGTCTATACCCAGGGCCTGTGGCGTGAGATGGATCCCTTGATGATCCGTTATACCACACCCGACCAGTATTCTCATGTGATCGTCAATGCCCCCGTGTCGAAGCTCAATGACATCAACAAGTACATGGAACAACAATGGAAAGAGATCTTTCCGAATCGGTTGTACAATGGGTGGCTCTTAAATGTAAACATGGCGGAGGCTATTACGGTGAATAACAACATAGTGAAAATGTTCGCTTTTTTGGGAGTAATTGCACTGATCTTGTCGGTGACCGGTCTGTTTACACTGGTTTCACTGAATATCATTAAAAAAATGAAAGAGATCGGTGTCCGCAAAGTTTTAGGCGCCTCTATTGCCAATATTACGCGGATTATTAATACAGAATTTATCATCATCCTCTTCATATCCGCCGTGCTGGGCTCCGTGATGAGTTATTTTGCAGTGGACGCTTTAATGGGGAGTATCTGGAAATATTATCAGTCAGCAACCAGTATTACTTTCGTTTTTTCGGTTTTACTGATGTTTTTAATATCCGGAATAACCATTGGCTATAAAGTATTTTCAGCAGCCTCTATGAACCCCGTCAACACATTGCGCGATGAATGAAAGAAGGTACGAGGTGCGAAGTACGAAGGACGAGGTACATGGTACGAGGAAAGGGTGCCCTTTGTACCTCGTCCCTCGTACCTTTTAAATTTATATTGTAACATTGCAGTTCCTATTTAAGTCTTAGGTCCATTACCAATCCCCTATGCTCCACAATTATTTTAAGCTTGCCTTCCGCAATATCATGAAATACAAATTTTTCTCAGCGATCAACATCCTGGGGATGAGTGTTGGTATTGCAGCTTGTCTGTTGATTCTTTTGTATGTTGTTGACGAACTAGGCTATGATCGGTTTCACGCTAACGCCGACAGGATCTATACCGTAGGCCTGCACGGTAAGATCGGGGGGCAGGATATCATGGTCTCAAACACTTGTCCTCCGATGGCGGAAGCCCTGGTAAAGGAAGTCCCCGGCGTGGAGCAGGCAACCCGCATTGCCAATTTCTGGGGAGCGCCCATTCTTAAGTATGAAGACAAGGCTTTTACAGAAGAAAAAATATTTCATGCCGACTCAAACTTCTTTAGCTTCTTCAGCTACAAACTTCTTGAAGGAGATGCGAATACTGCGTTGTTAGAACCTAATTCCGTGGTCCTCACGAAAAGTATTGCCACCAAATATTTTGGAAATGAAAGTGCTCTTGGAAAGCTCATCGGTGTAGGAGGAGATAAGACCTACAAAGTGACGGGGATCGCAGAAGATGCTCCCCTGAATTCGCATTTTATTTTTAAAGTACTTCTTTCAAGCCGTTCCGTTGAGCAATTGGAAAGAACGGCATGGCTGAATAATTTTCTCTATACCTATTTTATTCTGGATGAAAACGCGTCCCTGGCATCCGTCGAAGATAAATTCAAAGATTTCGTAAATAAGTATGTAGGCCCGGAAGTAGAACGCTTCATGGGCGTTTCCATTAAACAAATGGAGGAGCAGGGGGGCGCGTATGGCTATTTTACAACAGTGCTCACAGATATTCACCTTCGTCCAAAGACCAGGGATGGTCTGGAGCCAGCCGGAAATATCATGTATGTGTATTTCTTCGGAGGTATTGGCATTTTCATCATTCTCATTGCCTGCATTAATTTCATGAACTTGTCAACGGCGCGGTCGGCGGGCCGTGCTAAAGAAGTCGGGCTTCGAAAAACTTTAGGTTCGCTGCGCGGACAGATGGTCCGTCAATTTTTGGCTGAATCCATACTGTACAGTTTTATAGCTGTGATGCTCGCCCTGATGATGTGTTATTTTATTTTGCCGCAGTTCAACCTCCTTGCCGGTAAACAACTGGGCATGTCGGTGTTTGCCGAACCTATTTTCATAGTTTCGATAATACTGCTGATCCTTTTTGTCGGGGTGGTTGCCGGAAGTTACCCGGCTTTTTACCTCACTTCTTTTAGTGCCGTTGAAGTTTTGAAGGGGAAGATCCGCGCCGGCATGCGAAGCAAAGGGGTGCGCAGCTCACTGGTGGTATTCCAGTTTGCGCTGTCTATTTTCCTGATCATTTTTACGGGTATTGTTTATCAGCAGCTCAATTATATGCAACAGCGCAATCTTGGGATCGATAAACACAACGTGCTTATTCTGCCCAATGCAGGACGTCTGGGCGAACACCGTACTGCCTTCAAAAATACGCTGACCCAACAAACCGGCATTGTGAAGGCCAGTTACTCCAACAACAGTTTTCCGGGAGTGAATAACACGACGGTCTTTAAATCCGCTGGATCTGAACAGGATCACATCATGAGTGTATATTACGCCGACTATGATCACCAGGACGTGTTGAAATTCGAATTGAAGGAGGGCCGTTATTTCTCCAGGGATTTTCCCTCTGATTCGGCCGCTATTCTGCTGAATGAGGCTGCGGTTCAGGAATTCGGTTTCACCAACCCCCTGGAAGAATCCGTCATTTACAATGATGATAATGTACCGGAAAAATTAAAGATCATCGGTGTGTATAAAGACTTCAACTTTGAGTCGTTAAAAAATCAGATCCGCCCTTTGGCCATTCGACTAACGAACGAATCCTACCAGATGATGCTCCGTTATGAAGGGAACCCGGCTCAGGCAATATCGACAGTTGAAAAAGTGTGGAAGCAAACAGTACCCGGTGAGCCTTTTGATTACAAGTTTCTGGATCAGAATTTCGACGAACTATTTCGAACAGAGCAACGCATGGGCCAGTTGTTCACCGTCTTTTCCGGACTCGCTATATTTATTGCCTGTCTCGGGTTATTCGCCCTTGCAGCTTTTATGGCGGAACAACGCACGAAAGAGATCGGTATCCGCAAAGTAATGGGCGCATCTACAGCTGGGTTAACGCTAATGCTATCGCGTGAATTCACCAGGCTGGTCATCATTGCATTTATTCCCGCCGCGGTAGCCGCATGGTTCGTTGTGGACAGCTGGCTTAGTGGCTTTGCCTATCGCATTGACGTAAATCCTTTGATCTTTGTCGCCAGCGGCGTCATTGCAACTGCCATAGCATGGTTTACGGTGAGCTTCCAGTCTATAAAAGCAGCGGCATCGAATCCTGTGAATTCGCTGCGATATGAATGAGGTGGTGAGTGGTGAGTGTCTTCTGACTGATGTGGAATATTTTCAAGGTCTAAAATCAATTTTAGTTTAAAGGGAATAATATTTTTCTAGTGATGTGCGCCCATCGACTAAACTGGGATCGAATTTAACTGAGGATGGTCGACTATCAATTTAAACCAAACCGTGTAAGAGGCCGGATTTTTTTGGATGTCCTCTTTAAGCCACTGTATGTCCACGTACTTCCAGTCTTCCACCTCTTTTTTATTGATTGTGGGCGAACGGTTAAAAGTGCCGACAAACACGTGATCCAGTTCGTGCTCGATCAGGTCCTGATCTAGATAGGCTTTATAAATAAAAGTGTAAGAAAAGGTCGGTTGCATGTCAATTCCCATTTCTTCTTTTAACCTTCTGCGGGTCGCTTCCTGCAGGCTTTCGCCGGGAAGGGGATGACTGCAGCATGTATTGGTCCAAAGGCCACTGCTGTGATATTTATTCTGTGAGCGTTTTTGAAGAAGAACTCTTCCGGATTGATCAAATAATAAAATAGAGAACGCCCGGTGCAACACACCTTTTTTATGGGCCTCCATTTTCTCCATGGTCCCGATCGCATTATCCCTTGTGTCAACCAATATGACGTGTTCCATTATATCATGTTTAGCTGATGTTTAACAAACGAATAGGCCAATAAAGTTGCTTTCTGGCGATTGGCAATCCTGATCCTTGTTCTCAGCACCTTTTCCGGGGGTGTATGTTTTATTTTTCTGAACAACGCAAGATAATACATATAGGCTACGTAAAAATCCTTAACTTCTCAAAAAAAATATAATTATGAATAAGGTCTTCCAATCACGGCGCTATTTTTTGAAAGGCACGGCGGCAATTTCACTTGCGGGAATTGTTTCACCATCATCACTAATGGGTTCTGATTTATTTCAGGAAAAGAAGAAGCTCGGCGTTGCTCTTGTAGGATTGGGTAACTACAGCGAAGGTATCCTTGGGAAAGCGCTGCAGGAAGCCGAACGCTGTTATCTTGCTGGTGTAGTATCCGGAACGCCTGCAAAAGCGAAGCAATGGTCGAAGCAGTATGGTTTTCCGGAAAAGAACATATATGATTATAAGGCTTTCAAAAGTATCGCTGACAACAAAGATATCGACATAGTCTACGTTGTTACGCCGAACAGCCTTCATGCAGAACATACCATCACTGCGCTGGAAGCGGGAAAGCATGTGATCTGTGAAAAACCCATGGCCATGAACGCGGCAGAGGCCATGCAGATGATTAACGCTGCAAAGAAAGTAAACCGCAAGCTTGCCATCGGTTACCGGATGCATTATGACCTGAATTTTATTGAAGCCAAGAGGCTGGGACAAAGTCAGGATTTCGGACCCGTGAATTACATCGAGTCGGCTTTGGGTTACTCTTTCGCTCCTGAACCCGATTCATGGAAAGTGAAGAAGGCTATGGGAGGAGGCTCATTGTACAACCTGGGTGTATACCCTATACAAAGTGCACGTCATGTGAAGGGATCAGAGCCCGCATTTGTTACAGCTCAGGCCACGACGAGACGAAAGGAAATTTTTAAAGAAATCGCTGAGACATTTACCTGGCAGTTGGAGTGGGCAGACGGCACATTGTGCAATTCGTATTCGGGACCGGTCGCGTTCATTGACAGACTTTTCGCGGGATGCACGGATGGTTTTATCGAGTTAGATCCTGCAACCCAGTTCCAGGGAGTGAAAGGAAAATCCACGAAAGGCGATTTCAGGTTTGATCAGGTTTTTCAACAGAAGCTCCAGGTGGACGACTTTGCGCGATGCGTAACAGAGAACAAACAATCTATTGTCAGTGGCGAGGAAGGTTGGAAAGATATGTTGATCGTAGATGCAATACATAAAGCGCTTGCTTCCGGGAGGAAGGAGAAAGTTGGATAATCAATGTTTGCAATTGACAATTGCTGGATCTGCTCGGTGTGGGGATCTCTTATTTTGGTAGATATTTATTCTGTTTGTGCATGATCTTTCGGTTGTTGGCCCTGGCTGTTGGCCAAAGAAGATGATGCCTATTTACAATTGCTGGATCTGCCAAAAACCAACAACCAATAACTAAAATATCGATCTGAATAACAGAAATAAAGTGCCGGCCATGATCATCACAACGGGGAGGGTAAGGAACCAGGCCATGAGAATATTCCGGATGGTATCGCCCTGCAGATTTTTTACGCCTTTGCTGGCGACCATACTTCCTGCGATACCGGATGACAGTACATGTGTGGTACTCACAGGCAGATTGAAATACGAGGACATACCGATGGTGCTCGCTGCTACGAGTTCTGCGCTTGCACCCTGGGCGTAGGTGAGGTGTTCTTTTCCAATTTTTTCTCCTACAGTCTTGACAATCCGTTTCCAGCCGATCATGGTGCCAAGTCCCAGTGACAGGGAGATCATGAGGATCACCCAGTCAGGAGAATAATCCGTAACTTTTCTCACCCTCTTTAATTCATCCCTGAGCGTTTCCTTTTCCTGGTCACTGAGTTTCACCTCCGGTTTTTTTCCGATGTCGGAGAAATGGCGGTCCATCAGCATAATATCCTTTCGCACCGGGAAGCGCTGTTCTTTCGGAATATCGGATACGCGGTTCAGTGTATCAAAACGCCCCTGCAGGCGTGTGTTCATTATTTTGGCTTCAGCAAGTTTTTGTCTGTCGGGGGCAGAGAGGTCCATCGAATCGATAGACATGACTACCTGTTCTATTTTTCTTAGTGAATCCGGTATGGCAACAGGTCTGAAATCCACATCGAGGGCAAAGTACAGGGGAACGATGCCAATGAGAATAAGCATGACAAGTCCTACACCTTTTTGTCCATCATTTTGTCCGTGAAAAAAACTTACGAGTGTGCAGGTCACGATCAGTATGCTGCGGATCCAGGTGGGTGGGGGTTGATTTTTTTTTGGCTCTTTGAAGAGCGCCTCGCCGTTGGCGGTTTTTTTGGTTAACGTGCGGATCACATACATGAGCACGATCGTCATAGTGAAACCAAAGAGGGGAGAGACGAGCAGTGAAACGCCGATCTCTTTGGCTTTCGTCCAGTTAACAGCATCGCCCGTGGCAATGGGTAACAGAGAATATGCCAATCCTACCCCGAGAATCGATCCGATGAGCGTGTGCGAACTTGAGCAGGGAATGCCCAGATACCAGGTGAGTAAGTTCCAGAAAATAGCGGTGATTAAGAGCGCCATAACCATGGAAATGCTGTGTGCAATATCCTGGTCCACCAGCGTCTCAACCGGTAATAAGTTGATGATACTTACAGCTACGCCGATGCCGCCCAACAAAACCCCGAGGAAATTGCATATACCGGACCAGATGACTGCAAACCAGGGTTTTAATGAGTTTGTGTAGATGACGGTTGCCACTGCGTTGGCGGTATCATGAAAGCCGTTGACGAATTCGAATCCGCAGGCCGCAATAAGACAGATAATTAACAGAGCGGAATAGGCCAGGTCTAACTCGAACATACTTGATTGAATTCGGCAAGCAATCTAACCTGAAATCCCGTTGTCAGCGTCAACACGTTCGTAACTTTTTTAATAAAAAACTAATTTTGGCATCGTAAGCGACATATTATCAGCTACTTACCTTTTGATTTTTTCCCGCGGTGCTGGTCAAACAGCCAGGGCAGGAGATGGGGCTCACGGTAAGCATAAACCCAGCTGTTATGCGCGACATCGGGATATTCGGTGTATCCGGGGGTGCTCCCGGCATCCTGTAAAGCTTTTACCATAACCCTTGAATTTATCGGCGCCACCACCTTGTCGAGGGCCCCATGAAATGCCCACAAAGGGATGTGTTTGATCTGGTTCGCGGTTTTTGGGTCACCCCCTCCGCAGATGGGCACACCCGCGGCAAAACGGTCAGGCAAACGCGCGAGCAGATCCCAGGTTCCAAAACCACCCATAGACAGCCCGGTGATGTAGATCCTGTCCGGATCGATGGGAAACTCTTTTTCTATTTTAGCGACTAATTCAATCAGCATGGACATAGGCCGGGTAGGATTTTCTCTCATCGTGATCTTGTTTCCATTCCTGTCGTGATTGGCCCAGCTGGTTTTAGGAGGACATTGCGGAGCGAGTACATAGCAGGAATGTCTGCTGCGGTTGTCGGGATCTAAAAAAAGCTCGTTGATGTGTTTGATTTGAACTTCATTGTCATTACCGCGTTCTCCGGAGCCATGAAGGAAAATTATGAGTGGAAAACTTTTTTTTACCTGGGGATTCACCGGTTTAAGGAAACGATAGGGCAGGGTATCCTTTTCACTGGTGTACAGTAATTTATCCCATAGGGGCACGTTTTCAATCTGAGCAAATGAGGGCAGGGAAAAGAACATGGCCAACATAAATATCGATCGGGTCATACTTTAAACTATTATCTTCGTGTTTTATTTTGATAAATAACGTTCCACCTTTTATGGATGTTGAGATTCTGGATGAGCAGTTCGGTTTATATCCTCAGAAAGCTATTTTTTGGAAATCGCAAAACACGCTTCTGTTGTCAGACCTCCACCTTGGCAAGATAAACCATTTTCGCAAAGCGGGGATACCCGTGCCGTCTAAAGCCAATGATCACAATCTCGAGGCTTTTATTGACCTGATTCAACTCTGTAAACCGAAAAGGATAGTTTGCCTGGGGGATTTATTCCACAGCCATTACAATGCGGAATGAGAAGTCTTTGGTGAAGTGGTTGAGGTGTTGGGGTGGTCTGGCTCCGGCGTTTTTAGCATTTTTTTGGATGTGTGCTAAAACTTCATTTGCACCAGAGCAGAAGGCAGAAACATCAACACGTCAACACCTCAACACGTGAATACATTAAGTGATCGTAGATGAAAAGAATCTTGTTTATTTTTCTTTCCTTATTATATCAAGTTGCCCCGGGGCAAGACACGACACGTCTGTCGTTGTTGTTTCTCGGCGACATCATGCAGCATGACTCACAGATTGCCGATGTATATGATAAAAATGCCAATGTCTATGATTATAGCCCATGCTTTGAGTATATAAAACCGTATATCGAGGCGGTTGACCTCGCTATCGGAAACCTGGAGGTGACGTTGGCCGGCAAACCTTACAAAGGATATCCCCAGTTTAGCGCCCCCGATCAATTATTGACCGCTCTGAAAGACATCGGTATGGATGTACTGGTTACTGCCAATAACCATTGCGTTGACCGCGGGAAGGCGGGCCTGGAGCGCACGATCACCATGCTGGATAGTATTAATATACTCCACACAGGAACTTTCAGGACACAGGCAGAAAAAAACAAAACTTATCCGCTGATTATTGAAAGCCAGGGATTTAAACTTGCCTTGCTCAATTACACTTATGGTACCAATGGTTTGCCGGTCACAAAACCGAATATTGTCAATATGATCGATACGGCGGCCATCCGCAAAGATCTGATCAAAGCGGCAAGCCTGAAATCTGATGCCATTATTGTGTTTACGCACTGGGGAGCGGAGTATACGAGCCTACCCTCCAAAAACCAAAAAGATATCACTGAACTGTGTTTTAAATACGGTGCACACCTTGTGATCGGGTCGCATCCACATGTTGTGCAACCTATGGAATGGCGGAAAGACCAGAATCAATTCGTGGCCTATTCGCTGGGTAATTTTGTATCGGGTCAGCGCAAGCGTTATACCGATGGAGGGGCAATGATCAGGCTGGAGCTGGAAAAAGTTAAGTTTAACGATGGGTCTTCCTACACTGCTATCGACACGGCAGGTTATATTCTGGAATGGGTTTACCGAACCGATGACGCACAACAGGATTATTACGTATTGCCTATACCAGGCGTGGAGACAAGACCCGGCTCGTATATCGAAGATGCGGCTTCACGGGACGCATTCAGGATGTTTGCCTCCGATTCCCGCGCGCTTTTTAACAAGCACAACGTCAATGTCGGTGAATTCACCAGTCCCGCGGAATTCCATGTACAATTCAACGCCACAGATACCCTCACCGTTAGGAGATATCTGGAGCATAACAGCGGAATTTATCAGATCAATGACCGCCTTTATCCTATGATTAACATGGGGCCATTTACCTTACCCGATGCCCTGCACCTTTACAGGAGAATTAAATTTGACCTCCCTATTGAGGAGTTGGAGATCAGGAGGAACGCTAATTGAACCTGTCTTTCAACCTGCATTTATACCTGCTTTCAACCTGCCTTTTAAACCTGCATTCACTTACCAGTCCTCGTCGATCAATTCTGTTTCCGTAAGGGTAAAGCTATCTTTGAGGTTGAAGTGCATGATGTCCATATTAATGTGCCGGCTTTTTTTGAAGTGTGAGCGATAAGCATTGAGCACCCAGTTAGTCCACGTGCCGTGAACCATATGCGACTCATTGCTCATTTTACCAGCCTGCATTGCGGGTTGGCGCGCGTCATACTCCAGACCATAAACTATCACCCGGTATTTTCCGTCTTTGAAAATAACGCGAACTTTGCCCTACCACCTGGCTGTGCGGATGAGATTTGAAGTGTTCATATACTTTTCGCCATGGCGTTTGTAATCCACCCGGAAGTTTTGGAGGTCCGCCACAATTTCACCGCCATCGATATGTATGTGTTTTATCCAGGCTTTGCGTTTCAGGAAATCAAGCACCTGGTCCCTCAACAGATCGGAGGGCTGCTGCGCGTGATAGACCTGCGCCCACACCACTTCTTTGTTGTCGATGGCAAAAGCGGAATAGGTCGTATTTTTTTCCTGGCCATGAGCCCGGAAAAAAAAGAATGTCAGGCAGAGAAGTAATCTGAGTTTCACGTTACAATCATAAAATGAAATAAATAAATTAGCGCCTTTTTCTTTTGGGTGGCTTAGAATTACCAGACGTAAAAATCAGGCCGACCGCAAACTCCAAACCTGTGAAATCAATTTTTGAATCAGCATAGGCCTCATTCATGGTATTGATGGTGGTATTGCCCCCTGAAAATGACCCTTGTAGTGGGAATTTTGCATCGCCCACAAAATAATTGGTCTCAATTGAAACCCCTACCTGGCTCGTAACAAACACGGTAAGTTCCACACCACCATGGTAGCCGAACCCGGGATGGTTTTCAAAAGTAAAATCACTGTTTGCCACCTGCCATTGTTGATAAACACGGATCGCGCGGTCCAGGTTTCCGTAATTGAGATTTTGTCCAAATCCATAGAAAAAAAATCCGCCCCCTTTAATATCAAATTCTACCCGTGATGCCTTCAGTTGAATTACCAGTTCAACAGGTATAAGGATAGTAAAGTTAGGACCTACCAGTGGTTTTTTACTTTCGAACGGAAGGCCCTTGAGGTTTAACCCCGACATCCTGTAAAGTGATGCACCCGTTTCGATGGCCACAAACCGGTTGATATCAAATCCCAATCCCCTGATCGAAAATGGACTAATGGGTGTGGAAAAATATCCATTCCTGGGAAGAAAATATGAAAACGACAGACCGAAATCCTGTGCCATCGAAGGCAGGGTGAAAGCCGAAACTATCACAAATAACAAAAGTTTTTTCATTTGCACGGATTTAGGTTTTTAAGGTGCTCAATTGCCGAGGGGTTGATCTTGTTCACTTGTTATTATAATCAGTAAATAAAATTTGTTCATAGGATCTTGTTCTCTCCAGAGCTTCCGGCGTACCGCCTTCTTCTCTCAGAAACTGTTTGCCGATGTTGTCATAAATTATGTATTGTTCAGGGGTAATAAAACCATATCCATCATTAAAAAAATACATTGCGAATGATTCTGATGAGGGTGACAGGATGTCTTTGCTGAAGGTAAAGGCGGGGCTCGGTTGCGACAATTGCGCAAGCAAGGTATTTGCGAGATCGGTTTGGTTTGCAAATTTGTGTACCAATGAATCTTTTTTTATCGCGCCACCGACCATCAGTAACGGGATCCTGTATCGCTCTTTATCCTTGATCTCCTTATTACCCGGATGGCGATGGCCGTGATCAGCAACAAAAATGACGACCGTATTTTCCCACCAGGGTGATGTTTTTGCTTTGATGATAAAATCGCCTATACATTTATCCGTATAATAGCAGGAATTGATGAACAGGTTTTCAGCGTCACTGCCGGCAAACTGAGGTACCATCGGCACATCAAAAGGTTCATGACTGCTTAGTGAAAGGATGACTTTAAAAAAAGGTTGCGATGCAGTATCACACTCATGCAATGCCTGTTGAAAAACAATATGATCGTGTACACCCCATTTGCTTTCGTTGTCCTCATCGGGAAAATCTTCATCGGCGGTGATATGATCAAAGCGGTTGTTGGTCAGGTAGGATCTGAAGTTTGCAAAGTCGATGTCGCCACCATACACGAAGGAAGTATGGTATCCGAGATCAAGCATGTAGTGATTAAGGTAGGGCAAGCGTTGTGTTTTTGCGGGATTTTTAATGATCGATGTTACCGGTTGTGCAGGATAACCGCTGAGGATACTAATGAGGCCCTTGTCCGTCCGGTCACCACTGGAGTAGAAGTTCGTAAACAAAATCCCTTCCCGGCACAATTGATTGAGATTGGGAACTACACCGGGTTTTCCTCCCAGAGGTTCAATTACATCTGCTGTGAAACTCTCCAGGATAAATAGAATAATATTTGGTTTGGCCGTTTTCCAGATGGGGGTGGAAACAGAATCATGTCGCGGATACAACTCCCGGAAATGATGCTCAGCCAACTGTTTCGGCAATAAGTCTTCGGGATATTTTAGTGTCGTGGTTTTGTTGAGATTATATAAAAAGTTCCAGAT
>JBBDXJ010000312.1:0-12830 GCA_040902445.1 Cyclobacteriaceae bacterium | reverse complement strand
CGTAACAATGGTAGTGTATAAAATAAAGAGCAGCTGGATGTTTCTTTCCATAGATTGAAACCAATTTAATTGCAGGTAATAGCGGGGGAAATCTTTATCGGCAACATCCAAACCGACTTTCACCAGCACCCCAACAAAAACGGCGGCAGGTACAAGGGTCAGATAATCCTTAAACAGAACAATGCTCAGCAAGGCAAAGACCCCGATAAGAACACCCGCAAGCCGTGTTTGAGCACCCTCTTTAATTAATAAAACGGACCGGATAGTGGCTTGTGCGCCGGGGAGTCCCTGAAACAAACCAGATATCCCGTTAGCAAGGCCTTGTGCCACCAGTTCTTTATTAAGCTTGGATTTTTCACCAGTCATTCTGTCAATAACCAAAGCAGTCAGCAAAGAATCGAGATAGGCAAGCAGCGTAAGCTGCAAAGCAAATGGGAGAGCCATCAACACAATCTCAGTAGTAAGAACCGCAGCTGAAGGAAAATACGCTGCAACCAAATCGAGGAATGCACCGAGGGATCCTATAGTAGTTCCCAATTGAACTTTTTCTACCTGCAAGCCAAAAGCCACCGAGAAAATGGTTACAACAATTATGCTCCACAGCACCCCCGATATCAACGAACGGAGGGTCGATCCTACCTTAAGCACCCGAACGATCCAAACGATTCCAAAGATCAAAGCAAAAGTAACGATGGCTAAGAACAAATTCAGTGCTATACCACCCTGCATGACTGAGTTACCCTCCAGCCCGAAAACTTTCGTAAACTGATCCTTCCAGATGAGAACTGCGATGCCGTTCATGAATCCAAGAATTACTACGTTGGGCACGAACGAAATCAGCTTCCCAAGCCGAACAAGGCCTGCAATGATCAGCAGGACGGCGTTCATGATGAACACCATAGTTATAAATTGTTCCGCCAGCGCCTTATCGGGAAATTGATCATAGGCAAAAGCAATGGTAAGGGCAGAAACTGCGGTCATAGGCGCCGTTGGGCCGGATGCCTGCAGTCGCGTCCCGCCAAAAATGGAAGTTATTATGGGAATCACAGCAGCGCCAATCATCCCCGCAAAAGCCCCCCTCCCGGACATGGCGCCAAAAGCAGCACCTAATGAAATAGCGGCAAAGCTTACCGTCAAACCCGCGGTAATATCTGCCAGGAATTTTTTTCCTTGCATGTTACTGGAAGTATTAAAATAATAAAATGAACTCTTAACAGCAGAACATGCTGTTCAGCAATAACTGAAAATCAGAAAATCTGCCTGTGCTCAGGACTCGGGAGGGGGTGTAAAAGTCTCGTAATTCCCACTCAGGGGAATACGGTGATCGGAAAGGAATTTATTGTCTTCGGCAAGCAGTACATAACCGTCGCGTGAATGAATGAGGCGACTAAAAACCAGGTCAATTTTTTTTGCGGTAGGTTGTTCTTCAGAGCCATCCCCGCCGATTTCGCGCTCTTCCTCGAAACAGGTTCCCGATAAGATCAGGGCAATAATTTTTGTGAACCGGCTGTCCTTTTCAAGCTCCAGAATGCTAACCTCAGCGAGAAAAAAGCTCATATTCATGAAGATCAACGTGGTTATGATCGTTACGATCTTACTGAAAAAGTGCTCTCTGAAACGGTTCATTTTGAGGCCTTTGAGTCTTAATGGATTGAAAATTAAGTATAAATCAACTATTTTTTCCGATGCCAATAATAGAAGAAAATTTTTTAACCACCAAATCGCAGGATCTGAAACCCTATCTTCTCTCGCACGTTGACTCATCGTGACTGCATCCCTCTCCTGAAGGAGCAGGGAGACTCCGCTTATCAGGCTTCGTTCGGCATCCGTTCATCCATTTAGTTAATTTGAAATTCGTGCGCTCGCTTGAAGTAGGCATGTGATTACTTTTCAAACCTTTCAACCTGCATTCAACCTGCCTTTCAACCCGCATTCTACATTACAGTTTCGACCACCCCTCCTCGATCCCCAAACCAAACAGTGCGAAATCATATTTGACGGGATCCAGCGGGTCAAGCTTGCGCAAATTAGCTGTCAGTTCCAGCGCCGTTAGCCAATCGGTTTGTTTACGCCTGATGAGTTTTAATCTCCGCGCAACCCGGTCGACATGCAGATCACAGGGACATACAAGCTGCGCAGGAGAGATTTTTTTCCACAACCCAAAGTCGACACCCTTCTTATCCTGACGCACCATCCAGCGCAAATACATATTGATGCGTTTGCAAGTGGACTTGCGCTCAGGCGTGGGTAGATGTTTTTTCGTCCTGTGCGGATGATGTTCCAGATTGAAAAACAGGTGGTGGAAGTTCACCAGTCCCTGCTCAACCGTAGCATCGGACTCAGGAACAATGAATGCCTCTTCCAGGGACGGATATTGATTGTAAATGTTTTTGAGGGCCTCAATAAAATACAGCATGTCCGTTCCGTTGAATGTGCGGTGCCTGAATTGTTCAAAAGATTTCAGGTCTTGCGCGCGGTGGTGGACGATAAAGTTGTGAGGGTCGTGATCCATCCACTCCATCAGTTCCCTGCATTTGCGAATTATGGTAACCCTTTGCCCCCACGCCAGCACAGCGGCAAACAAGCCTGCTATTTCAATGTCCTGCTTTTTCGTATACATGTGCGGGATGCATACAGGATCCAGCGTGATAAAAGCAGGCTTATTGAATAATTCAACTTTTTCCTCCAAAAAACCTTTAAGATCAGTTATCTTTTTTAAGGCACGCCCCATGTTCAAATCACCGGAAATTTTCTGAATTTGTTTAAGTTCACAATATGAAAAAATTCACAAAGGGTCTTTTGATCACCCTGGTCTTTCTCATACTGCTTTTTCTGATATACGGGCTGGTAACTTTTCCCCCGATCATGCGGGGTATGGCCGCAAAGACGATGTGCTCCTGTGTGTATGTAACCGGCAGATCGCCCGAAAGCGTAGTCAGGAAAGAACTTCAGGTGTTTCCCGGATTGGCAGACATCGAGCTGGAAATGAACAACAAGGATTCAACAGTTACAGCGAGGATGATGTGGCAGTCGAGCAAAGCTATTTACCGGAAAGGGTTGGGTTGCACGCTTTTGGCAGAGGCCGATGAATCGGAAGTGAGAAAGCAGCATTTCAAAATCTATGATGGCTTTTTGCCAGGGCAGGATACCATACCCTGCCCTGCAGGCGATCTGAATGCACGTAGCAATCCTGGTAATATCGATATAGAGAAAATAAATAAAATTGTAAACGACGCCTTCATCGATAAGGATTCCGAAAATCCCGTCAACACCCATGCCGTAGTAGCGGTTTATAACGGAAAAATAATCAGTGAGAAATATGCTGAAGGATTCGGGCCGCAGTCCGTTCTCATGGGCTGGTCCATGTCCAAGAGTATCACAAATGCACTGATTGGTATCCTGGTCAAAGAAGGAAAATTACAGGTAGAAGCGCCTGCTCCTGTTGAGGCATGGCAGGCGGATGACCGTAAACACATAACACTTAAAGACCTGTTGCAGGCCAGCAGTGGTTTGGCGTGGTCTGAAAGTTACTTCGTTCCCGGAGCGGATTTTCATAATATGTTTATTCACAGTGACGATAAGGCTGCTTATGCCGCAACCCGAAAACTGGAGCACGATCCTGGTGAATTCTTTCAGTACTCCAGTGGCACTACCAACATATTGTCAAAGATCATTCGCCAGACGGTAGGCGAAGAAAAATATCACCGCTTTCCCTATGACTGTCTTTTCTCCATCATTGGTATGCACCGCGCGCTAATGGAACCGGATGCATCCGGCACTTTCGTTGCATCGTCCTACGCATACGCATCGGCACGCGATTGGGCACGCCTGGGTCTTCTCTACGTTAACGACGGTGTGTGGGAAGGGAAAAGGGTCCTTCCGGAAGGATGGGTTCAATACTCGACTACGCCGGCGCCCGCTGCCAAAAGAAGAGAGTATGGTGCACAGATCTGGCTCAACGCAGGGGAGGAAGCCAATCCGGATAATGTCGAATATCCCGGTCTTCCTCATGAAGCCATTATCTTCGATGGATTTGAAAAAAACTATGTAGTGCTCATTCCATCCAAAAACCTGGTTGTGGTAAGGCTTGGCGTTACGCACAACCGGAATTTTAGTCTTGCCAACCTGGTGACGGGGATTGTTGATTTGCTGCCTGATGCAGATAGCCTGGCGCGGAAGGGTGAATAGTGAATGGTGAATAAATGGTGAATGGTGAATGGCTCGTGCGTCTGTTTAATTTGATGTTTCATCGCTTCTTTATCAGCGATCTCCACGAGCGGCAAATCATTGGTAACGCTAACCAACATGACAAAACGCGAGAACAAGCGCTCGCGGCACAAAACCATGCGAACAAACAATCACGATTCCACGACTGACGATAATTCCTGACACCCTCTTAGCTATAGAAAACAAAAATAGGTTAACGCACACACCATTCACATTTCACATTTCACATCTCCCGCTCCCGTCCAAAATCATCCTGCACCCTGACAATATCGTCTTCATTAGAAGGATTGGATGGATCAGTGTGTTGCCAGATCTCGGCGATCATGCCCCAGCCGTCAAGTCCGACTAGTCGATGGCGTAATCCCTTGTTCAGCCGGATCACTTCGCCGAGATGAAGTTTTTGTATCGGACCCTGCTGATCGGTTTTGCTGGTAACAACTCCGGCGTTACCTGCAGCCAGCTTCCAGATCTCCGACCTCCGGCGATGATATTGCCATGACAATCTCTTATTGCCTTCCACCATCAATATCTTTGGGCTGAGTTTTCCACCCGCTACCTTCAGCGAAGCAATTTCGATCCCCGGAAAATAGGCTGCCCCAAATTTTTCCGCTTGGCCTTCATCCAAAACAAAAAAACCTCCCCACGGCCGATTAAAATCCTTCGCCAGAATCGTGAATCCATTGTCACCCAAATAGGTTTCAACCTCATTTAGTACTGTCTTTTTATCGCCCTTTAAGGAAGGCAATTTTGCTTTATCCATAATTTTGAACTTTGAATTAAATTTGAATTTTATCTTTGACAGGCACGCATGAAATGCCCACACGTTCAAACATCAACAGGATATCTCACCCCGCAAACCTTTCGTACGCGATCGAGGGTTTCCATTAACATGAGCGTATCGGCGTGCGTCATGACCGGACTTTCCGTCAACCCTTTCCTAAGGCATTCATTCACGTGGCGGGTTTCAAACTGATAGCCAAAACCAGTTTCTTTGTGTACCTCGAGCAACCGGGGTTCATCACGATCCACGACCACTTCAATGGTAGCCACTGCGTTGTGAAACCGGTTCCGCATCACAATACGTCCCAGTGTTCCTGCGATCACAGCCTCCACCGGAGTTTCCACAGCGAAGGTAGACGACAGCACAGCCAGCGCGCCTCCTGCAAATTTCATGGTCATTGCACATTGCTCGTCCATTCCGCTTTCGTAGGGTGTAATGAACGCGTGAACCTGCGTCGGTTTTCCCAGAATAGATTGAGCCAGAAAAACCGGATAGATACCAATATCCAGAAGCGACCCCCCGCCCAGGGCAGGATCAAATAAACGCTGCGCTCTGGGTTCAGGAGCTTTAAATCCAAAATCAGCCTGGATAAATTTCACTTCCCCTAACCTCCCCGACCGGATAATCCCCATTACGAGGTCAAATTGGGGAAGAAATTTTGTCCAGAATGCCTCCATCAGAAAAACCTTTTTCTTCCTGGCGAAGTCAATCATTTCCCGCGCGTGGGCGAGGTTCAAGGCAAATGCCTTTTCGCACAACACGGCCTTCCCGCTCCGCAGACATAGCATAACGTTGTCGCAGTGAAAACCATGAGGCGTGGCTACATAAATGACGTCCACATCTTCACATGCAACAAGGGCTTCGTAAGTATTAAAAACAAAAGCCGGATTGTGCTGTTTTGAAAATGATTCCAATTTTTCCGGGCTGCGGGAAGCAATGGCCCTTAATTCCGCATCCCTGACAAGTTTTAAGTCACTGGCAAATTTGTTGGCAATTTTTCCACACCCCAGAATACCCCACCTGATTTTTTTTGACATTTAATACGAATTATGGTAACAAAATGCATCGCCCATTACACCCATCCCATAGCAGAAAGTAAAATTAATATACCACAGCATTTCGCGGCAGGCTTATAAGTTAAAGTAAGCGTATTTTTACAAAGATGGGCTCAAAACCGTTTCAATTTAAACAATTCAGCGTAGCACAAAACCATTGCACCCATAAAGTAGGAACCGATGGTGTTTTGCTGGGTGCCTGGGTTAATATCGACGAGGCCGACAAATCCGTACTGGATATCGGCACAGGCTCCGGCCTGATCGCCTTAATGCTAGCACAGCGGACGAATAGCGAAACACGTATCGACGCCCTTGAAATTGAATCCATGGCTGCCGAACAGGCAAAAGAAAATGTCCTGCAATCCCCCTGGCCACAAAAGATCCGCGTTCATAACGATTCCCTTCAACAATTTAAACCGGAAACAAAATACGACCTCATTATCAGCAATCCGCCGTATTTCGAAAATAGCCTGCGGCCCCCGGAAAAAAAAAGAACGCAGGCCAGACATACTGAACAATTACGCTATAATGATCTGCTTCAGCACGCTGACCGCCTCTTAACGCAGCGGGGTAGACTGGCAGTTATATTGCCGCATGCCGGCGGCTTAAGATTTATGGAGCAGGCCCGCTCCCTGAAGCTCATTCCCATCCGGAGCGCCAACTTCCGTTCAAGAGCTGACAAGCCTGTTGAACGACTTTTATTGGAGCTGGCATATGAGGTGAATCCGCAAACAGTTACAGAAATCGTCCTCCACTCCAGAGATGAAGCGTGGTCTGACCAATACAAAAGGTTGACTGGCGAATTTTATTTGAAGAGTTAATGAGTGTCTTTTATTTTCATCTCCCGAAATTAATTTCAGAATATAAGGGTCTCACCTTCAAACCGTTTATCCTGAGCGTTCGAAGGCTTGCCGGTGCAAAATCGAAAGTTACCAAAGTCTAGGGCTTCTGTACTTTCAGGCGAACGCCCAGACTATTCAGGAACAGTTCTTCCTTGGCTTTCGCCTTCTTGAGTTCCACTTTCCTCCTAGCTCCCCATGCCGAAGCCTTGGCCACATTCTGGGATGCCCTATGTAATTGTTTATCCTCCTTCTCGTCCATATTCGTTCGGTTTTAACTATTAATTATTTGACTTTTTGCCTAAATAAACTATCTGTTTTTCCATTGGACTGCCAGCAGAATAGCTGTTTGCATGGTCGATCGGGTCACCGTAGGCAATTATCCAAACACCATTTACAACAGATTCTGACACTATCCAAATTTTTGTGCTGGAGGAAATATCTGGATAACTGCCCGTATAATACATGTAAATCGAACTGCCATTTTTATCAAATGTCACGTCCTGTTCGGTTATTTCAAACCTGACTAAGCCAAATATTATTTCTTTTTTTGATATCTCGAAATAGATGCTGTCTTCCCCAATACCTTGAAATTCCTCATTAATATCTTTGTCCTGCTTATGAGTTAAATTGAATTTCTGTGCATATAGAGAATACTAAAAAGCAAAGGATTACGACCAATTGCCCATTTTTATCCATGACTTTCAGTTTTTTAGTATTAAAGCAATTTACCAAAATTATTCCGATATTTAGATCAAAAAATGCCTTCACTGCGTATTAAGGAAGCTCATAAACTTAAGGATTCTGTTCTCAAGGAATTAACACAAAAACCAAACTTTGCTTTCTCTGACATCAGTTCGTTATCGAAAAAAATAGGATCTGATTTCAATACAACTTATGTCTTGTGTAAAGAATTAGAATCAGAAGGGTATGTAGAAATATCCAAAACAACTATTTCTAAAAATAAGGATGATTTACGGGTTAAAGCAGGCATTAAAGGGAAGGTATTTATAAAAAATGGGGGTTACGTACTTTCCTTAATTCAAATTGATAATTATATAACTAAAGAAAAAGCTATAGCTGCTCTCATGACGTTGATTGGCGCTCTTTTTCTAGCATATGTTATTTATCTATTGGGCTGGAACTGATTAAAACCAGTAAAACTTTAAGCAATTTCCGAATTAACCCACCTTGTCCGAAATAATTTATAGGCATCAAGCCGAAGGTAACTATATTGGATTTGGGATTTGGGACAAGGGCAGGAAATAAAAAAGAGGGCGCAAACCCTCTCTATATTTTTCCAATCAAATGATTAAGACCTAGCTGCCTGCAATATTCATTGGCAACAGTCTTGGTAAGAAATTCGTCTGACGAGCATATTTGAACTTTATTCCCATTTACACCAATATACGCCTCAAACCTATCACCATCGACTTCACGGCAATCATAAGGACCGTGCGCCCCATTGTCCTGAATTATGTCGATAAATAAGAGCGTGTCAATCTCATTCATGCAAGATGGAGTGTTCTAGCTGAAAACTAATTCACCCTTCTCCGCATTAATCTCCAATCCCTCAAATGCATCGGGAATATTCCCTTCTTCTGCTGAGAACTTTGTTTCAATATTCTTATTATTCAAAAGTTGTTTGAGTGTGAAATTATGGTTGTGAGTTCTAAAACCAAGTGAGTGTAACTTCAGAAAGAAAGATCTATTACCTTCTTTTATCCTCCAAAAATCCAAGAATGCCCGCACCATATTTGCAGCCCTTTTTGTAGCGGTCGCTACATCAGCTTTGCACGAAAAATAAAGGTCATATGCGGGTATATAGCAGGAAAAATAGTCCCCCTCCTGCTTTCTTATCCAGTAAAATCCGTAGTCTATACGGCCTTTTTTGAACTGAATGAATGTTGGTTTTTCGTTTGACATTTTATTTCAGGTCTCCTTCCCAATATTACAAATCTATACGGATTAGACGAAAATTGTGCCATTCTAGTTCAAAATTTACTATAAATGCCAGGAAAAGCCGTTAAAAGCGGCTTTTTCATAGCATTAGCTCTCCCGGTACCATGGGATGGTCAATTGGTCGTACTTAATCCGCTTGCCTTCAGCGGTTGTTAATGATTCCTGGATTCTTTGGAACATTTGGGCATCAGTAATCTTCGGTATCGTACCTAGAGGCAAACTCATTTGCAGTAAGCGTTTAAATGCTTGCTGACTTCGATACACTCGTGGACGTTGCCGCATGAAATACCAGCGTGAAAAGAAGGCTGCTTCAAAGAAAAAGATAAAAACCTGAATTTTGGCTTTCGGAACCCCTCTGTCCCTGCGTTGTCCCTAATCCTATATAGTTACCCCACCGAAAATTATTCCACTGATGGCCAGCATCTTAGCTAATAAATAATACATGTTTAAACATATATTTTTAAAGTGGTGTTATACTTGCATTCCAAACGAAACAAAAACTCAAAAAATTAGTTATGAAAAGAATCAACACTGTATTGGCCATGCTATTGTTTGTAGCTGGCGGTGCCTTTGCACAAAACACCTGGACTGTCGACAAAGCCCACTCCAAGATCGCTTTTAATGTTACACACATGGCCGTTTCAGAAGTTGAAGGCAACTTCAAAGACTTTGACGCGAGCGTAGTATCCAAATCCGCAGATTTTAATGGCGCGGAAGTGACATTCAGCGCGAAAACTGCTTCCATCGACACTGATAATGAAAGAAGAGATAACCACCTGAAATCTCCAGATTTCTTTGACGCTGCAAATCATCCGGAACTTTCTTTCAAAGGAAATCTGGTAAAAGACGGAGGCAAATACAAACTCAAAGGCGATCTGACAATGCACGGCGTAACAAAGCCCGTTGAATTCGACGTTACTTACGGAGGCACGATCAACACAGGCAAAGGCGAGAAAGCAGGGTTCAAAATTCTTGGCAAACTAAACCGCAAGGACTATGGTTTGAAATGGGACAACAAAGTACCCACGGGCGAACTTGTGGTAGGTGATGAAGTTGAGATCATCGGAAAAATTAAAGTGGATAAAAAAGCATAAATCACTAAAGCCCTGGTAAAAAAACCAGGGCTTTTCCATACTGATCATCATTAATTAATTTACCAGTCAACAAGTCCCCTTCAGGGGTTTAGGGGCTGAAAAAAAACATGAAGCGGATTGAAGATGAAATACGACAGAAAAAATTCACAAGCATGCATCAGAAAGCTGTCATTAACCTGATCTATACTTCGAACTGGCTTCAAAATAAGCAACAGGAATTTTTTAAGAGCTTTGGCATCACTGGCCAGCAATTCAACATCCTGCGTATCCTCAAGGGTCAGTTCCCGCAAAGCATATCGGCCACGGAAACAAAAAGCCGCATGCTGGACAGAAATTCTGACGTATCAAGGCTGCTCGACAGACTCGCCGCAAAAAAACTTATTACAAAAAAAACATGTCCCAATGATAAGCGCGCATGCGACGTGCTCATTTCCGAGGAAGGAATTACTTTGTTAAACGAAGTAAACAAAACCCAAAACCTTGACCTGGTTCTTTCCCTTAGCGATGACGAAGCAAGCAAGCTGAGTGATCTTCTGGATAAAGCGCGGAGTTAGTTACCGGCTAACCGGTTGCCGGTTACCAGGTGCCAGTTGCCAGGTGGTTGAGTTTACATATTGGGATTATCATGGATCGGATTCCGGATCTATAATCAACTCAATAACTCAACCGGAAATCAATCGTCAATTTACGCGCATAACCGGAAACTGGCACCCGTTAATCAAGTTCCTTTTTAACAAACGCGATCAATTCCCGGATGTAATTGCGACTGAAATCAAACTTGATATTGGCGGCGTCATAAATTTCCGGGATTGTGCGGAGATATCCGAGCCTGAGCGCGTTCTGATATCCCTCTAAACCTTTGCGCGGGTCTTTGCGGAAGTTCCTCCAGACAGCAATAGCGCCCAGTTGCGCCATTCCATATTCAATGTAATAAAACGGAACTTCGTAAAGGTGCAATTGCTTCTGCCATAAATAGTCTTTCGCCTCCTGTAATCCTGACCAGTCTGTCAGCGTATCTGCAAACTGGTCGAAGATCCTGTTCCACTGGAGTTTGCGTTCTTCAGGCGAGTGCTGGGGATTTTCATAGATCCAATGTTGAAATTTGTCAATGGTTGCCACCCATGGCAAAGTTTCGATTAGATCCTCAAGGTGCTCGCGCTTCGCGCGGTTCAATTCTGCTTCATCCGTAAAGAAAATATCCCAGTGATCCATGGAAATTAATTCCATCGACATGGAAGCAAGCTCCGCGACTTCAGAGGGGGTTGATTTAAAATCATTCAACTCAAGGTCGCGGGTCAAAAAGTTGTGGATGGCATGACCGCCTTCATGCATGATAGTAACCATGTCGCGCAAGGTGGACGTGGCGTTCATGAAAATGAAGGGAACGCCAACTTCTGCCAGCGGATAGTTATAACCACCGGGCGCCTTTCCGATCCTGGATTCCAGGTCGAGATGTCCCATCGACTTCATGATGGAAAGACATTGTCCGAGGTAAGTATCCAGATTCTGGAAAACCCGGATGGTTTTTTCTGTAAGTTCTTTTCCATCTGTAAAAGGTTTCAAAGCGTCGCGTCCCTCGGGGTCGACAGCTTTATCCCAGGGGCGCAGCACATCAACCCCAAGGCTACGCTTTCTCTCGCGGGCGAATTGATTCAACAGCGGAACGACCTCGTGTTCGATGGCATCATGGAAATTAAAACAATCCTGCGGTGTATAATCAAACCGCCCAAGGGCCTTGAACATAAAATCGCGGAAATTCTTAAACCCTGCGTTTTGAGCAACCTGATGACGCAGCAGCAGAAGCTTGGAGAACAAAGCATCCAGCTCATCCTTGTCGCGAAGCCGGCGTTCGTTGATCTTCCGGTATACTTCCTCCCTTTTTCTTCTGTCCGCCGACATCAGGAAAACCGAAGCCTGTTGAAGCGTTAAAGTTTTACTGTCAACTTCCACCGTCATCGCTCCGGATATCTGTGCGTATTTCTGTGTTTCTGTGCTGATCTCCGTAAATAAGGGAACATTTTCTTCGCGAAATATTTCAATTTCTTTTCGGAGGTTGCGAACGAGAATGTCATAACCTTCCTCCTGCGACAACGGATCCAGATATTCGGAAGCAGCGGCTTTTTTATTCAACTGATCCGATACTGGCGCAATTACAGGCTGAATATTCTGTATAAAATCCTGATAACTTTTCAGGTATTCCTGGTTTTCAGTGTAACACGTCATACGGATATAACGCCACGCGAGATCTTCGGAAATAATGGACTCCAGTTCGCTTCGGTCTGAAAACCATTTTTTAAGGTCGCTCAGGGAGTTCATGGGCCGGTTCAACAGATCATCAAAGTAAGGCTTCAGTTTCCCCCAGCTAGTGAGTACAAAATCTTCGGGCAAAAATTTGCGGGTAGGTCGTTTCAGCGATTCAACGGCTTCCTTCATATATTTCATTTTGAGGCCGCAAAGTACCGAAAAGCTTCTCCATTAAGCAACAGTTAGAATAATGAAATACGAATCAAATACGAATGACGAATGCGCCAATACGTGCGCACGACACTAATGTCTGATGATGTAACGAGCGAAAAAATTTTCCGTAAATTAGGATCAGGGAGGTCAACCTTCCAAAACATGATCAACTAATCCTCTACTATGGATACCCCGCTATACATTACAGCTCAGGCCGGGTTTGTTTTGCTGACCCTGGTTTACATCGGCTTATTTGCCCGCGAAATCGGGAAAGGCGTCAACGCAACTTCGTGGGATACAAAACGTAGAAAAAAATTCATTGGCCAAATGACCACAACTATTCTGATCTGGGCAGGCTTTGTCACCACCTGGTCTTTATCAGGGAAAATGTCTGATTTTTCATTGTTTCCTTTTA
>JBBDXJ010000311.1:0-12835 GCA_040902445.1 Cyclobacteriaceae bacterium | reverse complement strand
ACTGTTTTTTCGGACAACATCAAATCAATCCAGAACAAGCCATGAAAAAGGCATATCCATACATTCGCTGGTCAAGTAAGATTCAAGAAGCTGGTAACAGTGAACGACGCCAGCGGGAATTGATCGAACAATCCAAGGAGTGGCTCAACGGGCTTGGTTACGTTCTGGACGAATCCATGAATTTGATTGACAAAGCGGAGTCAGCTTTTACAGGCATCCCTCCATCACTCGCCCGGTTCTTCAAAGCAGTTGAAACAGGTGAGGTAAAAAGCGGTTCCATGCTAGCTCTTGAAGCACAAGACCGATTCAGCCGCGACGATCCCGAGACGGTAGTGATACAGTTCTTGACACTCAAAAGGAAAGGAGTCAGTATCGGTATTCTGAACAAAAGAGAGGTATTCGGCCCTGGTGATGATTGGACGAAACTTATCTTCTTCATTATGGGAACTGTACAACCTCATGGCGAGAGCGTAGAAAAGAAGAAAAGACTGTTGTCAGTTTGGAAGGAAAAGCGTCGCAAGGCAGTTGAGGATGGTATCAGAAGCAAACACAAATGCCCATACTGGCTCCGTTGGGATGATGGCACGAAGCTGTATGTCAAAATACCAGAAGCAGTAAAGGCCGTTCTGCATGTTTATGAACTGAAGCTGAAAGGGTGGGGAGCCATTCGGATAAGTAAGGAAATGAACCGGCTCAAAATATGGATGCCTTTAATCTCCAAGGGCAATAAGACAGGTATGTGGAATACCTCATACGTCAATCGGTGCCTTCGTCGTAACGAAACCCCAATCGGCACGTTTTCCCCACACCTTCGTATCAAAGAAAAACAACCAGACGGAAAGGTAAAGGTTACTCGTCCACCTGCCTGCGATCCGATCTTGAATTACTACCCATCAATCTTTACACCTGACGAGGAACACAAGTTTTATGAGGTTCAAAGGATCATGGATCTCGTCGGCAGCTTACCCGGCAAGGGTGGTGGTGGGTGGAGAAATGATAAGGAATCAAATGTATTCAAAGGGATAATCCGTTGCGGGCTTTGCAATGGCAGTGTAAGTTATGTTGACAAGACGAGCAAGAGAAGTAAAAACCCCAAGGAGTATCTGCAATGCGGCAAAGCTAGGGGGAATCACCAGTGTACCGCCCCTCCGGTTAACTACAACGAGTTTTCGAAACTGTTCTTTGAGTACATCAATGAATTGACGGTTCAAGACATATTGCCCACTCCAAAAGAGCAAGAGAATCGCATGGAACAGCTACGGCGGGAACTGAAAGAACATAAAAAATACTTACTGACACTTGACACCAAAGCACAAAACATTTTAAAAATGGCTGAGGACACCACAGATCTCCGCAATCGCGCCATCCTTGATAAACGCCTTTCTGATCTGAATGACGAACGTGAGCGGACGGAAAAGATTGCCCAACAGGAAGATGAAGAATTACACCGAGCGGAAGGTGAAGCGGAAAAATTACAGGTATTGTTGAACACGTCAAACGATCTTTATCATAAGTTACTTGACATGCCCGAGGGGTCCGAAAAAGTTGAATTTCGCAAACGTATCCGAACGGAGATTCGGGAACTTGTAGACCACATCGTAATTTATTATCCATTATCGCAGCCTCCACAGATTGACTTAGAAAAACCTAACGGAGAGTATCACGTCCTGGAATCAGGACTTGTACAGAGCATGACAAAACACGTCCGGATTGTATTCAGAGCAGGCCGCATGAGCACGATTAGCAAAACTCTGTTCTTGCGTACCTTATGGGAGGTAAAAGGATAGTACCATTATTTTATGTCATACATTGCTCCGCCACCGAGGGCTTTTGTCTGCTTCCAGTGATTGGTTCGCGATTCGCGATAGCCAGCAGCTGCCGTTAAATTTTCCAGTTTCCCGTAAGGAAGGTCTTTTGCAAAACGCATGATCTTCTGCGTATTGGGTTCATGATGCATCCGGTATCCGATAGTCAATTGCACTTTGTTATTTTTCGCCGCATCGATCATGCTTTGACATTCCGCTGCAGTCATTGCCATCGGCTTTTCGCACCACACTTGCTTGCCTGCATTGGCTGCCTTTATGCAATATTCGGCATGCATGGAAGGGGGAAGCACTATGTAGATTACATCAATAGCCGGATTGTTGGCAACCGACTCGATATTATCATAATTGTAAATATTCTTGTCGGGAATATTAAATTGCTGCTTCCATTTTTCGGCCTTGGCTGGGGTGCCGGTGACAATGCCGGCGAGGTAACAGTTTTCCGTCAATTGAAGGGCCGGAGCGAGGAGATCTGTGCTATAATAGCCGAGGCCAACCAGGGCAACACCCAGCTTCCTGTTTTGGGGAATGACAATATTTGCAAAAGCATGCTGGCTGCCGAGCGCCAAGCCGGCCATTCCCGCCAGTGTTCCCTT
The DNA here is from genome assembly GCA_040902445.1 of Cyclobacteriaceae bacterium. Taxonomy (GTDB): domain Bacteria; phylum Bacteroidota; class Bacteroidia; order Cytophagales; family Cyclobacteriaceae; genus Chryseosolibacter. The sequence continues at coordinate 10,416 of JBBDXJ010000311.1, read as the reverse complement.
GATAAATTTTCTGCGTTGTATCATAGCTGAGAGATTTTGGTTTAGATCGGTTCGCATTACCCGGGTCAAAAAAAGACCTTCAGCCACCTGGCACAAGCGCCAGCGGCGGGGGTTACTTTCCGTATTATGGCGGAATTTAATCAGATATGGTGTATTGTGCTGTAGTTGAACTCCAAAAAACAGGGGGATTTTCGCTAAACGATTGAAAAAAAGGGTTTTATTTGGCCCCATTTACATTTTTCAGGAACCAAATGGTTATAAAATTGTATCTTTAGGGAAATTTTAAGATCATAGGCGCATTTTCCCATCCGATTTTCAATCTTTTACCGAACCTAATAGGTCCTTTAGCGGTTCTACCCCTTGATAGCGATAATCTACCCACTGGAGATGGCGATAATTTCAGTCAAATAGGCATAATTTAATCACGATAAAAATCAATGAGACAACTAAAGATCAGTAAGCAGATTACGAACCGGGAAAGCCAATCTCTGGATAAGTACCTCCAGGAGATAGGTAAGGTGGATTTAATCACTTCAGATGTGGAAGTGGAGTTGGCAAAAAGAATCAGGGAGGGCGATCAGTTCGCGGTCGAAAAACTTACCAAAGCTAATCTTCGTTTTGTAGTTTCTGTCGCTAAACAATACCAGAACAACGGTCTTACCCTCGGCGACCTTATCAATGAAGGTAACCTGGGTTTGATCAAAGCCGCTAAACGTTTTGATGAGACCCGCGGTTTTAAGTTTATTTCGTATGCTGTTTGGTGGATCCGTCAATCGATTATGCAGGCGCTTGCTGAACAGTCGCGTATTGTGCGGTTGCCGCTGAACCGTGTTGGTTCATTGAATAAGATCTCCAAAACATTTTCTGAACTTGAACAAAAATTTCAACGCGAACCTTCTTCTGAAGAGTTAGCCGAAGTATTGGATATCACAACCGAAGAAGTGACCGATACGATGAAAATTTCAGGTCGCCATGTTTCAATGGATGCACCTTTTGTTCAAGGTGAAGAAAACAGCTTGCTCGATGTGCTTGCCAACGACAGCGAAGAAACTCCTGATTCGGGTCTGATGATCGACTCGTTAAGAAAAGAAGTGCAGCGCGCACTGTCAACACTTACCCAAAGGGAATCTGACGTTATTGCCTATTACTTTGGTTTGAATGGAGAACATGCCATGACGCTTGAAGAGATCGGTCAGAAATACAACCTGACCCGTGAGCGCGTTCGCCAGATCAAGGAAAAAGCAACCAGAAGGCTTAGACACAGCTCAAGAAGCAATACATTGAAACCTTTCCTCGGTTAGATAGGTGTAGAGACAAGGCATGCCTTGTCTCTACTTTTAAAAGAATTTTTTTTAATTAATTAAATATAATGCAAGGAACAGTTAAATTTTTTAATGAATCCAAAGGATTTGGATTCATTAAACCCTCAGATTCAGGTGAAGATATCTTTGTGCATTCTTCAGGCCTCATCGACCAGATCCGTGAAAACGATAAGGTTGAATACGAAGTAGAAAAAGGCAAAAAAGGATTGAACGCCGTTAATGTGAAAGTGTTGAACTAAGGAAAGTAATTTTTAATAAATACATTCTTTAATGCTAACAGAAAAACCACCGCAAGGTGGTTTTTTTATTGTGTTTAGGTGTTGATGGTCGGTATCTGCTATTTGAGTGCCTATTCGTGAATGGAAGTCATCAACAACTTTTTTTGCCCGTTGAACTGATTTCAGTCACAACTCTCCGAAGCCGCGGAGTCCCTGAGACAGGAGACTCCGCGGAGACAACTAAAGTCCCTGAGACAGGAGACTCCGCGGAGACAGCTAAAGTCCCTGAGACATGAGACTCCGCGGAGACAGCTAAGTGCCGGGCATGTGCGTGGCATTCACTCACAACTCACCACTCACAAAAGGCGCTGGCATGAGCGCCAGAATCACTGGTTCATACCCAGATCTTTGATCCGGATATTTCTGAACCTCACCACGGTACCATGTCCTAAAAATCCGATATGGCCTTTATGATTGGTCAGTCCCGGGTGATTCTTTTTGTCCATGGTTCCGTTTTTCGTTGCTTTCTTAAGATCGGTATCTACGATCACCGTTCCATTCAAGGTTACTTTGATTTGATCTCCTTTTACATGCACTTCCTCCTGATTCCACTCGCCAACGGGTTTCAGATATCCCTTCTTTGCGGGAACGAGTCCGTAAACCGATCCATGATATTGATATGGCTCGAGATTGGCATATACAGGAGCCGTATCGTCAAGTATCTGGATCTCTTTTCCCCCATAGGCAGCATCTCCATTTGAAGGAGCGTGGATGCCCAATCCATTGTTTGCTCCAGGGGTCAGCTGAAATTCAAAGCGGAAAATGAAATCCGAGTATTCTTTCTCCGTATAGAGATTTCCGTGGCCTTTTCCCGCCGGATAAATTGCAATCGCATTGTCTTCAACGATGTATTCTGTTTTGTTGCCCTGCCAGTTTTCCAGGTCATTGCCATTGAAAAGAAGTTCAAAACCATTTTGCTTTTCTTCCGATGTGAGCTCATAAGGTTTGTTGCCGAGTTCTTTGACGTAGAGATTGCGGAAAGCCAATTCATTGCCATGGGCCTGCAGTTCAATTGCTTCCTGCGGGAAAATAGGAATGCTCCTGTCCCAATAATTTTCCATGACAACCCTATCAACTACCAGCACCCCATTCAGGTGTATCGTGACGACTTCCCCCACCATTTTAATATGAAAAGTATTCCAATCCCCAATGGGATTATCAGCAACGGTCAGGGGAGTGCTGCGGTTTTTCTGGTTGTTGAACAATCCGCCTGAACCTACTTTAGCTATAGCTTCTTTGCCCGTGGGATCCCATATCTGAATCTGTGGAGATCCTCTCAGATATATTCCGCTGTCGCCATCCCGCGATATCTTCCAGTCAACAAGCATTTCGAAATCTCCGTAAGGACGCACAGTACAAAGGTTGGCACCATCACCGGTGAAATATATTGCGCCGTCCTTTACACTCCAGCTCTCCCTTGTTTTTGCATTAGCTTCCTGCTGTTTTTTGGCTAACTCTTCTTTTGACATTTTGGATCGCGCGATGGGATTTTCCACCAAACCCTTCCAGCCGGAAAGGTCCTTTCCATTGAAGATAGATTCAAAACCCTTTGTATAGGGCATGTTGGCCAAATAGGTTTGAATGTCTATCACTTCGTATTGACTATCCTGCCCTTCGAGCTTATCAAGAATTTTCTGTAGTGTGTTGCGCACAACGGCACCGGTAAGACCTGGACGCGCGTCGGCCGTAGGCAAGGCGATCTGCATGACAGAACGGCTGGCTGCCCTGTTCAGATCCTGATCGTCGAGATATTTGGAAACGAACATGAGGGCTAAAAATGTCCGAAGGTTTCCCGCGGCCCGGATCACTGCCGTCTTTTCTCCCTGTGTGTTGGCGAGTGTCATTGTTTCATCCAGCATCAAAAGCTTCTGTTCGTCCGGCAGTGAGGACTTTCCAATCTGGGATACCATCGCCTGAAAAGCTTTCTCGTGGTACTTTCTCATACCTTCATCTTTGCGGATAGCAAGCAGCGTTCTTGCGGCCTCATGGTCTTGCCAGTTTAGCAATGCTTCAAACGCCGCGGTTTTTTCCTGTTCATTACCATTTTGAAACGCGTCGGTAACTTTAGCCAGAGCATCCTTGTCATTTACGTATGGAAGCAATGGAAGTATTCTTGCCTTATTTCTTGAGAATGCGTCGTTTATCTGGGTTGTGCTATTCTTATCGAGCGACGAACTGATAGCACTCTGAACTAATTTTGTATCGTGGTCATTTTCAGCTTGTGATAAAAGATTTAGCAGTTCACCTGTGTTCTTTCCGGTGGCAAGGTTTGGTAATGCTGCATAGGCGGCGCTTCTGACCACAGGATCTTTTGAAGATGTATTTTGAAAAACAACATCAAAACTTTCAACAGCGCGGCGCTCCGACAGTAACTGAATGATGGCTGCCTTGTTTTTTGACTGCGCCCCTTCAATCTTTGCCGCCAACACTTTTGTGTCGGCATTGTCCATCATACGCATTAATGCTGTTTTGGCGGCGAGGATTTCGTCGTCGTTTGCTGCCCTTAGTAAATAAGCCACAAGAGAAGCCTGGAATTTTTTATTGTTGCTATAAGCAATTTCCTCCGCAGCTACCATGCGTACGGAAGCATTTTTAGACTCAAGAGCAGGCAAAAGCGTAGTCTCAATAAAGGTGTCATTGCGATTTACTTTTGAAAGCATGGCAAGGATCTCGCCCTGCATGTCTGTGCTGTTCTTGTAAGCCTTAGTCCATTGTTTCATTGCGGCCGGATCGCTGGCATGAAGGCTGGCAATCTTTAATATTTCCTTCTGATATTGCGGATCAAAACGATTCATTTCCTTAATGAGCGTTTTAGATGATTCTTCAGAAGAACTATTGGCCAACGCTTTCAAAGCCGCCAGCCTGAAATGTTGTTGATCTGGTCCGAGGGTATTGGTGAGGATAGTTTGGCTGATGTCAAGAACAGGGTTTTTATTTCCCTTGCCTGCATGCTGGTGCATATATTCAACAAGAGCATGTGTCGCTTCTGAAGGATCGTTTTTGAAATTTACGCTCTTTGCATGCTGCAGCAATACATCATAAGAACTGGCATCGCCTATCAATGCGAGCGCCCAAAGCGCATGTTTTTTCAGCATATTGTTATCACTGGAGGCAAATCTCGAAACAGACTGCAATGCAGGCTGGTGCTTCAATTCACCCAGTGCCTGTATCAATCGCGCCTGTGCATTTGGGTTCTGCGCTTTTTCAAGGGCTCCCTGTAATGCACCACGTGTCTCGGTTGTACCGATGCTGACCAGAGCAGAGATAGCCTGATTTGCTAATCCTTCGTCAGCGATCTTTCCGGCCAGAGCATTAACCGAAGCATTTGAGCCGACAAGTTTGAGGTTGTCTATAAAATAGGCTTTTACCTCCGTATCACTTGCTTTCTCAAGTGCAGCCAGGTAGATCTTTTCAATGCGCGCCTTTTCGGATTTGTTACCCGCATGGTGAGTCAACAAAGACACTGCATACCGCGGAGCAACACCGTCCTCTTTGCCGTTTGGCACAACGCGACCACAAACCATACCAAGGCCTTCATCACTAAGCTTGATCAGCTCGCGAAACAAACGCTCGGCTTCAATATTATTCTTCGCCGGGAGCAATGCCAGTACATCTGCAACTTGTGTTTGAGCTGTCCGGTTATCCTGCGCCTGTGCCAGGGGGAAAGACAGTGCGGTCAATATAAAAGCAAGCAGATAAACATTCTTAAATTTCATTTCAGTGTCAGTTGGGTTAATTAAATTTTCCAGGGGCCTCTCATTGGCTGATCGATCAACCGGTTGGCGGCATCGTCATTGATGAACACCTGTTTAACCGGATCGAATTCAAGTGAACGTCCGAGTTGCAGAGCGATTTTTCCGATGTTGACCACGGTGGACGAGCGGTGGCCATTGATCTCATTCAGCGCAAATTTTTTACGGGTAAGCACTGACTCCGAAAATTTAGGAACCTGGGGATCGGGGTCCGGCATTGCATCGATAACCTTCAGGATGTCTGGAATATCGGATTTGAAACCGCGATAGATCTTTCCTTTCGGACCTTCAATGTAAGGCGCGTTCACATCCTTATTCTCCCCATCGAGAATGATCTTACAACCATCGGCGTAGGTAAACTCGATGCGTCTCCAGGTACCTACCGCATCATCGTGTTGCTGAGGAGCATCGACATCAACTCGTATCGGGCTGGTGTCATCCTTTCCCAGGAAATATTGTACAGGATCAATGTAATGCTGGCCCATATCGCCGAGACCACCTCCATCATAATCCCAGTAGCCGCGGAAGTTGGTATGAACTCTGTGTGGATTGTAAGGTTTATACTGTGCAGGACCGAGCCACATGTCGTAATCGAGATTTTTCGGAACTTCAGCAGGCACCAGGTTGGTTTTGCCCACCCAGTAGAATTTCCAGTTGAAACCGGTGACACCGCTTATAGTCACTTTCAGTGGCCATCCGAGAATTCCGCTTTCCACTACCTTTTTGATGGGCCTCACTGTTGTGCCCATCCCATAGAAGTTATCTTCAAACCTGAACCAGGTGTTGAGTCTGAACATTCGGCCGTATTGTTCCATCGCTTCCACCACACGCTTGCCTTCGCCAATGGTTCTTGTCATCGGCTTTTCACACCATACATCTTTTCCAGCCTGCGCAGCCATCACCGACATGATCCCATGCCAGTGGGGTGGGGTGGCAATGTGCACAATGTCAACATCAGGTTGGGCTATTAATTCACGGAAGTCAGCGTAGCCGCGAACCCCTGCACCGATCGTATCCATGGCCTGCTTAAGATGCATGGTATCGACATCGCATACCGCGACTACTTTGGTTCCCTCATACGGGATATGACCGCGACCCATTCCTCCAACACCGATAATACCTTTTGTGAGGCTATCGCTTGGTGCGAGAAATCCCTTGCCGCCAAGTACGTGACGCGGCACGATAGAAAATGCGCCAAGGGCGATCACCGACTTTTTTATGAAGTCTCTGCGACTATTGTTCCTTCGTGATGTGTCTGTTTGTTTTTTCATTCTGTTATTATTGAAAATTCTTTGGATCTCATCTGATGTTTAGAGCGACTACTCCTTGATCGCCATTCAGATCAACCGAATTTCGAAAGTAAGGAAATAAAATTGTTTAAAAAGTTGAAATGATTTTAAAGGTTTGGAAAGTTTAAAGGTCTAATTCTGCAAAAGGGTGGCTGTAGATTTTTTGAAAATTAAATACCTGTTTATCAATCAGTTATAATAAGGAAATTCAAGCAATATTGCGGCCTTTACGCACTTTGACTCACATGTAAGTTGGAGGTAATTTCCACGCTGTGATTCATTTTCTTAAATCACCATTTTTTTGTAACTTATTAAGATTGATCTTAGTTTTTCTTCTTCAAACGACTATTCGCCCTTGCGTTTGCGCTCTTCATAGGAGCCTGTGGACAGGAAAACGTTGAAAAGGAGGTTCCCTTATATACTTATATACTTATATACCTTTATCCAATGTTCCGTTACGGCCTGATACTGTTCCTCATGTTGGCCATTCTCCAGCAGGGGTACGCTCAGGTAGATACGGAATTCTGGTTTGCACCTCCGGAGGTCACTACAGGTCATGGTGACCGACCTGTTTACCTACGCATTTCTACACTGAACGCGGCTTCCATTGTGAGCGTGCTGCAACCAGGAAGGGGGAATGCGGAGATTGCAGTTGGAAATGTTGCCGCCAATACAACGCACACCATTGACCTGACCAGTCACATTACAAACCTCGAAACCATTTCGCCGGCAACGGTCATGAAGACCGGTATCCGGATAACTTCGACTTCCCCGATAACGGCTTATTATGAAGTCGGCGCTCCGTGGAATTCTGAGATCTTTACCCTGAAAGGAAGAAATGCCCTGGGAAATAAATTTGTGATTCCCGCACAAAACTTTTATCACAACAGCGGTGACTATTTTCCCGTGCCGTCATCGTCATTCGACATCGTGGCAACCAGGAATAACACCGTTGTAAGAGTCAGGCCGACCAAGCCGATCTTTGGACATTTATCGGACACTCTCATCACGGTCAAGTTGAATGAAGGAGAAACATATTCCTTTCGAAAACCAACACTATCGGCATCCGATAATCCTGCCGGCACTATTGTGGAATCAAACAAACCCATTGCCATCACCATCAAAGACGATTCGGTTATCAATGGCGGCTGCAGAGACATCCTTGGCGACCAGCTTGTTCCTGTAGAAGTCGCAGGATCGGAGTATGTAGTGCTTAAGGGATTTTTAGGTACACCTGAATATTTATTTATCACTGCGACCGAAGACGATACGCAAATATTTGCAGGCGCGGGCACAACTGCGGTAGCGGGTTTGTCTGCCGGGCAGATCTACAGACATCCGGTAACGGAAAAATCAACTTACATACGATCGAACAAAACCATTTATATTTTTCACGTAACAGGTTTTGGATGCGAGATGGGCATGGCTATCCTGCCATCCATTAACTGCAAAGGTTCGCCACAAATCGGATTTTCGAGAACCACAAACGAGTTTTTTGGTTTAAATGTGCTGGTGCGAAAAGAAGGGATCTCGAGTTTCATATTGAACGGTTCTTCCACGCTGATACCTTCTTCCGCATTTACGTCGGTACCCGGTACCAACCTCGAATGGTATACGGCACAACTCAGTTTTACTACCTCACAAATTCTGGTTGGCCAGGCAAGTCTTATTTCAAATAACAAGAATTCCTTTCAGGTCGGGATCATTAACGGTGACGCCGCTTCTACCTGCCGGTACGGATATTTTTCATCCTTTAGCACGCTTTTTATCGGCGATGATCTTGATTTCTGTGAAGGCGCCACGGCAGCGCTGGATGCCGGCCCGGAAAAGGAATCATACCTGTGGAGCACGGGAGAGACGTCTCAGAAAATTGAAGTATCAACACCGGGTGAATATTGGGTAAAAGTGGAACGTGAAGAATGTATCCTGTACGATACGATCAAGGTCGCAATGAAAAAGGGCAACCTCGATATCGGACCCGACCATCAAGTGTGCAGGGGTGACACCGCAGTCATCGATGGGAAAGAAAATTTTTTGTGGCAATGGTCGGATGGAAGTACAGGGCAATTTCTGAACACCACCAAAGCCGGAAGGTATTGGGTATCAGTCTCTGATTACACAGGTTGCTTCGCTTCGGATACCATTTCAGTTTCATTAAAAGAACTTCCTGTCGTAGATCTTGGAGCGGATATTCTCAAATGCAAAACAGATAGTGCCGTATTTGACGCCACTTTTCCGGATGCGACATATTTGTGGAATAATGGCTCAACTTCACCCATTCAGAAGTTCGGCGCGGAAGGATTGTACTCGGTAAAACTAACCTGGAACGGCTGCCCTGCCACAGATTCTGTTATGGTTGAAAACTTACCAGGCCCTTTACAGGATTCCATCTTCGGAAGCCCCTCGGTTTGTCCTTTTGCAGCAGATATTGACTACCGCGTAGAACCAATCCCTGCTTCATCCTATGAATGGTTTGTGAAGGGCGGCGTCATTAAGATGATAGATGAAAACAGTATTAAAGTTGACTGGCTTGATAGCGATCCACAAGCAGTAGTGAAATCCTTGATAACTGATGGCTCCGGCTGCAAAGGCGACACGCTCAATTTTTCCGTCAGAATAAATGTTGTACTGCTGCCCGAAATACCATCAGGGCCAGATACACTTTGCATCAATAAAAGTCAGGCGGCGCAATACAGCACACCACTCACGAACGGCTCTGTTTATAATTGGAATATTTTGGGAGGAGAAGTTATCACAGGGCAGGGAAGTGCCCAGGTCAGCATCAACTGGTCGGAAGGCTTAAACCGCTTGTGGATTGAGGAAACCAGCGTCACTATCGATACCGTTTGTCAGGGTATCTCGCCTGAACTATCCGTCTATGTTTTTAGAGACACTACTGACATCCAACTCAATCTTGTCAGTGTTGATACATCGGCTGCAAACATGATCCATCTAAACTGGTATTTATATCATCCGGGTTCAGTCCAGGCAAATCAATTGTTTCTTCATAAAAGGATTAGGGGGGCGGCCGCCTGGCAAATAGCTGGCGTTTTACCAACTGCGCAAACGTCTTTTCAGGATGAAGTGGACTTTACCCTTGACGGGATCTATGAATATTATCTTTCGCTGACCAATTATTGTGACGAAACCGTAAGCACCCAAATTCACAACAACATGTTCCTCACCGGAATTGCAGATACCACTACGGAATTGATAAGTCTGCAGTGGAATCATTACTTCGGATGGCCAGGCGGAGTGGATCATTATGAAGTGTGGCGCAAGACAGACAGCGAGTCAGGATATAGATTTCTTGCGAATGTTGCCGCGCATGCAAACACTTTTGCCGGACCGCTCGTTTCTGATGCGTTTCTACACCGGTATGTTATCCGCGCGCTGGAAAGTGCCGGTCCGAATGAGAGTTGGTCCAGCCCGCTGGCCTTTGATTTTGAACACCCGGTAAAGATCCCAAACATAATTACGCCAAACGGAGACGGGTTCAATCAGTATTTTCATATCAGCAAGATCCAGCTTTACAAAAATTCCGAACTAACCGTAATGGACAGATGGGGTAAGGAAGTTTTTCGCACGACAAACTATCAAAATGACTGGGATGGGGAGGGAGTGAGTTCGGGGGTTTACTTTTACGTGCTTGACCTTAAAAAAGATAATAAAGTTTATAAAGGTACGTTGACGATATTCTAGTGTTATGTTAAGCGAATTCGTCTTCCCCCTCAGAGTCACCGGTCTCCGGGACTCTGAGGCTTCGAGGTCCGCT
>JBBDXJ010000310.1:0-12841 GCA_040902445.1 Cyclobacteriaceae bacterium | reverse complement strand
AAAGGCACCCGAAGATAACAAGAATTTTGTTTACAGTTACATTCCCGAACGGATAATTTTTTTTGGTGAAAATAGTTCAAAAATCTTGACAAATAGTGCCGGTTTCTATCATTTTCCCTTACTATCCAGTCCGGAATTTGAAGGCAAGCGCTTTCCGGCACATCAGTCGATCAAAACCGGGCCTGCTCGGACTGTGCCTGCTAAATAAATGCTTGTTTACTGACAGCCTCTTTTTTATCTTTTGCGAATAACCGGATCCGTTTTTAACATGAGAAGATATTACTTCATCTACGGAATATTTTTCATTGGTTCTTTAAAGGCCCAGAACAATAACCTCAAGCCCGAAAAAGCAGTAGCGATTATCGACACAGAAATTTCCTCTATGATCAGGGAAATTTCTGCCGACAGTATCAAAACTTATATTCTTAAAATGGTCGCTTTTAAAACCCGCCACTCTCTCAGTGATACGAGCAGTGACAGCCAGGGCATTGGGGCAGCCAGACGTTGGGTAGCGCAAAAGTTCCGGCAGTTTGCTCTGCGTCATCAGGCACAGATGCGGGTTGAACTTGATCCCTTTCATACCTCACCGGGTCCGAGGATACCCTACCCGGTCACCATGAAAAATGTATTGGGTACGCTCAAAGGCAAGGACCACGCTGATACCCGTATTATTCTGGTGAGCGGACATCTCGACTCCCGCAACACCAACGTGATGGATTCCGCGGGTTTGGCGCCCGGGGCCAACGACGATGCTTCAGGTGTAGCCGTCGTACTGGAACTTGCACGCGTGCTGTCAAAGAAAAAATATCCTTGCACCATTATCTTTATGGCCGTGCAGGGCGAAGAGCAGGGCCTGCTGGGAGCGCGACATATGGCAGGGAAGATCAAAGACAGTGGTGGCCGCCTGGTGGCTATGCTCAATAACGATATTGTGGGAAATAGCCTCGCAAGCGAAACAGGTGATAAAAACGATAAAGCTGTCAGGGTCTTTAGCGAAATGATACCAGCCTTTGAAACGGATGACCAAAGGGCTGCGCGTACTGCACTGCGATCTGAAAATGACAGCCCTTCCCGTCAACTTGCCCGTTATATAAAAGAAACAGCGGATGTATATCTCAGAGAATTCACGGCCACCCTCAACGCCCGGCCTGACCGTTTCCTGCGGGGTGGAGATCACACGCCCTTTAATCAACTCGGCTTCCCGGCAGTCCGCTTTACGGAATTCAACGAGGATTTCAGGCATCAGCACCAGGATGTTCGAAAAGAAAACAATATCCAGTATGGTGATCTCCCTGAATTTGTGGATTATAAATATACCGCCAACGTAGCCCGCATTAACCTCGCTGCCATTGCATCACTGGCAAAAGCTCCCGGCACTCCTCAAGCCGTAAAAATGAAGATCACGCTGGGTAACATGACTTATTTAACCTGGACTGCACCCATGGCCGGCCCAAAGCCAAAAGGTTACTACGTAGTTATGCGCGAAACCTATCAGCCTTTTTGGGAAAAGAAATTTTTTGTCGCTGATACTTCGGCCGCGATGCCCTATTCAAAAGATAACTACTTCTTTGCAGTTCAGTCTGTCGGTCAGGATGATCACGTCAGTCAGGTGGTAATGCCGGTTCCCGTTCGCGAGTTTTGAATGCAGGTGGAAAGGCAGGTTAAAATTCAGGTTGAAAGGCAGGTTGAAAGGCAAGTTTAAAGGCAGGTTGAAAGACAAGTTAAAATGCAGGTAGAAAGGCAAGTCGAAAGGCAGGTTGAAATGCACGTTGGAAATCAGGTTCCTTACCTGCATTAGACCTGCATTAGACCTGCATTAGACCTGCATTAGACCTGCATTAGACCTGCATTCAAACCTGCATTAAACCTGCATTCAACCTGCATTCAACCTGCATTCAACCTGCATTCAACCTGCATTCAAACCTGTATTAAAACCTGCATTCAACCTGCATTCAACGGTCATCATTAACCTCGATCCAGTGACCGTCGGGATCCTGGAAATAAACCTGTTTCACGCCGTCCACCCTAACGGTCGGAGCCTTCGCCGTTCCCGGCCAGTTGGTATATTCGATGTGATGTTTATCGAGATTGTCGATAAAATTCTCGATTGAATTTACGCTGAAACAGAGGTGATCATTTTTATCGCGTTTAATGTTTACCTCTGCACCTTGAATCAAGTGTAAATGCCCAGCAGGGCCAAGGGTGAACCATGTGTGTTTTCCATCTTTAAACGGTTCTTCTATTTTGCGAAGCATGAGGATGTTTTCGTAAAATGCCGTGCTCTTGCCAAGCTCATGAACATACATGGCGATGTGGTTCAGGGATAATACATTTTCAGACGCAGGTTTTGATTGCGACATCACCTTATTTCCGGTGCAACAAAAAATCATCAGGAAAAAAAAGTACAGGGAATTTTTCATATTGCTGTTTGTATAAGATAAAGATAAAAAAAAGAGGGATAAAAAGTGTCTCCGGTTTTATGCAACATCCCGCGCGTTTGTTTTTTGAAAGGATCTTTTCAGCCATAAAAATCCGGCAATTCCGGCCAGTAATGAAGCTATCATTACCGCCAACTTTGATGAGTCAATCAACGACTGATCGTCAAACGCCAGCAGCGTGATGAAGATTGACATGGTAAACCCGATTCCCGCAAGCATGGCCGCGCCGAATATATGACCCCAATTCAGATCTTCCGGAAGGGAAGAAATATTTAATGCTGTTCCCAAATAACTGAAAAGAAATACGCCAAACGGTTTTCCTATCACCAGGCCGGCGAAAATGCCAACGCTGACCATGCTCCCAAGTCCCTGTAAGGAGTCGACGTTGATCAGAATTGCAGTGTTTGCCAGAGCGAAAAGCGGAAGGATCACAAAGGCGACGGGCGCGTGAAGTAAATCCTGCAATATATACGAGGGACTTTTTTCATCACCACGGCCGAAAGGAATGGCGAAGGCAAGCAATACTCCGGTGACGGTTGCATGCACTCCGGAAGACAACATAAAATACCACATCACTGACCCGCCAACGAGATAAGGTAATAAATTATAGACCTTCAAACGGTTGAGGATAAGTAACACCGCAAAGATACCCAGGGCGATACCCAGGTTGTTTAAATAAATTGTGCTTGAATAAAGTACTGCGATGATAAGGATGGCACCCAGGTCATCGATCACAGCCAGGGCGGTCAAAAATATTTTCAAAGAGCCAGGTACCCTCTTTCCCAGCATAGACAATACCCCCAACGCAAAAGCAATATCTGTGGCCATCGGAATGCCCGCACCCTGCCTGCCGATTCCTTCCCAATTGAACAAAAAGTAAACTCCCGCCGGAACCAGCATTCCCCCCAGGGCCGCAAAAGCGGGAAGTATTGCATTCCGGACATCGGAAAGCTCCCCAATATAAATTTCGCGCTCCAACTCCAGTCCGATCAGTAAGAAGAAAACAGTCATCAGCCCATCGTTGATCCAATGCACCAGCGTATTACCCGCAATATGCAGATGCCACAAATCTGTATATGACTCATAAAAAAAATTCGTCAAGACCAGGGAAAGAATTGTACAAAAAATAAGGATAAAACCTCCGGACTTTTCAGTATTGAAGAATTTGTTATAGAGCTTTGAAAGCGTGGTCACAGGCATAATGAGATCCAGTTACTTACGTTGACAAAAAATACGCGGGAGTGGCGGCAAATTGAATAAATTGCAGAAGTCAACATAGGCATCAGAATACACGTTTGTCAGCAGCAGCGAAAAAGCGGTACAAAACACGAGGATTATCCCCCCGGATTTTTCACTGTTAAAAAACTTATTGAATAGATGGGTTAGACTCTTCTGCGTCAATATCTCAGTGTTTATAATATGAAAATTGAATGACTAAAGACGTTCCCGTCATTGCGGCCCTTTTTTGACCCTTACCGCGCACTATTTTTTCGTCACCATAGTGACTTTTGTGTTAGCATTTAACAGAACTTCTTTTTTATCTTTCCCAGCGACGATGGTATGAGGAGAAAAGAATGTTTTTTCCCTGTTAGCGAATTTGAATTCCAGCAGCTCGGCCGTGAATTTTCCCTGTTCATCCGTTTTTCCCGAAGCTACGTTTTGTTTGTTTTTATCAAGAATGCTGATGACGCTATTTTTCAATGGATTTCCTTTTTTATCCTTCAGTTCGATGTCTAATGTCCAATATACAGAGAAGCTGTGATCCTGTTCGCTCACCTGAAGATCAAAATCATTTCCCTCAATTATATTCGAACGGAATTCAACATCTTTTGCCACACACCAGTCACACCCCTTAAATCCTATCCAGATGGCTTTAAAATCTTTTCCCGCAGAAGGTGATTTGATGATCCTATTGTTAAAAATTTTGGTGTTGGCCGTACCGCCGTACATGGACGCAACCCAGGCAGCCGGAACATTGGTTGTGATCCGGTTATTATAGAATCTTCCACCAAATCCTTCAGGACCTCCACAGACATAAAAGGCTGCAGCTTCTGCTTTGGACTGGGGATCGGTATCCTCTACCGTTATGTCATTTCCGAAAACCAAGTTGTCGCCAGCGCTTGCGCTGTAATAAACCGCCCAGGCCATGGGTATGTAAAATGATAAATGGGGATAATCACTGGCGGTAATAAAAATTTTGTTGCTGAACACTCTGTTGCCGTAACATCCGTTGGGGTCACCCGCTTTGGAACGGTAATCCGCCATCCTTATTGCGGCCGTGCTGTATTCCCCATGTCCGTATTCGCAGGTAGGAGGCGAAGTTTTGATTTTTATAGTGTTGTTAAAAATGTCGATGAATTTATGCCTGAATATTTCCACGCCCGAACCAACCTCAGGCTCTATGTAGTTTTCGAATATATGAGAGCTGTCTCCCATCGCCATGATGCTGTAGTGATTCGTTACCATCTGTCGGTTTACAAAATGGTTGTGATGAACACTGGATCTGTTGCCTTTAAATACAAGGCAGCCCTGGCCTCCGTAAAATTCCGAATAGGAAACTTCGGAGGGGTGTGGCCCACTCAGATCAACTGCATAAAAGCTGCTGCCGTGCCGGTTAATAATAAATGGCGACTCCACATCAAATCTGCAACTCGTAATGGTAGCCTGCGGTGCATCAACTGCAATAGTATTGATTCCCCGCGTCACGATCTTCACATTATCCAGGATGATCTTTACATTTTCGGCGGTAGATTGAATACCATAGGAAAGAATACCGACCACCCCGCTTTCAATCGTTCCGTTTTTGATGGTCACGGTACCTGAGCCTTTTGCGACCGGGATCGTGGATAACGGAGTTGAGTCTGCCGGGTTCGCCGTATAATCAAAAAATGCCGAGCCGATCGAATTAAACAAATGATCATAATGGCCCATCGGTAAAGTTTTTTCAACGATACCTATGCCCACATCCATGGCGGGCCTGATATCAATTTCATCCACAAGACAATCGGTGTCCGCTTTAATACGGATCCGGTATTTTCCCGCAGGAAGATTGTTGAGATGAGCATAGATCACTCCACCACCCAGCCGCGGGGCTCTTTTTTCCACCGGACAACTCACCATCGTTGTATCTCCGTAATGTGTGGTACATACCACATTTTTACCTCCCGCATCCTCCACATACACGCTAACTTTCATCTGGTTATTCAGATCCCCGTTCATATCGTGATAAAAATGCCCCGTGACACCACACATCGCCAGGTAGGACCTGTTGCCCACCGGAAGATTTATATACGGTGAAACAATTTCATCGCCTTCCGCGAGGCTCATCAGTTTTTCGCCAACAAAAACATGCACCTCTTCTGTGTTCACTACTTTTGCACCAGGCGCTTTGGAGAGATCCCACCCCCTGGTCCCTTCTTCAAATCCTGAATTAGGGACGTGCTCGTAGGGACCATCCGCATAACGCACTGTATATCCGTTCAAATCAAGGGTCACATCCTTGCCGAGAAAGAGCGTGCTTTTTGTACTGGTAATATCATTCATCAACAGATACGTAGTGCCGGCCACTCCATAACTTCCCGCGGCGGTGACCGCCACTTCATTTCCACTGATGTCCCGGTGTTTTACTTCGTTAAACTGGGAAAAACCTGGCGTTATAAATATAAAAAAATGAAACAGTGACAATAAAAGGGATTGAAAAATTCGCGACATTTTGTTGAGTCTAATATTTGAAACCGACCGGCCATCATTGACTTCTATTCAGTGACCGTCGGGATCCTGAACAGCTCATCGATTTTTTTCAACATCAGAATATTTTCATAAAATGATCAACGGGAAGGACTCTGGCGACCATCTTCGAAATCGTCCGTTACACAGAGCGCATTGCTGAATGATAAAACTTTTCTTAACGACGAACCAGGCAATGCGGACCACCATCCAGGCAATCCTTTAATCCATTAATCCCGGTTCAGACAATTTAATTTTCCTGAACAGTCTTATCCAGTGGCATTCCCAGTTTTTCATAAAGAGCCTTTCTTGCCTTCTTGTCACCCACGAGAATCTCACGGGCAAATTCAGCCACGGGTCTTGCAAATTCACGGGGAACACATACGACACCATCACCATCGGCAACAATAACATCGCCAGGCCGGATTACAACACCGCCAATGGTTACAGGCTTGTTCACAGACTCAAGTTCATTTCTGCCTGGGCGGATACCCCGACCCCGACTCATGAAGTCGAGATATACAGGAATGCGCTGTTTGATTATCTCATCGGTATCGCGGATTCCGCCATTGGATATAATTCCCCGGGCTCCCTTACTTACCCACGACAAACCATTGTTTGAACCCACAGATCCTGTGTCGCCATCACCCTGAACATCAAGCACCACAATGGAACCGGGTTTGATATATTGAGTGTATGCTTCGGTCGAAAAGTTTCCGTACCAATTACCTTCCCATTTCTGAAACTCTTCTTTTGCCATTGGATTTTTAAGCACTTTCATGGTTGGGATGTAACGACCCGTAACGGCAATTCCGCAGATAATATGGGTCATATTCTCCGTATCCTTCCACAAGGGTTCAATACTTTGATCCAGTAATCCCGCATCGCGTAGTCCAACCATATCCATTCCATCGGAAACATCGGCAACCCTGAGGCCCTCATACAATTTCAGTATTTGTTCGTCCGTGAGTTTGTCCTGTGCTACTGCGAATGGTACACAAAACGATGCGAGAAGAAAAAAGAATATTGCTTTCATATTTTTTATATTTTAGAATTTCATGCAAGTCTAAGTTAATAAATAATAATTTTCTTTTGGAAAATATTCTTGCCTGCCACTCCTCCTTCCGGTGACGGGCATATCCTAGTCCTCAAGTTTGACTATCCTGTAAACTTTTACGGACCCGGGTGTAATGAGTTTTAACAAATAAATACCGGATGACTTTTGATGAAAGTCGAACTCCAAATTTTTCTTTTCAGCAGAATTGACGCCGGAGAATTCAATTTTTCCCTGCATACTATAAATTATCGCCCTGGCAGGGTAACCGATATCATTCAGGAGCAGCCGATCGCCCGCTATTGGATTCCTAAAAGAAACCTCCCGTGAATCCTCGCCTTGTGTTCTGGTGACTGGTTCACCATCCGCTTTTTTCTCTTCCAGCATGACTATTATTTCACCGATCTGATCAATTTCGTCCAGTGTGATCACATAATCATGATTAAAGACCTTAACAATATGGTTTTCGGTGTTTAAAATCCCATCGGTGATAAAACTGCCAGACCACGTGGAAAACCAGCTCCAGGCAGCGCCTTCATTAAATAGTTTGTCAGGATCAGGAATAGGACCATTTTCTGACAAAGCGATTATCTTCCTGCCCTCGTAAAGAGCGGCGATATTATCAAAAGTGATAAAATTACTTCCATAGCTGCCTGCCGGCAGGTAAATATCAGCTCCGATGAGATCAACATATTCATCTCCCGGATACCAGTTCAATGCATCCGGAGTTCCGGTGGATGTCCATACCCAAATAAGGTTTCGCAGGGAATGATGATTCACCAATCTTTCAAACAAGAGTTTCCACAACCATTTACAGGGCTCCGCTCCTTTTGCGCCCCACCAGAACCATTTTCCCTCGGCCTCATGGAGTGGGCGCCAAAGCACCGGCACATTCGCACCTGATAATTTTTTCAATTGCACGGCGATGGCATCGATATCACGAAGGATAAGTGTGTACTCTTCACTTGTGTCATCAGCCATTGCTTTCGATACATCAAAAGTGGTGGCATCAGTATAAAAGCCTCTCCACCATTCTTTACCCGGCTGATCGATCAGATCTTTTGGTGCATTCCAATGCCAGCAAACTGTCACCATGCCACGTTGCTGACTCCACCCAATCGCATTTTCTGTTTCTGTGGAAGTTGCGCCATGTTCAACACGGCTGGGTGAATAATCGATAAGGTCAAAACCGCGCAACACAGGTGTTTTACCTGACAGATTTTTTATCCGGTTGAATTCAGTAAGACCACCATACTGCCCTGAAAGAATTACTTTGCCATAGAGAGAAGAAAGCAAGCTATAAACGCTATCTGTTTTTGCAGTCGGTGAAGGCGTTACCAGGTCAACTGCGACATTGTAAATATCAGAGGCGCTCGAAGCTTCGAGCGTGATATTGTCCACATCAAAATATCCCCAGTCTTTAACTATAGCAATGCTGTTGGAGCCTTGCCTGAGAAATACCTTACCAACTTTTGCTTCTGTAAATACCGTTGACAAGGGGAACGCCACACTGCCCATATTCTCACCGTTGAGATAAACAAAATTGAATTTATCACCGAATGGAGAGGCATAACGTACGTAAAGGTCATAGATACCTTTAGTTACGTTCACGGTGATGGTAACCTTATCTCCATCCGCATCAAAACCGGTTACATAACCAGTTCCCAAATAACCGGACCGCTGGGTGCTAATCTGGGTTCCGGAAAGAGTCGCGGTTTCTAATTCAATGGTTTGGGCCAAAGAGAAAATTACAGCTGAGTAAAATAGGAAAAATAAGAAGCAAACTCGCATGGGGTACTGAATTAGTGATCATTTATGGCAAAGAAAATACTGCGCATTGCAACCCGGATTGCCGTTCGAAGTAAGACAAACAAATTTAATTAATTATGCACAATTGAACACGTCGCCAATCAGTTTGTCAGCGGATAATCAGCTCAAAATGAAATCTGCTCTTATGGGATTAAAACTATCAACTAATTTAGCTCTCGCACTCAACAATTGTATCCCGTGTTTTTTATTGGACGGCACCCAGAACATATCGCCGGCCATCAACTTCTGCTCTTTCTCCCCTTCGCAAAAGAATATAATCTCGCCTTCTGCAACATAAGTTGCCTGCTCATGAAAATGACTTTGCAGAGGTTCCGGATCTGCCCATGGACCATTTTCAAAATCGATGACTACCATCATCAGGTTGTTGGTGTGGACCAGTCTCCTTGAGAGGCCGTCCCTCACCTGGGTAACAGGAGCAGTATCTGCTTTTAATACGGGCATATGCTTTTGTTAATTTTATATCGGTGGTCGTGATCACACAAACCGGTTTCTCTCCGGTACTGGAGTGTAAGGTACCGACCCTAAAAAAATCAAACAAATGATTATCCCTAAATCACATAATAGGTGTTCAGCCCTTCCAAATCCGTATTTACCCTGTTTAACGGAACTTTAGTTGAAAACCGGCAAATAACGGCAGCATTTATTTTCTTTTTTACCATACAAAACATTAGTTTGATTCTTATATTAAATGTTCATCATGCTGAAAAAATTAAACCGCACCACCGCCGACAAACCGCAAAAATATCCCGTTAGGATCTTACAATTCGGAGAAGGAAATTTTTTGCGTGCCTTCGCTGACTGGATGATAGATATTGCCAATGAAAAAACCGGATTTAGCGGAGCCGTACAAATAGTACAACCTATCGCTCAGGGATCAGGACAAAAATTAAATGAGCAGGATGGCCTCTATCACGTGGTGCTCAACGGCATCCGGAATGGAAAGCCGGTAAAGGAAATACGGCTCATTACATGTGTCGAGGGCGTAATAAATCCGTTTGAAGACTATGCGGCGTACCTCAAAGCCGGGGAAAATCCAGATCTGGAATTTGTCATTTCCAATACTACGGAAGCGGGTATCACTTTCAATGCAAATGATTCTGACCCGAACGCGCTCGCGGAAAGTTTTCCGGCAAAATTAACGGCCCTACTATACCACAGATATATATTTTTTAAAGGTGACAGCAGCAAAGCGCTGACGGTGATGCCCTGCGAGCTCATTGAAAAGAATGGTGAAACCCTCCGCAATATCATTCTCCAATATATTTCGCATTGGAACCTGGGCGAAAGCTTTGAAGCCTGGATCACCAGGCATACACTTTTTTGCAATACACTTGTTGACCGGATCGTTCCGGGATTTCCAAAGGATACCGCCATGGAAATATGGAACGAAACAGGATATGAAGATAACCTGGTCGTTACAGGCGAACCTTTCCATCTGTGGGTGATCGAACCAAAACTCACATCCGAAATGTCCCTGGAAGCGCTGAGGCAATCATTTCCCGCCGAAAAGGCCGGCCTGCAAGTGAAATTTGTCGAGGACCTCGCTCCTTACAGGACGCGTAAAGTACGCATTCTGAACGGAGCCCATACCGCCATGGTACCTGTTGGGTATCTGCGAAACCTGCGCACAGTACGCGAGGTGATCGAAGACCCCTTTACCGGCGACTTTATAAGAAAAACTCTTGAAGAAGAGATCATACCCACACTGGATCTTTCCAAAGAAGAACTGCAGCAATTTGCTGACGATGTGATCGAACGATTTAAAAATCCTTTTATTCGTCACGAGTTGATGTCAATTGCGCTGAACTCCATTTCAAAATACCAGGTAAGGGTCCTTCCCTCTGTGTTGGAGTATATTAAACGCACCGGAAAACTTCCTGAAAGGTTACTGTATTCACTGGCCGCCCTCATCCTCTTTTACAAAGGAGAATGGAACGGAGAGGTGATTCCGTTAAACGATACCTCCCCTGTGCTGGCGTTTTTCAAAAAAGCGTGGAGTCTTGAGGTACCCGGAGCCGTGATTGAACAAGTGCTGACAAATCAGGAATTATGGAATATCGATCTGACCAGCATTAAAGGATTAACTGCGGAAGTGGAAAAACAACTAAAAGGAATTCAGGAGTTGAAGAACGATCGGGTTACCCCCTAGTCGATAGCCCCTAGTCGATAGTCCATGGTCGTAGTCAATAGTAACGATAATAAGGAAACGGTTATTTTAAAGTAAACTTTTCGAATCTTGGCGCCAGCAGATGGTGAATTAAGAAGGCAACCAGATAGGCAAAGGCGCAAATGGTAAACAATACGGTATAACCACCTGTCACATTTCCCTGTGCAGTAAAAATGTCCAGTAGCCTGCCCGAGAAAACAGGAAACAACATCCCTCCGATTGCTCCCGCCGTTCCGCCAATTCCCACAACGGATCCGATAGCGTATTTAGGGAACATATCTGAAACTGTCGTAAACAGATTGGCTGACCATGCCTGGTGCGCCGCACCCGCCAGCCCGATCAAAAATACCGCGGGCCAGTCGTCAACCCTGGTCACGAAAAATATCGGTAGGAAACAAAGCGCAAAAATAAAAAAACCGGTTTTTCGTGCCCTTGTCACGCTCCATCCGCGCTTGGATAAATATCCAGGGAGCCATCCTCCGATCACACTGAGCAGCGTGATAATGGTATAAATACTGACGAGGTGTACCCAGCTTTCTTTAATGTCGAGGCCGCGGGTTTTTTTGAAATAATCCGGCAACCAGATAAGGAAAAACCACCAGACCGGATCGGTCATGAATTTCGCGACTATAAACGACCACGTTTGACGGTATTTTAACAGGCCTAACCAGGAGGATTTCGGTCCGGTGTTGACATCGGGCTGATCGCTTTGAATAAATTGGAGTTCTTCGGCAGAAACGTGTTTATTTTTTTCAGGCTGTGTGTAAAAAGGAATCCATAGCAACAACCACAGCAGACCCGCGACGCCGGCGACAATGAAAGCCATTTGCCAGCCGTAGGTTAAAGCAATCCACGGCACCAGTAAAGGCGCAAGTATTGGTCCGACATTAGTACCTGCATTGAACAACGTAGTAGCCAGTGCGCGTTCACGCTGCGGAAACCATGTGGCGGTGGCCTTCACTGCAGATGGAAAATTTCCCGCTTCACCCAATCCCAGCGCCACGCGTGCGGCAAAGAATCCGTTAACACTGGAAACAAAAGAATGTCCCATAGCGGCAAGACTCCAGGAGATAATCGAAACGGCATAACCTACCTTCTCGCCAAACTTGTCAACAAACCATCCAAAAAACAATAACCCGATTGCGTACGCTCCCTGGAAGGCGGAATTAACTAATCCGAATTCTTCATTCGACCATTGTAACTCCTCATCTAAAATAGGTTTAATAAGGGATAAGATCTGCCTGTCAATGTAGTTGATCGTAGTGGCGGCAAACAACAACGAACAGATAGTCCACCGGTATTTGCCAACCATGGATCCGGATTTTGATTTTATTTCCACGATAACGGGGTTAGGATTTTTTGCGTATCTGTTTCACGAGATCCAACGCCTGGGCTACAGTTTTAGACAACTGGTCCCAGTTACGGCTTTGAAGAATATCTTTAGTGAACAATTGCGATCCCATGCCCACACACATTGCCCCCGCCTTAAACCATGCAGTGAGGTTTTCAAGTGTAGGTTCAACGCCGCCGGTGATCATCAGCTTAAGATCCGGTACTACCGGCATGATAGACGAAACAAACCCGGGGCCGAGAACACTACCGGGAAAAACTTTGATCACCACGGCA
>JBBDXJ010000309.1:0-1869 GCA_040902445.1 Cyclobacteriaceae bacterium | reverse complement strand
AAAAGGAAAGCATCAAGACGCTGCTCCTTGCCCTCTGGAAAAAAGATGATGAGACATTCAACCGCTCTGAATACGTGGCCCTTTCCATCGCCTTAAAACTATACTTTGAAAAAGTTGAGGCTTCGAATCACGGTCCAAGGCAAGGCTTTGCGCCTGTCCATGACCTTGATGAATCAGTCGCGCAGGAAGGCCTCCCCTGCCCGGGTGGGAGGGTGGGTCAAAACATCGGCCGCGAGGGCGGTAAAAAAATCTTCCCTTGCTTTGACACCTTTTACGAGTTTTTAAAAGACGACTTTGTTGAAATCCTAAAACACGACAAAGTCAAAGAAAAAGATTTTGATGTCGAAAACTTCCTTTATGTCCTGCGACCTTATTACAGAGGCGGTGAATTTGACTATCTCCTTAACGCAACAGAGAATCTTGAATTGCTTAAAGAACGTTTCATCGTCTTCGAACTGGATAACATCAAAGACCATCCCATCCTTTTTCCCGTTGTCACCATCATCATCATGGAAGTCTTCATTTCCAAGATGCGCAAGCTCAAAGGCGTCCGCAAGATGATCCTGATCGAAGAAGCGTGGAAAGCGATCGCCAGGGAAGGCATGGCCGAGTACATCAAGTACCTGTTCAAGACCGTCCGAAAGTTCTATGGCGAAG
Organism: Cyclobacteriaceae bacterium; assembly: GCA_040902445.1. GTDB lineage: Bacteria > Bacteroidota > Bacteroidia > Cytophagales > Cyclobacteriaceae > Chryseosolibacter. Next base: position 1,212 of record JBBDXJ010000309.1, on the reverse strand, counting down.
CGGTCGTGGTGACGCAGGAAGTGGAAGACATCATCAGTTCACCCATTGTCAAGCAGGCGATCATCAACAATTCCGATTGCAAGATCCTGCTGGATCAGAGCAAGTACCAGAACAAGTTCGACCAGATACAAGAACTGCTCGGACTCACCGAAAAGGAGAAAGCGCTGGTGCTGAGTATCAACAAAGCCAACGACCCTTCGCGGAAGTACAAGGAGGTTTTCATCAGCCTGGGAGGAATGCTGTCTAAGGTGTACGCCACCGAAGTTTCACTGGAGGAATACCTGGCCTACACCACGGAAGAATCAGAAAAGATCAAAGTACACGCGTACGTCAAAAAATGGGGAGGCGATATCCGCAAGGGGATCGCGGAACTGGCCCATGACATACGCACAGGTAAAATCTAAAACTGCAACATGGAAAAACTTAAAGACATCATTACAGTGAAGCCCCCCTTCAGGGGGGTTGGGCGGTTCAGAAAAACATTTTTCATTATGCTGATCGGGACGATCACGCTCACCGTTGCGCCCCTTCAGCGAGCCAAATCCGCAATTCCCGTGCTGGAAATCATCCGGCAGGCAGTCAAGAAAGTCATCAAGGCCGTTGACCTGATGATCCAGCGGCTCCAGAACAAGACCATCGCCCTGCAGAATGCCGCCAAAGTCCTGGAGAACAAACTTTCCAAGCTGAAGCTCAATGAAATAGCCGAATGGACCCAGCGCCAGCGCGAACTCTATAAAAAATACTATGACGAGCTGTGGAAAGTGCGGAAGACGATCGCGACCTATAAACGCATCAAACAGATCGTTGCACGTCAGGCGCAGATCATTGAGGAATACCGGTTCACCTGGCACATGATCAACCAGGACAAACACTTCACAAGGGAGGAGATCGATTATATGTACCGGGTCTACACGGGAATACTCAATGAGAGCATTTACAACCTCGATCAGATTCTCCTTGTTATCAACTCTTTCAAAACACAGATGACCGACGGCAAGCGCCTGGAGATCATCAACAAGGCAGGTGACCAGATCGAACAGAACTACGCGGACCTCAAGGGGTTCAACAACCAGAATATCCAATTGAGTCTGAACCGTGCTAAAGATGAACACGAGATCGAAACCGTCAAAAAACTTTATGGACTTCCAACAAAATAACCTATGAAAAAACTGCTTCTCATCATATCAATTCTCTTTTGCCTTTCTGTTAGCA
>JBBDXJ010000308.1:0-12980 GCA_040902445.1 Cyclobacteriaceae bacterium | reverse complement strand
GTATGCGTTCAATAAGGTCGATCAACCGGGTTCGATAGGCTGTCAGGGCGGCGGAAAAGCTTTTTGCATTCACTTTGAATCCGCCTTCAAAACTTCGGGATCGTTCTGGCGAAAGGTCTGCACTTGGAATTTCGAATACAGTACTTTCAACAGTTCCGAATTTACTGACGTCATCCACATTAGGTGCGCGGAACCCGGTGCTGCTATTCATAAATATTCGAACATGCGGAAGAACCGCGTATCCCACTCCAAGGTTTCCAACCACCGCATACGGTTGAATTTTCTGGTTACCAAAAGTGGGGTCATTCACAGACAGTGAAACAGCATTGAATCGTGCACCTGCCGAGAGATTGAACTTCCGCAAATCGAATGTATGTGTTGAGAATAAAGCGATGCTACGGGAAGAAGCCTGATCGGCATAAGAACCTCTTACACCGGTCTCAGCCTGAGTGGCAGTATTGATAACTTTTGCTTTGCTGTCGACAATGTCATAAAACCATTCCACGCCGGATTGTGCCTGCCATGAATCATTCAATGATGAATGAAACTCTGCTGTTCCATTGAAGGTATTGACAATATCTTCCTGATACTTAAGGTCAGAAGATGCGGCTTTCATTGATCTGAGTCTTTCAGCAGACCGGTTCAAACCTGCGGTCAGGCGTATAGTATTAATCAGGTTATTGTCGGTAAATGTTTCCCATCTTAAATATCCCAGTTGCCGGATCTGGGGATCGAAAGCGTATAGACTATACCCCCCTTGCTCTACCTGATCATACCTTGGAACGTTATTTTGCTGATGGTGTTGCCATGCAGCAGTCAGGACCCCCGTTGTTCCCGTCTTGAACAGTATCTTACCGTCTCCGGCGAATTCATTGTAACCCGTGGGATCGAGGGTACCGAGAGATCCTCCGCCAACAATATTTCCAAAATCCCTAATGGAAAATCCAGCGAGCGCGGCGATTCTTTCCCCGTTCCATTGCCCTTCGGCCCGACCGCTTTTTTCCATCGCTCCGCTCATCCATTTACCGGTGATTCTTCCGTGAAAATTGTTTTCGTCAGACCGAAAATGGGGTGTGCGGGATATAACCTGCACGACACCGCCTATTGCATCGCTACCGTAAAGCACAGAACCATTTCCCCTGATGAGTTCAATCCTTTCGATCAATCCAGGATCAATCGTAGCCAAGTATTGATTGGGCCCGTATCGATACGTTGCATTGTTCATTCGAATCCCATCAACCATCAACAATATCTGATTTCCTACCAAACCTCGTATTACAGGTGAGCCTCCGCCGTGATTTGTTTTCTGAACCCAAACCCCGGCGCTACCTATCAATGCCTCGGGAGTGGACCTGGGTATTGTTTGTTGAAGTTCCTGGCTATTCACAATAGTTACGCCTTCGGATATATCATTTTGGTTTGTTTCAAACCTTTTAGCGGTAACGGTGATGTTGTTATTCAGATAAATGGGTGATGTGACCATTTCGATCCTGGAAGTTGTACCTGTAATTGTTTGTTCAACGCTTTGGTAGCCCACAGCTGTCAGAAGTAATTTGGCGTGAGATGGCAGGCTGTCCATTTCAAATTTTCCATCCTGATCTGTGATTGTTGCCAGGCTGGAATTCAATACCCTGACGTATACATCAGCAACAGGCATGCCCGACTGCCCATTCACGACGGTTGCCCTTATTGATTGTGCTAACATGCTGCCCGGGATCAATAGAAAAATAACGGAAGCTTTTTTTACACTATTCCATTTCATAGTTTCATTCCACTTCATGTTGTGTTATTATAAACGAGCTTCTGACGGGTGCGGGCATTTCAGAGTCAAGTCCCTTTACTGCTTTCCATATCACCTCGCTAAATTCCACATCAGGAGCTGCGTCCATCACTTCCAGGTTGAATGCTGCAGATCTTTCGGAAATAGTGGATACCTTTTGATTTAATTCCTTCAAATTATATGACGGAGGGAGCGCACTGAAAACTCCAAAGTCAGCCTCAGGCGTAAAACATTTCCACATTGGTGTAGCGGCTGCATCATATTGGCTCATGGGTGGTAAACCCAGGATAAGTTCCATGGTGCGCAACATCGAAGCGGTGGAATACATTTCACTCACTGTAACTTTCCTTCTGACGTAGGGACTAATTACCAAAGCAGTTGAACGATGTGCGTCAACATGATCGGGCCCATTCTGAGCATCATCCTCCAAAACAAAAATTGCAGATTCCTTCCAAATGGCGCTTTTGCTAATATGCTCAACAAGTTTGCCTACGGCCAGATCATTTTCAGCAACCATAGCCCTGGGGGTCGGCATGCCAACCCTGGCCCCGGCCGTGTGGTCGTTGGGAAGCCGGATCGTATTGAAGCTGGGTACAGCATTTTTTTCCATCAGTGAATCAAAATCCTGTTTCCATTTTTGGAAACGTGTCATGTCAGTTATCTGCAAATTATATCCGGGAAAATCCTTATCAATATGACCTTCGAGGGATTTTAGATTCGCTTTCCCATTATTGCTAAATTCACCATAACTCCTGTAGCTGATCCCGGCTCGCGCACAATAGTCCCAGATGAATCCATCTTTTGGAAAAGCAATCTCGCGGGTTTATTCGAGACATCGTCAATGGCCAGACCCGTGGGTGAGATCCTGACAGGCCAGGGGTTGCCTAATATGATTGAATCAGATTTTACAAGAGTCCGGCGCGAGGTGTCAAAGATGACGATCATATTATCATTTCCTCCGGAAACAAATAGTTTTGTTCCGTCTTGATTAAATACCAATCCGTACCAGGATTTATTGATCTCTGTTTCATCCAGAATTGTTTCATTTACCGGGTCGATCAGTGTAATCGTTTGTCTGCTCTGTCCATTATTTGTGACCGCCATTAATTTCGCGGCAGCAGAGACAACAAGGTTCAATGGAAGATCGCCAAGAGGGATCTTTTTTCCCGCCGGACTCAATGACCATCCATTGGGCAGCATAACCCTCTGGCTATCCAATGCTGAAACAAGGGAATCCAAATCATTTTTTTTCACACCGGGTTGGAAACACGAAAAAATGCAGCAAGATAATATTGCAATAATAAATGTCAGAACAGGGGATCTGAGTGTCATCATAAGATATCAGGTTAGTAAACGCTCAAGTTAACCATATAAAGTTTAGTGTCGCACTTTCAGGCGCTCATCCTCCTGCCGGGCCTTTTGGATTTCTCCGGGGTCATCGAGCCTGTCTCACAACTCCAGCACATGTCTCAACCAGCCAACTTGCCATGAAGGAAGGATATGATGATGAAGTAGTTCTTGCCGCTTTTTTTCACGATATTGGTCACCTTTGCGTTCCGGTAGAACCAGACAATAATATGGGAGGGTTTGGCATCAGGAGTCATGAAAAGATCGGGGCAAATTTCCTACGCTCCACCATTTATTAGTAAAACCAGACCGATCCATTTTGGCGGGCATTGATGCAAACATTCGTGGATTTCTGCCCATCCTACGAGGGGATGGGAAGTTATAAAACATTTTGTAATTGGGTTAATTAAATAAAAATGAAAAAGATCGCCAAAAGATTAATTCAATTAACCATCATGAATGCTGTAGATCACGCGCTGGCTTCGATTGATATTACCTCAATTTCAAAAAGGACGAAAAAAGCCATTGTTATAGCTTCCGTGAAAATCTCACGGGGAGCACAACAGGATCTGAAAAAACTGCAGAACAAGCAAAAGAAGGCAGAGAAAGTGAAAACAGGTAAAGTAAAAAGCGGTAAAAAACAAAAAAAACAAAATCTCGGCTATTCCCGATAGGAAAACGTAACTGCCGATTTTGACTTGAATTGGCCAAAGCAGAAATTACCTGAACTTCAGAACAATGCCGAATATCAGTAGCAGAAAAATTCCGTGAATAAAAAGCTCGTTCAGATTTTGAGGAGGTTTAACCGGACAAAACAGATTGGTAATATTCAGCCCGACCCACGGCAACGCACACAATCCTATTAAAATAATAACCAAAAAACTTCGGGGCATGAGAACCCTATTTTCCCACCCAATGATAAGATGAATAATTAGCATGCATATCAGGCCTGTGACATAATAAGCGATCACCGATCCGGTCGTCGTGATAAAACGCATGGGCATTAAATTTCCATTAAGGTAATACACGCCTTATGAAGAATGGTCGAAGCGATGAATATATTTAAATTGAGAAATTATTACCTAAACATTTGAGCCAACAAAGATACTGAACTGAGCCTTCAGTCGAATCCAAAAGTTTACCGAATCCGTAGTCGACCGACAATCTCCCGACTTCCCCACCGACATCGCTGATGCCATCAACTCCTTTTAAAGAATTGCCGTAAACACAATAATCATTCATGGTGCGACAATGTCATCCTATAAGACCTGGAGGAAATCATCCATCATTTTCTGATAGCCATCGTTATCAATCGGCTTAACTGCTACCATATTTGCCCCAAGCCTGGTGCACTCTATGATAAGCCTGCTGTCTGCATAGGTAGAATAAACCACGGCTGGAATTTTCGAAAAGCGATCATTCGATTTCAGGTATCCAAGGGTTTGTTTCCCGTTCATGACCGGCATGTTCTGATCAAGAACAATGAGATCCGGCAGCTCTTTTTCGGATGAAATATTTTGTAAATAATTGATCAATTCAATGCCGTTTCGCACACTTGGCAAGAGGTCAATATCTTTGCGATCCGAATAAAAGATTACGAATAAATCTCGGTCATCCGGATCATCCTCCACCAGTATAACCTTTTTAGTCCTCATTCTGATTTATTGCTTTAACGGTAAAATGATATTAAACTCCGATCCTGCTCCTTCATTGCTTTTGGCAATGATGATACCCTGATGCTTGTCAATGATCTTTTTTGCTATGGCAAGTCCTATGCCTGAGCCTTCATATGACGATTTAGGATTCAGCTTTTCAAACAGGCTGAATATGGAAGCGGCATACCTTTCGTCGAAACCAATCCCATTGTCTTTAATGCTGACCCTGCAATATCTTTCCTCTTCAGGCAGTGACAGTCCTAATTCAGCCGCATTGATCTTTTTTGCCTGGATTGTAATGAGGGGGTGCACTCCAGGCGTTGTGAATTTCAAGGCATTGCTGATCAGGTTATTGAATACCTGCCTCAATTGCCCTTTATTCGCGTCCACGCTGGGAAGATCTCCTAATTCAATAACGGCTTTCTTTTCGCTGATGCACAAATCAAAATCCTCTATGATCTCTTCGCATATAGACCGAAGCCGAACAGACTCAAAATTACTTTCTTCCGCCGAAAGGCGTGAATAGGTCAGAATGTCAACGATAAGTGTTTTCATTCTGTTTGCGGAAAGGATTATCTTCTCAACATACTGCTTTGCGGCATCGGACAACTCACCGAAACTTCTGTCTTTTAAAAACTGTGAGAATACCTGGATCTTCCGAAGTGGTTCCTGTAAATCATGAGATGCCACAGAAGCAAATTGCTGCAGGTCATCGTTGCTGCGGGCTAAAGCCTCATTTAAAGCTTCCAGCTGCTCATTTTTTTCTTTGAGTATCTTTTGTGTGGACTTCTGAAAGGTGAGGTCAGTGATGATAATGTTCAGGGAGGTTTCCACATCCAAGTCCAGCGAATTAATTGACAGCTGCACCGGAATCTTCGTTCCCCTGGCACGAAGAGAAATTTCTCGTTTGCCATCCTCAGTCCATTCTTTGGAAAAGACGTTTAGAAAAGTACTCCTTTCGTCCTCTGCTATAAAATCGACAAAGGTAGATCCGATCACCTTTGCCAAGGGACTTTCAACCATGGAAGCAAATTTTGAATTGCTGTAAATAATGGTCCCGGAAGAGTTCAGGCTTACTGCACCTTCTGTCATTTTCTCTATAAAGACCCGGTAGGCAACATCGGCAGTTTCTAAGGTGTAAAGCCTGTGACCTTCTTTACTATTGACAACAAGGGCATCAATTTGTCCCATCCTGATTGCCTCGATGGTATCCTTTGCTTCCGTAAGCTGATGTTCAAGTTCCTTTATTTTTTTTCGAATCGTGACAAGTGATTTAATCTCCATCTTTTGTGCTGCTTAGTTTTTTTAAACCTAACCCATCGAGCACTTTTTGTGTATTCGACATATCTCCTATCAGTTTCCTCTCGGGCAGCGGAAATTTCTTAATCAACATAGGCAATGCAACGATCTGTTCCTTCTGCGCCACGTCGCTCTCCTGGTAAACATCTATTATTTCCAGCTGGTAATTTTCTTTTATATAGGAATTACAAATCGCTTTCAAATTATTGATCGCCCTGATGGAATTGGGAGAAGCTCCTGAAACGAATAATTTCAGAACATAACCCACCTCACCATTTTCGACTCGAACTCCCATATTTGCAATGTTAATTTTTTTCACTTTACCGGCCTGATATCCAGGCCTACCAGTACCTTTTCTTCATTGCTGAGATCACCAATGATTTTTCTGACAGGTTCAGGCACTTTTTTGACAAGGGTTGGGACCGCTAATATCTGATCGCCCTCTGCAAGCTGAGGGTTCTTCAGCAGATCAATGATCTCTATTGAGTACTGGTCCTTCAAATGTTGTTCACAGTATTTCTTGAGATTTTCTAAGGCAGTGGCGGACTTGGAAGTGTTTCCCGCAATGTAAAGTCTTAGCTCGTACTTCTTTTTTTTTGATTTCATTTTTTCTTTTGCGTCGATCTACTGGTACCACTCGGATTCTTTTTTTGAGAGAAGTCACCCTTTTTCTTTTCAGGTATCTTCTTTTTTATTTCTTCTTCGTGATAAGTCATATTAAGTTCTTCTTTCAATGATTCGAATTCTTCCTGCAAGCTTGCGATCTTTGCTTCCAACACTATCTTTTTCCGGCCGATTACACGGTCTTTTCTAGTCTCTGCAAGACTTCTAAGTTCAGCGCCTGTAGCATCCAGCGACTGTTGATACTCTCTGCCGGATCCGGTCAGGATACCTCCGGGCCCCCGAAAAACATCCACTAATTCAAGACCCCTGTCTGTAATAATGAATTCCCTGATCTGATTGGAGTGCTCCATACCGCGCGACTTCATGATATTCAAACCCCGGTTTCTTTCTCCATTGGATTCCACATCCTTAACATTGATCCATGCATCCACCAGTGACGCCACACCTTCATCAGTACGCATTCCCACACCTGAGTATTGATCTAGTGCTGTAAATAATGCTGTGACCTCTTCCTGTTGCATGAAATCCAACAGCCGGATCAGCATTGATTTTATTTCGCTTAAAGATCCAATCGTAACAAAATTAGTAATGGGATCCATTATCAGCGTGCGCGGTTTGAACTTTTCAATCAGCTTATGAATTCCGATCAGGTGCGTCTCCAGGCCGTATAACGTGGGTCTGGAAGATTGGAACAATAACAATCCATTGTCGACATGTTCCTGAAGGTTCATGCCAATTGAGTTCATGTTGCGTATTATTTGCTCGGGCGATTCTTCAAATGCAAGGAAAAGACACCGTTCTTTTCTTTTAGACGAAGCGTCTGCAAAAGATGCAGCAATGCTCGTTTTGCCCGTTCCCGCAGTTCCCGAGACGAGGATACTTGACCCGCGGTAAAAACCCTTTCCATGATCGAGCATTATATCAAGCGTAGGAATTCCCGAGGAGATCCTGTCATTGGAAACAGCATGGTTCAATTCAAGGGAGGTGATGGGAAGAACGGAAATTCCATCCTTATCAATAAGGAAAGGGTACTCATTGGTGCCGTGCAGCGCACCCCTGTACTTGACGACCCGCAACAGTCTTGTGGATATCTTGTTGTCGATTCTGTGTTCCAATAATATCACGCAATCGGAAACATATTCCTCCAGCCCCTGGCGGGTAAGTGTTTTTTCTCCTTTTTCACCCGTGATAATGGTTGTAACCCCTTTCGCTTTCAGAAACTGAAACAATCTTCGGATCTCGGATCGCAAGATTCCCTCATTTGACAGGCCGGAAAAAAGATTTTCTATTGTGTCCAGTGCTACCCTTTTCGCGCCTATGCTGTCAATGGCATGCTCCAGTCTAATGAATAATCCATCAAGATCATACTCGCCTGTCTCCTCTATTTCCGATTTATCGATATGCACATAATCAACCTTAAGTTTTTTATCCTTCTGCAGTTTGGCAAGATTAAAACCCAAAGAGGCGACATTGGTCGCCAACTCCTCGGCCTTCTCTTCAAAGACCATGATGACACCCGGTTCATCATAATTGAGGATACCTCTGACAATAAATTCGATGGCCATCAAAGTTTTACCACAGCCCGGTCCGCCGCATACAAGAGTTGGCCTACCCGTGGGAAGTCCTCCCAGAGTGATCTCATCCAGCCCTGCAATTCCGGTTGGAGATTTGCCCAAATTATTTGTAAAGCCTCCTGAATGAGCTTTTTTAGCTGATTTTGACATACTTTGACGGCTATTCAATTTCAATGATTAGAAAGGAAGGGAATTACTTTAAGAAAATAAAATGTAAAAGTTGGTTTTTTTTAACGGCCGTAAAAGCCTGTCTATCCGTAAAATTCTGTGCCAAGGCATATTGTTTCTTAGTAACACACTGGTGAAACATTTTTCCCTCATAGAGGATGAGCGGAATTATGGTCCTTCCTCCTCCATTTGATCCCATTGTGCTCTGTTTTTTTTCGCTCCTTAGTTGACTTGGATTGCTTCAGCACCAACACGCTAAAGCGTGAAGGCGATTCGCAATGGCTGGTTATTGATTATTTTTTTTCATCAATGCCTTCATCTTTGCCCTTTCGAGGTTCTCCTTCATCCGAAGTTTGACAACTTTGGTGATCAGGTCAAGGGGAATGGTTTTGTCGATCGGGAACTTCAGTGTTGATTTTGATCCTTCATAGGGGGCTAACTTTTTCTTTAATTCGCCGGTGGTCGCCGGAGTAGGATAAAGACCGATATGTTTTTTCCAGCCCGCAAACGATACCAGCATTCCATTCCATTTGTATAGGGGCATATTGTAGCTGATCATTTCTTCAGCCTCGGGTGCTGCTTTTTTAACCGTGGCGCGGATCTGCTTCAAAATTTTCTGGATGTCTTTTGGAAAATCCGGGATGTATTCCTCAATGTCCTTTGGTTTATTTGCGGCCATAAAATAAAAATTAAGAGTTTTCGGAGTATTTGGGAATTCAGAGAAAGGATTTTTTGGCGAGGGTGGTTAATGTTGGAGTTTGTCCTTCGATTTGGTATCGGTTTGCACCACCCCAAGTTCACTGCGTGAACTGTCCCCTCCTCGGAAAGGAGGGGAAAAAATTACCTCCTACTCCTCAAGATTCTTCTACTTTCGAACGAGGGACGCTCGAAAGCGTAGGTTTTACTCAATTCCCCTCCTTCTTTCAAGAGGGGACGTCCGTGCCCGTAAGGGCATAGGCCGGGGGTGGTTACGGCACTTTAAAATAACTTTTAATTTTTGCGAGAACAGCTTCCGGGTGAGTGAAAACTTCAGAGTTTTCGAACCTCACGATTCGTATATCCAGTTGATTAATATACGAGGCCCTCTTCTCGTCGTATTTTATCCCTTCTTCTGTAAAGTGATGTTCGCCGTCGAGTTCTACCGCGAGCTTTTCTGATGGACAATAAAAATCCAGAATATAATTGCCAACACTATGCTGTCTTCTAAATTTTCTTCCTGCCAGTTGTTTACCTTTTAATAAGATCCAAAGAGCAGCCTCGGCCGAGGTGCTAAAATTTCTCAGGTATTTGCGGTGACCTTCTAACTCAGGTCTGTTATTGATATGGCCACGAGAGGGTTTTCGGAGCATGTGTGAATTTAAAAAAATCCTTTTGGAAAGATCAAAGCATAGTTGAAATTTTTACGAACGCTTTCGAACGAGGGACGCTCGAAAGCGTAGGTTTTACTCAATTCCCCTCCTTCCTTCAAGGAGGGGGCGTCCGTGCCCGTAAGGGCACAGGACGGGGGTGGTTATGTTACTCACTCCTCAAATATTGCGTAGGATTTGCCTGTGCAGCCCTGATGGTTTGAATTCCGACTGTCAGCCACGCGATGAAAAGCGCTGCGAATCCGGAGGCTGCGAAGAACCACCACTGGAGGTCGATCCGGAAAACAAAACTCTCCAGCCAAAAGGTGGCGATGAAGTAACTTGCCGGTAGTGCAACAAGAATAGCCGCGAGAACCATCTTCGTAAATTCTCCCGACAGAAGATAGATGATGTTTATATTCGTTGATCCCAGGATCTTCCGGATACCGATCTCTTTCATCCTGCGCTCTGCAGTAAAAGCTGCAAGGCCGAACAATCCCAGACACGAGATCAGGATGGCGAGACCGGCAAAGTATTTTGATAGCGTGGCCACGCGTTGTTCGGCGGCGTATAGATTCTGGTAGTCTTCATCCAGGAAGCGATAGGTAAACGGAAAACCAGGATTGAATTCACCGTAAAACTTCTGGAGGGAAGCCATGGTTTCCTGCTCTTTACCGTTTTCTATTTTTACCATGATGTTGCCCGTATTTTTGGGCTCCAGGAAAAAGAACAACGGCTTTACTTCCACATGAAAAGATTCGAAGTTAAAATTCTTTACAACCCCGATAATCTCCCGGTCGCCGCCCCACAACTTCACTACTTTTCCGATCGGGTCTTTCATTTCCATAAACTCGATGGCAGCCTCATTGAATATTATCTTCTCCTTTTCCGCGCCAAAGTCTTCTGAAAACGTCCTGCCTTCTTTCATTTCCATTCCCATAAGTTCAACAAAGCCGTAGTTCACCGTGACGCGTTCGAACTCCGTGCGGTCTTCAGGATCTTTACCCGGCCATTCAATACCGTAAGTGCCACCGTTGTGGCCAGTCATGTCATGCCCGGTACTCGAGGCATCAATGACTCCTGGTATCTTTTCTATTTCAGTGAGGAAAGCTTCCTGTTTTTCAAAAACCGCCCCTTCGCGCGTAATGATCACAATATTGTCTTTATCATAACCGAGATTCTTTGTCTGGATAAAGTTGACCTGCTCATAAACAACCCAGACTGAAACGATGAGTATAATGGATAAGGTAAACTGAAACATTACAAGCCCTTTGCGTGCCCATATCTCACCCATGAAATTCGTCAGCTTTCCTTTGAGCACAGCCGCAGGGTTGAACTTGGAAAGGTACAAGGCAGGATAGCTGCCGGAAACCAGGCCGGTCACTAATACTATCCCGACAAGAGCTAAGACCGAAGTTGTGTTGAACGATAAAGTTAAATTCTTTCCGGTTATGATATTGAACTGGGGAAGTAGCAGCACGACAATGATCAACGAAACTAAAAGGGAAACAAAAGCCATCACCGTGGACTCGGAAAGATATTGAATTATCAGCGTTCCCTGCCGGGCGCCGATTGCCTTTTTTACTCCTACTTCTTTTAACCTCCGCGATGCGCGCGCTGTGGACAAGTTCATGAAATTAATACAGGCGATCAGAAGAATAAATATGGCGATAATAGAAAACAACCTGACGTATTCTATTCTTCCGCCAGCGAGTACGCCGTTCTCATACCGGTTATAGAGATAGCCATCGGAATAACGCCTGACGAACGGGGTGCGGTGATTAGCCTTGCCTTCGGTTTTGGTGCGAACCAGATCGGCAATCTTTTTATTGAATTGTTCTACATCTGTACCGTGCTTCAGAAGCACATGTGTCTGCGGGGCTGTATTGAACCAGTTGGTCACCCATTCGTTCTCATCCCTGAATCCCTCGAAGGAGAGAATAAAATCGAATTGAGTGGAAGCAGTAGCAGGCACATTTTTCATGACACCTGAAACGAGAAATTGCTTATCGTGTTGCCATTCCACCATTTTACCTACGACGTTCTCTGTAGTACCAAACAACCGGATGGCAAGCGCCTCGGATATCACTATTGATTTCTTATCCGTCAATACCTGACTCGGCTGACCATGCAGGAGTTCAAACGAAAAGAGATTGAAAAATCCTACGCTTGCATAGAGGCCTCTTGCTTTCACGTCGCGATCATCAAATGACAGTACATCATCGTTGATCCGTTCAAAGGTTGAGGTGACGGCAGCCTCAACTTCAGGCATTTCAGAAGCCATCGCGTCTGCGGTGGGACCTGACGTCGTATAGCGGGTGATGATTCCGCCTCCCTGCTCCACGTTTTCCATAACCTGATAAAGGCGTTCATCATTTTTGTGAAACTGATCCACGGCCAGTTCATCATTAACCCATAAAAATATCAGAAGGGCACAGGCAAGTCCTGTGGACAATCCGATAAGGTTGATAAAGAAGGAACTTTTGTATCGCAGAAAATTTCTGTAGGTGATGAGAATGTTGTGACGGACCATAATAACCGGGTTTATCCTTAATTTCTACTTTTTCGCTTTCTTAATACCTGACTTGCCGAAAATGGTTACATTAGTCAAATGATCTATTTTAATCAGTTGTAAAGACTTCTAGATTTTGTCAATGGTCGTAACTGATTACCCGTGAGATTCTCCAGTTTCCATCTATAAATTGCCAGACATGAACAAATTTGAATGTTCCGTCTAATTTTTCTTCTTGACCAGATTCTGTGTAATAGAAACTGTGACTTCCAATTTCTATGGCTCCAAAATCTTTAATAGGAAAAACCTTAAGGCTACCTTTAACCAATTCCCTCCTGACTTTTGTTTCTCCATTACACCTTTGTACAATTGAATTTACATTTTGGGAATAGTTTGTTAGTCCTCCGGTATCATGATAAAATTCAAGGTCCTTGGTAAATAATGATTTTGACAAATTCACATCACAAGTATTGAAAGCATAAAACAGGACACTATCCATGTGGGAAATTTCCTTAGTCAACGTTTGTGTTGCCAGGTCTTGTCTCGCTTGAGCGATAAGGTGATCAGGGAATATAAAAAAAGTAACATTAAAAAAAAGTATCACAAGAAAAGAAGCGTTTAATCTCATCCTCAACCGGGCGTTAACTTAACTGCATGTTTTCAAAACAATTCCCA
>JBBDXJ010000307.1:0-1884 GCA_040902445.1 Cyclobacteriaceae bacterium | reverse complement strand
GCTCGTGCGAAATATTTTTGCTTTCCATACAGTCTTTCTGCCAGGCATTTGTGAGTGGTCAGCGCCTGCGGAAGTGCCTCAAGTAGGCGCGTTAGCGTCAACAATAAAGCACCAGGCGATAAGTAATAGCATTTAATTTTGCATTTCTTTATGCCTTAGTGGCTAAATAAATTTGTGACTTAGTTGCTAAGAAAAAAGCTATATTAGAAGCCTCCGAAGACGGATTTAACTCCTGAACACAACACTATGAAAGAACATTCCAACAAAAAAATTATCGCATTGTCGCGCCGCCAGTTCATTGGAAGAACTGCAGCCGCCGTAACAGGATTTGCAATGGCATCCAAAACTGTTTTGGGCGCCCCCGCAATTATAAGAAACCTCGGAAAGCCAAACTCAAAATTTAATGGCGTTCAGGTCGGAGCCATTACGTATTCCTTCAGAAGTTTGCCCGGCAATGCAGAGCAGATCCTCAAGTATTGTATTGATTGCAACATCAGCGCGATAGAGTTAATGGGGCCCACCGGTGAAGCCTTTGCAGGTGCACCCAATACTAATACAGAGCCGATGCGGTCGGGAGGTGGACGTCCCCAGTTATCGGATGAGGAGCGGGCCGCGCGATCAAAAGCAATCGCAGACTGGCGTTCATCGGTTTCAATGAACAAATTTGAGCAGCTGAAGAAAATGTACAAGGATGCGGGCGTGAGTATCTACGCGTGGAAACCGAGCGCTCTGAGCGAGAACAATTCCGACAACGAGATCGAATACGCTTTGCGATCCGCGAAGGCGCTGGGCGCAAATCATGTTACCGTCGAGATCCCAAAAGATGCTGCTCAGAGTAAACGTCTCGGGCTGCTGGCAAACAAACACAAGATCGCGGTAGCATACCACGGCCATCTTCAACAAACCATTACCTCATGGGATGAAGCGATCTCACAGTCTAAATACAACGGACTGAACTGCGACGTCGGACATTATGTTGCGGCAGGTTTCGATCCCATCCCTTTGCTGGAAAGCAAGCACGAACATATTTATAGTATGCACCTGAAAGACAGAAAATCAAAAGCAAACGGAGGAGCCAACATGCCGTGGGGCGAAGGGGATACACCCATCGTTCAGGTCCTACAACTGATGAGAAAAAATAAATACAAATTTCCTGCTACAGTTGAACTTGAATATGATATTCCGGAAGGCTCCGATGCCCTAAAAGAAACCGCCAAATGTGTGGAATATTGCCGGAAAGCGCTGGAAAAAAACGCGTAAAAACAATTCAAGTTTATAGTGATATTAAAAGCAATAAGGCACTGAAGATCAGTGCCTTATTTGCTTGTGATCCGACTGAGACTCGAACTCAGAACCGTCAGCTTAGAAGGCTGATGCTCTATCCAATTGAGCTATCGGACCCAAACTGCGCTTCCCCGCGCAATGCCATCACGAGCTTCGTTTGGCAGGCCAAAACTGCACTGCTTCACTTTACCGTTGGAAGGCCAAATACCTCCGCCGAATTGGCTTAGGTTTTATACTTTGCGGCAGCCGGGCTAATTATTCGTTTTTTAAAACGGCTTTGCCGGAGCCGGTCTTAAAATATTTTTCAAGTTCTACTGCCTTAGCTTCTCCTCGAACAGCAACATATGCCGTGATGATAAAAGGCGCATAGTGTTTTGTAGACCGATTCAAACCTTCATTATGTTCTCTTAATCTCCTTTCCAAATTGTCCGTGTGGCCAATGTAAAGGAATGTTTGATCTATACTTTGTAAAAAATATACAAACCACATATGAAAAGTTTAGACACTTGAGTGCCGCGGTCAAACAAGGCCTAAGCCTGCTTAACGAAGCTAGCACATGCCGATAGGCAAGTGCTAGCGCAGTTAAGCGGAGAGGGGGGG
>JBBDXJ010000306.1:0-13027 GCA_040902445.1 Cyclobacteriaceae bacterium | reverse complement strand
GAAAAATCAATTTTTGCTATTTAAAAAATGCGGTTCTCGGAGTGGACTCAAGGTTAGGTTTGAAACGGTTGCCTGTTGCCTGTTGCCGGGTGGTCCAGTTTATTTACGTTTGGGCTTCACCGATAGGCATCGAGGGGTTGAAAGTTTTGAAAGGTTGAGGGTTGCCCATCCCTCCAAAAGCCGTCATCCGAGCGTGCGCGTTGTATAGCGGGTAGGTAAAAGCGAAGGACCCCCATACAACGGAGTGCACAAAAACATAAAATAAAAGCAAGGCGATGAAATGGAGCCGGTCATCCAAGCCCATACTACAAATAGAAATATAATTGCTGTACTTTCTGTGGGATTTTCAGTCTGCGTCCAATTAATCATTAATAAGATTGTTATACGTGAAACTTTTCCATGTGATCATGCAAGCGATAAGATGAAAGGCCAGGCTCTGCTGCTTAACCCATCTGCGGGAGTTAGTTTCAGGCTTTCAGACAAAACATTGGTGAATTTGGGCCTTGGGTATGAGCGTCAGGGAGCCACACGCCACTATACTGTATACTTTATCGACATCGACGGGTCGACAACGCTCCACTATATTTATCATTCCTTCACCTTAAATTCAGGGTTCACTTTTTAAGTACGGTCTGAGGCAAATCCGCTGATCAAATTCACCCGCCGAAGACAAGGCCGGTTAGGCATCCCCCGGTAGAGCCAAGTATCTACGAGTGAATATTATTCGTATCTTCAATTCATGATTTCACACAATGGTTTAAATAAAGATTCAAGGTGGACACCTGAAGTATATTTTCTGATTTTCGCTTTTTGGTGGGCCCTATCGCCCTTTTTAACTTCCCAACATCTAACTACTGGTGATATTAAATATCCCGCTTATATTCTCGCGTTAGTCCTGATGCTCCAGTTCTACGTGAAAAGCAGGGCGCTCGGCCTGATCGTTTCCGGCATCCTGACGCTGTATTTCAGTTATCTGATCCTTGCCCTGTTGTCGGACTTCGCTGACAACGGCAGCATCCGTTTCTTAGTTCTCGGTGGTCTTTTGATTGCGATAAGTATCATGATGTCCATCTTAATGTTCCTCAAATACAGGCACCAAATCCAGCAGAAGACCAATGTACCAACCATATAAACCTGATGGTTACAATTCCGTCTCTCCTTACCTCATCGTGAACGGTGCACAAAAGATACTCGACCTGCTGAAAAAGATCTTTAACGCCAGCGAGCTACGCAGGTATGGCATGCCCGATGGAAAGATCGTTCACGCCGAAGTAAAGGTCGACGACTCGGTTATCATGATGGCCGACGCAACAGAGATGTATCCTCCCAATCAATTGCTGATCCACGTGTATGTGCGTGATTCAGACTCTGTATATAAGGGAGCGCTGGACGCAGGCTGCGAGGCTGTTCAGGCTCCGCGTGAGCACGAGGGTGATCCCGATCGCCGCGGTATCTTCAAAGACTTTGCCGGCAATCTCTGGTCGGTGAGCACGCAGTTAAAGAAATGAATAGGCAGGCAACACCTCCGTGTAAATCTTAATCAGTCAGATAGAGGGATCAATTTCTTTCTTGGTTCATCTCAACCTCTAACTTCGTACGCTGCATTACCTCACCCTAAATCCCTCTCCTGAAGGAGCTTAGCTGAGCACAAGTTTGTCATCGGGTTATCTCTCGGAATCGAGGCCTTCAATTGCCATGGCCTTTAGGCCGTGGACTAAGATATCCGAAATGTATTGGCTTTAGCCAAATTCATGGTCCGTGGCGGCGCAGGAAGGCATCATTATGGGTCTTTGTGAGTATCGGATGGGGACAGCGCACGATTGAATCTAATACGCGATTTTTCCTCTCCTTTAGGAGAGGCTGAAAAAGATTAGAAATTAAAATGCGCATGTAGAAGGGTGAGGTGATTCGGAGCCGAAGCCTTTTTAGTCAGCCCCACTTTATTAACCTCTAAACTTTTCCACCTGCATCACCTCACTTCTCGCGCCGAATCAGAAAGATCCCTATTAACATCCCTCGATTTCGGGTAGATCGTAAAGAACTATTCCATAAATTGCATTAATGACTAAGTGGTTGATCATAGGCCTTTCGGTTTGCGCGTTCTTATTTCTTTCCGGCCGATTGATCTATAATAGTTTCCAAAACAGTGATGTTGAAAAGAAATGGTATTTAGAAAATCTTGATATTAGATTTTCAGCAGAGGTAGACACGGTTATTCTGCGCACGAAATACCAGGGTTTCATTTTATTTCACGTGACCGAAGGAGATTTGGACAAGACAGTTGAGGACAAACTCAATGAGCAATTGGTTCATAACCATCACCTTAAGCTTTTTGTTAACAGGCCACACGACCAGATAGAAATCTTCAGCAAAATGGCCTATCGATACAGACCGGGAGACAGTCTTGTTATAAATACATCTAAAGATCAGCTCCTGATCTTTAGAAATGATAGAAAAATTTTTCATCGTACACTCATGGAACTGTTAAAAGCAAAAGATTTTTTTCTGAGCAATTCATTAAAACAATTGTAGTAACTATCAAATAAACTTTATGAGGACCGCCCTGAATCTCTTTTTTTTTACCTGCTGTGTACAGATCATTTGTTCGGCTCAGGTAAAACCGAATTCCCCTAAGGAATCTTTGAAACATCTGGCAGAACAAAACATTAATAATGATTATGAACGATATAAAAGTATCGCATTGGATATTTGGAATTTCGCGGAGGTTGGTTATAAGGAAAAAGAAAGTTCAGCTTTGCTGCAGCGTACCTTAAAAGAAAACGGATTCATTGTACAACCCGGGATAGCTGGAATGCCCACAGCTTTTATCGCCACCTTTGGAAGCGGAAAACCGGTCATAGGTATACTGGCTGAATTCGATGCACTGCCCGGCCTCTCTCAACATGCCATACCTGAAAGAAAACCTATTGAAGGAAAGGACGCCGGTCATGGTTGTGGTCACCATTTATTTGGGACTGCCAGCGTAGCCGCAGGTATCGAATTGAAAAAACTCATCGAAGCGAAGAAACTTAATGGAACATTAAAAATACTGGGCACGCCAGCAGAGGAAGGGGGAAGTGGAAAAGTCTATATGGTGCGTGATGGATTATTCAACGATATAGATGCTGTTGTTCACTGGCATCCTGGCAATAAGAATGAAGTTACGATGAGCAGCGCCCTGGCCAATAAGTCTGCGAAATTCAGATTTTACGGGATATCGGCCCACGCGGCAGTGGCACCTGAAAGAGGCCGGAGCGCTCTTGATGGTGTAGAATCGATGAATTATATGGTAAACATGATGCGTGAGCATACTTCACAGGAAACGCGTATTCATTATGTAATTACGGATGGGGGTAAAGCCCCGAATGTTATCCCGGATTATGCTGAGGTATATTACTATGTACGCCACCCTAAGCGAGAGCAAGTGTTGACTACCTTCGAACGCATTGTTAATGCGGCGAAAGGGGCTGCCCTTGGGACTGAAACTACGATGGACTACGAAATAATCGGTGGTACACACGACATGCTCATCAACAAAACACTGGCAAAGGCCATGTATGAAAACCTGAAAATGGTTGGGGGAGTCCATTATGACAAAGAAGACGTGGAATTTGCAAAACAAATTCAGTCGACGTTCAAAGACATCCGACCATCCATCAGCAGTGCGGATAGCATTATTCCATTACAAGCCGAGGTAAACGTATGGCCAGCGAGCACCGATGTGGGCGATGTTAGTTATGTCGTCCCAACAGTAGGATTGTATGCGGCAACCTGGGTTCCCGGAACAGCACACCACAGCTGGCAGGCCGTTGCCTGTGGCGGTATGCAAATCGGAATCAAAGGTATGATCGTTGCAGCAAAAACTATGGCGTTTACGGCGATCGACCTTTTCTCAGATCCGGTGCTGATAAGAAAATCAAAAGCAGAATTCATGAAAAGCGTTGGCGATTACAAATACCAGGCGTTGTTGGGCGAAAGAAAGCCCGCCTTGAATTATCGGGATTAACCTCGCACACGCAATAAGCAAAAGCAGCTGGCAGAAGAACATTTGCAAAAACTATACAGTAACATTCAAAAATGATCAGTCCCAAAATAACCAAACCGTCTCTTTCGGCTTTTAGCTTTCCGCTTTTAGCTTTCCGCTTTGCAATTGTTTTTCTCTTACCCGCATTCATTACATCCGCGCAACAACCTGATCGAAGAGCCCGTACCCTCATCGTGATCTTCGACGGCTTGCGCCCGGATTATATCACTCCTGAAAACATGCCGAATGTACACGCCCTGAAAAAGACCGGCGCCTATGGCCAGCACAATCACAGCGTCTTTCCCACGGTGACGCGTGTCAATGCTTCCTCATATATCACAGGGTCTTACCCCGCGAAACACGGACTGATGGGCAACACGGTTTACTTTCCCGAGGTCGATAAGACGCACGGATTGAATACGGGTGAGTTCGCGGACCTCAGGCGCATCGCAGAAGCTACGCATGATAAATTATTAACTTCTGTTTCACTGGGCGAACTGCTGCAGCAGGCCGGCGAAAAGATGATGGTCTTCAGCTCGGGCTCGTCAGGCCAGGCCTTTCTTCAAAACCATACGGTAAGCGGAGGAGTTGTTCACCCCGAACTTATCCTGCCTGCTTCTTTAAAAGAAGATGTCATTAAGACAATGGGCAATCCGCCATCTTCCGCGAAACCAAACACCGCACAGCACGAATGGGTTACCCGCGCAATGCTGCACTACGCCCTTGCTGCCGACGGTCCCGCCGTCAGCGCCATTTGGCTCTCCGATCCTGATGGCACTGCGCACAGCGAAGGCATCGGCGCTCCTTTGACAATGGAATCGATCAAGATCGTCGATCAGCAATTTGGAAATATCATCCAGGCACTGAAAGAAAAGAACCTGATCAATTCGTTTAATATCATCATTACCGCGGATCACGGTTTTGCAACGGACGTCGGTACGGAAGGAATAACAAAATTCCTGATCGCGAAAGGATTGAAAAAAGAAAGTAATTCGGAAGATGTGGTCGTGGCAGGAAACGCGCTGTATGTAAAAGATCGCGATCCTGTGCTGATCAAAAAGATCGTTTCGACTTTACAGGAACAACCATGTATTGGCGCGATCTTTACAAAAAGCGCCCCTGGCCAGTCAACAAAAGGCTGGGTGGAAGGAACGCTTTCTTTTGAAAGCATTCACTGGGATCACGACACCCGCGCGGCCGATATCCTCGTCGATTACAATTGGGATAACAGAAAAAATACTTATGGGTATCAAGGCGCATCTTTTGCAATTGGCGTCGCCGGACACGGAGGCTCCAGCCCCTACGAAATTCACATTCCCCTCATCGCTTCCGGTCCCGCATTTAAGAAAGCGTACGAGAGTTCCATACCCACCTCAAACACTGACATTGTTCCTACCATCCTCCGGCTTCACGGCTTGAACATTCCTTCGGAAATGGACGGACGTGTGTTGAATGAGTTATTGTCAGGTACTTCCCAAAAACAAAAACGGGTGAAGAAGGAGATTCTGGAGACAAAAGTAAAACACAGCTGGGGTACCTATGAGCTTATACTTGAAAGATCCATAGTTGGTAAACAACAGTATGTCGATCATACGCATGTGAAAAGAAATTTTAATACGAACAGGAAATAGTTCTGACGGCGGACGTTTTCGCCCTGAAGGTTGACTCCCATAATTTACTCTCTATGCACTTGCCGACCCGTCCCCAGGCACGCAGTGGAATGATTTTGCCTCGATAATCACAAATTCTTCGCTTGCCGACATCCATTATACCGAAGGCACACCAACAACTTATTCCATCAGAGTAAATAATTAGTTCGTATCCTGACTAATTTTATAGGACTGAAGTTGTCATTATTTTCTGTCATGTAACCAGCGTGTTCAGGTAAATTGTGACGAAGAAGTATTTTTCTTGCAGCTTCAGAAAAAAAGTTATAATAACCGGTACTATTGGCTGACGTTCGGTGTCAGTTTTTTACTCCCCTAGGGGAGCAGCAATTTAATTTCCATAAGCGGTTGTTTTAAGAGAAAAATTTGCACTAATATTGATGCAGAAAAAGTCCTGATGAATAATAAATAACTTATTTGTACATGAACTTGACCAACAGTCATAACAAAAATAATAGCGACCCTAAAAATGACCTTGAGGCAAATGAGATGGAAGTAAAAGGAGTCTGCTACACCGGCATTTCACTGATTGTATTCGTGATCGTTCTATTGACTTCGATTGGTTTTCTGGTCTTGTAAAACTCCGCGCTAACGCGTGTCCACGGATTCGGGAAACTGATTTCGGAACGAATACCTGAGAAACCCTAATACGCTCACAGGGTATTCAAATTTGAGAAGCATAATTCAAAAGGGGAACACCAATTTTCTTTCACGCCCCGATCCCATTACCCATTGATCTGACAATTAATTCAGTCCGTTTCATTAGCAGACTTAATAAAAATTGGTTTTAGCTCTTCTATGCTGGTATAGAAAGCGAAGTGAACACCCGAATCTTTGAGAAAGCAAATAAGATCGGTCATTTTGATCATGGGCGAAGAATAGATCGTTACATGTTTAAACTCTTTCACTTTTTCCGAAAGAGCAGAAAGTTGCGGCTCTGCTTCAGGGTGCCGTTGCAGCTCCGTCCTGGAGATGGTTAGGAATGGATTCATACTAATGGGGTTATTTAAAGATAACTCTATTATCCAAGATGTAGACCAAGAGCGGTTTATATTTTTTTTGAAGTGCTTGGTAAACTTAAGAAACAAAAAAGAAGCGGCAGTAAATATTACCGGATGAAGAGTTTGTTATCTCCGTCTGAACCGGCAGTAAGCAAATTATATGGAAGAAGTACACTTTCCATATGATATTATTATTAAAAGCTGGTGATGTGCACGTGTAACTATTGTACGGTAAGAAAATTCTGACAGCAGTGTTCCGCCTCGCATTCTTTCATTCGGATATAGAGGGTAACGCTTTAGTTGATCCAAAAGAGATTTACCTTGCGAAAACAAACTTCCAGGAAACGAAACGCTTTTACTTGGCCTTGTCAATAGAGACTCAGACTGTATCTGATAAGCCTATTTTTCAACAAGCAACTTCACTTCCTCAATTTCAAGAGCCGCGATCTCTTTAATGGCCGTTCCTGCAATTCCCCTGACATCACCATAAAGCGATACGGTATTTTCCATCACTTTGAAGATCTGCTTCTCTCTTTTCGCCCAATGACTGAGGGTCTGAGCTTTTTCTTTGTTAAGGTCAACCTGCATCTGCTGGAATGCCTCTACGATAGCTTCCAGTTTTTGGCGGAACTCAACACTGGTCAGATATTCATAAAGCAACTGCATCTTCTCACCTCTGTTTTCCTGTGCCGTCCTTACTTCTCCGATCCGCTGCAGTGATTCACGAAAAACCACGGAGAGTGCCTTGAACTCTGCAAAGGTACAAACCCAAATTCCTTCATACTGGCCAAAGCGCGTCATCTCGCCCGGTAGCGCCTCCGTGACAATGACGCCAATATCCGCCTGGGTCAAACGCATGTCCTCCTTAAGCTTTGCCGGCCAGTCGCCTCCGAAATTCCTTGTGCGCTTGCTTTCATATAGGATTTTCCCGCACAGGTTGCCGTAACAATCCTTTACATGGTGAACACAATCACCACCGCGTTTGCCTTTTGCGATCTCCTCAATCTCGTCGCGCACAAAAGTGGTTTTGAGGAATTCCTCTATCGCGAGTTCCTGTACTTCACCCTGCGCCTGCATACTTCCCTGCTCTGACTTCCTTTTCATTTCGTTTATCAGCTGGGTCTGGTCGTTCAGTTTCTTTTGAAGGTCCGCCGCCTTCATTTGTTCCTCTTCCCGGATTTTATCTGATTCTTGTTTTAAACGTTTTCCCAGGGATATCTCCATGTTTTGTTTTTCCCTGTCGAGCGCCTGTTGCTTTTCCTGGATATCGAGTTTCGCTTTTTCCGATGCCCTTCGATCTGCTTCCACGCCCAGCAACTTCTCCCTTTCAAGGAGTCGTTTTCGCAACTCTATTTCCATCTGGTTCTCCCGATCCCTTAACTTTTGTTCGCGTTCCTGGAAGGTCAGCGACTTCTCTTCTAATTCCAGAAGCCTGGCAGTTTTAGCCTCGCGATCGCTTTCGAGCGATTTGATCTTCAGTAAATATTTTTCCCCTTCCGATTTTTTAATACGCTGCTCGACGATCCTCGAGTTTTCCTCCAGTTTTTTGTCATACTCTTTTTCCAGGTGCTGTCGCACATCATGCTCCAACGCCGCCTCTGGTGAAAACTTGTTCCCGCAATGAGGACACTTGATCTGTAAAGTTGTAGTATTTGCCATATCCCGGTTATTTTTTTGCATGGGACTAAATAATCCAATATTTATGACAACTGATGTCAAAGCGTATTTCTGGCTTGAATAACTACCTCGATTACGTTTGTTGTGCCCTCGCGTCCGAGGCGCCATATCCCCGCGGAGTCTCGTGCCTCAGGGAATCCGCGGATTCGGAGAACAAACTGTGTGGAATCGAAACCCTTTAACTTTACTCTTGGTCCCTGATTTCCCGCTTTGACCCGACTCAATCCGAAAGATAACACCGCTGGTCCCTACGAATCTGTTCTACCCCAGGAGTGTTGTTGATCGAAGAATAACTACTGCGATCACAATGTTTCTTTTTTTCATTGGCCGCCTTCGGGTTACTACGTACTAAAGTAAGACGCCTTTTGTAATTGTCGCTAAAGATACGGTCGGCTCCTCATCGCGGAAATTTATTCTCGCTGTTGAATGTATCCGGCTCTTGATTTTTTAAAGTATGTCGCAGAGTGTAGAAAAACTCTACAGTTAATGAAATTCCTTGTTGAATCAATGGGCGATTTGGTGGGTAGCGTAACTGGATTAAACCGAAGGCGTTGTCCTTTATCAGGGTAATGGCAAAGTCTCTCAATAGAGGCACGATATTTACTGTAGCTTGAACTTAATATTGTCACGAAAATAGTCCAGTTATGACAATTCTGTATGCTGATGATGACGTTGATGACCGGGAGCTCTTATCAGAGGCTTTTCAAGAGATTGATTCTTCAATTTCCTGTCGCACTGTTTCCGATGGCCAGGAGGCGATTGAGACCTTACATCAGATTATTGAACTTCCCGATTTTGTATTTCTTGATATCAACATGCCCGTAATGGATGGAAGGAATTGTCTTGTAGAATTGAAGAAAGACAGCCGTCTGAAAGTTATTCCGGTGATCATCTATTCCACAGCGATAGATCAGGATGAAATAAATCGTTTCTATAAGCTCGGCGCTTCATCCTTCCTTCAAGAAGCCAAATAATTTTGAGGAGCTCTGTTCCCGTCTTCGCATGTTTGTAAACATGGTCCAAATTGGGCTTTAGTAAAGTAGTTGCTGGCGTGAAATTCAATTAGACCAAGGATGGCGGTGATCTCGGGGTTCGCTCAAGACCTCTGATATTGCATAAAAACGCCCCAATTTGGGCTTTTTTGGTGAAATATTACGCGCCGAGCCTGGCGACGGTATTTTGTGTTTAACTTTGTAGCATGAAATGGAAGGGCGCACATCTGAACAGATACACGCTGAACCTGTGGTTAGCAGTGTTCTTGATTGGTCTAACCATTTACGTCCTAATATTCGGATGACTTTATTCACTCACCATGGGAACCTACAACCCTTAAGTTGAAATATTATATGCGCTTGGTTACATCCGCCAACCTAAAGGCATAAAGAGGTCCAACCCCTCACAAATGAAAACTGAACCCGTTCACTCATTTCTCTCGAACGCCCTTGTGCTGCTGTTACTTATTGTTTTAGGCATCCTGCTATCTCTTGTGTAAAGCGTTCCCGTGTGACATCAGGATACACCGCACCCTATATCTGTGACCTATTGGAGGTTGTAAATGATGTTTTTTGCTAGCCAGGCGTTGAGTGCTGAGTTCTTACTTGATAGAAAATTTCATGCTGCACTGTTTCCGATGGCCGCGAGGCGATTGAGACCTTACATCAGATTATTCATCTTCCGGATTTTATATTTCTTGATATCAACATGCCTGTAATGGATGGAAGGAATTGTCTTGTAGAATTGAAGAAAGATAGCCGTCTGAAAGTTATTCCGGTAATAATGTGCTTTCAGTCGTTTCGTACTTCTTCTGTTCAATGAAGAACACGATCTTCTTTTTGTCCTTTTCTTTTTCCATGATTTCACTCCTCCTTTCTCACCCCTTTAAAGGGCTTACCGTCTTGTTTAACATCAATAAACTTTCCGGTGTCTGAATCGCGTTTGGTCCAGTTACCGGTTTTGGGATTCAAGGCCTGTGACCTGTCCCGGACAGCACCGTTTCGGTGATTGTCCCCTGTTGGCTTGTTTGTTGCCATAATTAATTAATAAGTGGTTGTTAAAGTCTCCTAAACTCTAAAAACGGTCTCATGTCAGGAGAATGCCCGGGAGGTGCAATTGGGCTTTGTATTTGGGTATTCGTCACTTTTATGTTTGATGGTATCACCA
Organism: Cyclobacteriaceae bacterium; assembly: GCA_040902445.1. Classification (GTDB taxonomy): domain Bacteria; phylum Bacteroidota; class Bacteroidia; order Cytophagales; family Cyclobacteriaceae; genus Chryseosolibacter. Next base: position 2,498 of record JBBDXJ010000306.1, on the reverse strand, counting down.
AACACATTAGTTTTGAAACAGCTTAAAATAACATAGCAGGTAGAGGGGAGCTCGCTCCCCGTCAAACAGCACTTACCAATTGTTAGTCTACCTTAGAATGCTTCCGGAGCTGGAACTCTGGGAGCATTTTTTCTTTTTATCTCTTACATATTCTTAAGTTTAAATGCATCGATATAACTGATCAACTTTTTTCCATCCTTAAAATTCTTTTTCCATGCTTCTTCCTCGTGACTAATCTCAACAATGTCATTGGTCTTAGTCTTACCAAACTTCGCCACAACTTCCTTCAGCGTACTCAATTCATCTTCCGTAAAAACATCGTCCTCAAAACCTCTGTTGTTATGTGGCTTGAACTGTTCTCCAATACTTCCATTGGGGAAGGCCGTGTAGTAAATATCCACATCATCGCGCTCTGCGAGATGCTCAAAAATGCTACTGAAATTATTGGGAACCGGCCCCATATCAATAGCTCGATACCTGGAACCGCTTATGGATAAACCTGTCTTTCTGAAATGACAGAAGTCAGCGTAGAATAGCAATTTATTGAGCTTCGTTTTCCACGGCTCAGTTTCGTGGGTAAAGAAAACCACCATCTCAGTAAACTTCCTAAGATTAGGAATTCGATAGCCTGTGCGATCATCGGCTGTTCGTTCACCCATGAGATAATTTTGCAGATCAAAATTGATAAACTCATCCTTTAACAATAGCTCATCAATTTTCGCCATTACGCGCTGACTTTCCTTCCCAGTTAAAACATCACTCAGCTGAATGAGTCGCTTAAACTCCTTCGGATCTCCGGCCAATTGAATGAGTCTTGCATTACTTGAATTTGGTATTTCACCGTTCTCATAACTTCGATACACGTTGATTCCAAATCCAAGTACCTCAGACATCTTTGAAGCTGATAAGCCGTATTGCTCTCGCAATTCAATAATCTCTTCAGGAAAAGGCAGGTTGTGCTTTTTCCTGAATTGATTGTACACCTGGTTCAAATTCAATTGTGTGAGTCGCTCATCTTCAAATTTTTCTCCGCTATCCTCACACAAATAATAATGGTACACGATGTCGAACTTATCCTTGCGGAATTCATGTTCGATCTGATCGGTTTTGAGTACCATTTCTTTTCCTGTGATTGGGCTTTTCATATTACTTGCTTTTATAGGGATAAGTCATTGAGTAGTCAGAAAAATGAAAAGAAATACAGATCACTTTATCACTTGACTGTCCCATCGAAATCTTTATGTACACTTCTTTGCTTTGAATCACTTTGCCGAAAATCCACATGTCCGCACCGTTATAGAGAGTTTCTTTAACAGGTCCTTCCGAGTAACGGACTACACTTAATTCGTTTAATTCTTTTTTTACATCCTCAACTCGAAATTCGAGTACGGTCAAAGTTTTGAAATTCTTGTCCCGATCGGACCGGATGAATAAACCCCAAAAGCCGAGCTTGTACTTTAAAATCCCGCAAAAAATGCTCAATTTCCTCTTTTGTAGCCATTTTAGAGTATAATCCACATACAATTATGCAACTTTAAAGTGAATAAAGTTTCAAAATGGGTATATTTTTCACCTTAAAGTGTAACACTGAGGATGCCTAAGGTCAAAAATAGGGTTTTTTAAGCCCTTTTTCGAGGTCAAGTGCAAACCAACTCCGGCCTTGAATTCATGAAATAATTGACCAAGTTTAATATCTTAAGCAGTTCGATCTCATTTTCCTCATTCACATCAACTCGTTATTCCAATAAATGGCTCAAACTAAACTCACGCTTTCCCAACTCGAACAATACCTTTCCAAGGCTGCCTGGATTCTGAAAGTCCCTGTTGATGCCTCTGATTTTAAGCTGTACATATTTCCGTAATTATTCTTTAAGCGCACGCTGTTTCCGATGGACGTGAGGCAATTGAGGCCTTAAATCAGATTATTTATCTTCCTGATTTTATATTTCTTGATATCAACATGCCCGTAATGGATGGAACGAATTGTTTTGTTGAATTGAAGAAAGATAGCCGCTTAAAAGTTATTCCAGTGATCATCTATTCCGCAACGATAGATCAGCATGAAATAAATGGTTTCTATAAGCTTGGCGCTTCATCCTTTGTTCAGAAGCCGAATAATTTTGAGGAGCTTTGTTCCCGTCTTCGCATGTTTGTAAACATGGTTCAAATTGGGCTTTAATAATATCCCGGCAAAAACAGAACTTAATGTCGTTGCTGACTTTAATTCAATAATCAAGATTACCGACATTTCTGGCCAGCCTATATTTTCAACTATCCAGGATCAAAAGAGTGGAATAAAACGCATTGAAACTTCTTTAATATCCGGGGGTATATACTTTGTTAATATCAAATCTGCGACTCATTCTTCAATAAAAAGAAATAATAGCTTCTCACTGAGAATTGCCATTGGAACTCCTATTTTCTGAAGAATTTACGATTCATTCGACCCTATTCAAACTGCGGGAACGAATGCATTTACTTTTCCTTTTGGTCCCTGA